>CAMBUD010000022.1 GCA_945871035.1 Planctomicrobium piriforme | reverse complement strand
CCACCGAGGGTGAATTCGGGCAAGCATTTATTGCTGCCCGGCTTCATGTCTGGTGGAGCCTGAGCAGAAACGCCACCCAAAAAATTGCCCGTACCGTCGTGGTGCTCGCTAGAAATTCTTTGGCCGCAGTTGAGCCAGCAGATCCGCAGACGCCCCTCCGATCCGCCATCGCCAGGCAGCGGCTGACCAGCAACGATTTCCTTGCGAAAGCGTTTTGGTCTTTTGCCATCGGCGCGAGAATCACCGGCAACCGGTAACGCCAAATCTAATCCTCGCTCGCCAGCAGCGGTGCACACCAGCCAGCTTTGCGCTGTGGGACAGGAAACCAACGGATTAGCCGAAGGCAGATTTAAAAGCTCGCGCGTGTTTCCGCCCTGCCCAATCGAATAGACATAGCCTCCAGATCTGGCCTGTTGCTGCAACACGATCACCGTAGTCGATTCGGCTTGATCGTGCAGCGGGTCTTTTATGCGAGAAAGAATCTGCCGACCGGCAAAGGCAACCACCGGCTGATTACTAGCGGCCATCTGCCGCGGCACATAGAGCGGGGCACGCTCTGGCGGCGTGGCCTTGAGATCGTAATGATGCGCGGAGCGATCGATCCATTCCACCACGCTGCCATCAAAGCCCCCATCGGCAGGACCGCGACCCTGCCCGTCTTTGATGCCCGAATCTGCCCGCAGCCAGAGCCGCAAATTGGGGTTGGTTGGATCGGGCTCACCGCTGGGCAAAAAAGGCTCCGCTCCCACCGTTGCAGCCAGGCCAGAGACAAACACAGCCAAGAGCAGCACAAGCAGCAGGGGACGTTTGGGGTTTCGAACAAACAGATTCATGATTGCAATTCTCTAGGCTCACGAAAGGGGACTAGCGGATCGGCGCCGAGCAGGCCCTCATCACGGAGCGGTCGGAGGGGGAACGGCTGCAACGGGAGGGAGGGCAGGAAGCAATTCGTAGACGCGTTTAAGGTTTGGAGGCGGCTGGGGATCGCCTTCAATGCCACGATTACTCAAGCACCAAACGCGCTTGCCAGCAGCCACCATCGGCCCCAGCAACGGTAGCTCGCGCGTGGTCAGCGGCAAGGCAGATTGGCCCTTAATGTCGCCGGAAGCCAAATCAATCCAGTTGAATTCCACGAGCATTTTGTCGGGTAGGGTGATGAGCCGCGTGCCCAACACAGTCTGGCTACCAATCATCCCCACAGCGGGCAGTGTGCCTGCCAGATCGCGTCGCCAGAGCACCTTGCCCGTTGTGGTATCCAAAGCCAGTATGCCCTGTGTCGACTTCACGACCAAGCGCTCGCCCACAATTCCCACAACTCGCTGGAGGCCAATCACGCCCCTTCGCCAGAGCACTTCACCGGTTAAAGCCGCCAAGCATTCAACGGCACCGTTGCCGGGTTGGTGCAGAAAAAGACGCCCGTCTGCCGCCAGCGGCGGTAGAAGTTCCTGCAGTTCAAAACCGGGATCGACATCCAGCGCTAAGGAACGACTGGCTCGCTGCCACTGAATGGCACCTTGCAAATTCGAACAAATCACGGCGCCCGAAATGGTCAGTACAAGTTGGCTGCCCGATAAAACAGCCTGGCACTCGTAGGGCATATTGGGTCGCTCCGCCACCATGCAGAGGGCTCCACTTTCCAACACAACCCCGCTTTCGGGATTCAATTCCACGAGCGACAACAGCGACGAGAACAGGCTGCCGGCCTCGGTTGTGGAACGCACCAGCAGCGAAAACAACCGGCCGTGTACAAGAAATGGATCGGCCACCAGATTTTGTTCACAATCGGTGCGCCACAGCACGCGACCGCTTTTTTGATCGATGCAGGTGAGCCCATATTTCATGGCCGATGTCATCGAGCGAATGAAAATCTTGCCGTTGTCAATGGCGGGCCGTAGCGATCCTGGCAGAAGTGAGTTGCCCAGTTCGTGACCCCAGCGAGCTTTCCCCGTAGCTAAGTCGAGTGCGGAAATACGGCGTCGGCTCGTCACGATCATCAGATCATCAGCCACGATAGCCGACACGTTTCCCAACGCCCAAATGCGCCCGCGCAGCGGCTCTCCCATGGCGTTGTTGTCGGGGAGGCCTTCGTTAAAATCAGCCCAGGGCACAGCCCGCAGTGGGGCGACTGGAAATTCGGTGGCGATAAAGGATTCTGTCAGGGGCAGGGCGGTGCCCACATTGCCCTTAGCCTGCGACAGTAACTCCGACACCCGCTGCTCAAAGCGATCCGGTGGCAGGCTATCGGCTCCAAACACAACCGGTTGCTTGGGCGGTTCGCCGACAGTCTTGCCTAGTGCAGCCGACGCCAATCGCAAGCGTGCACTCAGAGCGGATTGCTGCTCGGCGGTTGCCACAAGCAGACCTTTTTCATACCAATCGACTGCAATTGTGAAATCAACATTGGCCAACGCTCGATCTCCCAGCCACTGACAAGCCGTTGCCGCTGTCGGTGTGCCGGTCGTTTGCAGCGCCAGTTTTTCAATCGCCAACGGATCGCAACGCGTCAACACCTGCTCGGCCCGCAAGGCTTCAGCTGGTGAGAGTTCTTGGGTGAGCGCCTCGGCAAACTCCTTCTGCCGTTGTTGGATCGAACGCAGCGCTAGTGGCAGCGAGACAAAGAGGTGCCCATCGCCCGGACTCGGCACAAGAGCGTCTGATTCCTGCAAGCTGTTGACGCGAAACAATCGAACAACATCCTGATACTGTCTTTCCTGCAGAGCAGCGATCAGATCGATATAAAAATTTTCAGCGACCCGACTGACACCAATCGCTACCGGTTGGGGGAGGCTGGTAGCGGCCTGACCAGCAGCACGGCTCGAAGCCTGCGCGCTCAAGGTTTCATAGAGCGCTAAACGGCGTTCGCCGGCCAGCCAAGGACGCATTTGCGGCTCACCGCAAATCCAAAAGTTGAGCCAATCAATAAAGGAGTCGAGGTCTTGCCCGCGATTCTCAGCGTGCAGCAGCAGCAGTGCATCGCCGATAAAAGAGCGGGAAATGGGTCCACTGCGGGGCGCTATATTTAAGATTGAGGCTTCTGCAAAGGCCTTCACAAATCCCAAGAGGCCCGAGTCTTGGCCAGAGTCTTGGCCAGAGTAGAGCACAGCCCGACCGATTCGCTCCCAGAGTTCGATCTGACGCAGTGTGTCCTCCGGTCGGCTGCGGTTGATCAGAGCGGCATCACTTAAAAGTTTGATTTGTTCAGGCAGCGTGGGCAGGCCGGCCAGCCGGGCATCCACCACTGGATCCAAAATGTTTTGTGCGATCTCCACCGTTGCCCCACTAAAAGCCTGCATGACGCAGGCATACTGCCAGTCGGCAGGAGCACAGCCCTTCGGCAGGTGTTGCTGCATTCGCATGAGCCAAGCGGCCGGCTGTTCGTTGGTTTGAAAACTGAAATCAACGGCCGCCGCCTGCGCAAGCAGTTGGGGATCGATTGCCGCCGTCAGGCCATCCAACTCGCGCACCAACACTTTCCCCAGCCGAATTTTTCGGACTGCCCCGAACGGCTTTTGTGGGTCGTTTGTTTCACGGGCAAAGAGGCCGATGGATCGCCAGGAACCGTTCTTGGCACGCGGCTCCAAAACCCGCCCCCAGTTTTGGCCATCACCGCTGATCCAGAATCGTGCTGTGCCGCCGCTGACAATCAATCGCACCCACTGACCTGGACCAAAATAGGGCACGGGTCTATTTTCATCGGCCCAGATGTCCGCATTGAACGGCTCGATCAATGTGCCAAATCCAAATACGGTGCGGGCTTGCCGGTTCTGTCCAAACTCAATCCCTTCCAGTGGCACGCCAGCCTCATTGAGCAGCATGAGTCCAGTGCCTGGCGAGGCCTCCTCGACTTGAAAGATCACTTCGTAAACAGTGTTCCCACTGACGGGAAAAGAGGCCTGCGCAACAGTCGCTGTTTTGTCAGCCGAGAGCTCAACGCTGCCTACTGTGTTGCGCTGCAGGCGGGCACCTGCGGGAAGCGTTTCCTGCCAGGTGAGCTCAGCGGGCCGGGTGCCATCCAGAACAACGCGGTGCTCAAAGAGCGTTTCGATCGGTGCCGGACCAGCATTGACAACCGCCAGATCGCGCACCTCAACGTCCGTAGGAGCTTCGATAAAAACGGCCTGCACGGGACCTTCCAGAGGCACTGAAAGAATCCGAACATTGCCCCGATCGACCACAACGGATCCATTTTGATGGCTGATGTAGCAGATGCCGACCGGCAGTCGCTGATTGCGGCCATCGTCTGTTGCCAAGAGCGTGCCATACGGCACCGATGGCTGAGTGGCCGACACGCCTTGGCCGGGCACTTCAAAGGTTTGGTAGGCAGCCACCGTCGTATTGAGCGGATAAAAGCGAAGCGAGATGCCCTTTTTTTGTCCCCAGATATGGACGCGAAGATTTTCTCCAACCTCAAAGCAACTCATCCGTAAGAGAGAATCGTTGGTCCAATCCCGCAGCCGCGCTAGTCCTTGAAAACGAGGTGCTTGATTGACGTTTGAGGAAAGCTGAAACGGCTTGCCCACCGGTTCGAGCATCGGCTGTAGATCGGCTTGGGTGGGGAAAGTCGGTGTCGGCGGTGGTGGGTCTTGGCGGCGACCTTTTATGCGTTGAAGCGGAGGCTTTTTTTTGAAGGGAACAAGCGGACTGGTTGGGGTACCCACAGACCACGATGGGCACTCGAGCACAACCTCGGCAAACGGCGGCCAGTCTTCGCCGGTT
Organism: Planctomicrobium piriforme; assembly: GCA_945871035.1. Taxonomy (GTDB): domain Bacteria; phylum Planctomycetota; class Planctomycetia; order Pirellulales; family UBA1268; genus BAIKAL-G1-2R. The sequence goes on along the minus strand of CAMBUD010000022.1, from coordinate 29,794 downwards.
TGTTCTGGAGGAGCGTCCACCACTTCTTCAGCGAGGGAATGGCCTAAAGACAAAACAGCAATCAAAAAAAGAACGGCTGCGCCAAGCGACCGTAAACGCAGTCTGTGGGTCTGACTAGAAAGACCTACGGGAGATGGTAGGCCGCCAATCAGGATATTTTTCAGCAGCATTTCCACAGGCCTCTTGCTAGAGAGAGCGATCGTTTGCAATTCTGCCTCGGGCAACCGGCCTAACGACCTCTATGCAATTGGCTGCGCTGATTCAGATAGTCGATGAGCACTTCCGCTTTGTCGCGACTGGTATCGACGAGCACTCTTTCGATCCGATTCCGTTCGCACAGTTCCTCGAGTCGCGTGTTAAACGACTGCATCACGCGCAGATAATTCTGCCGAATCACCTCTGGCTGAGCCAGTAGTTCGCGGGCAACTTCGAGGCCGACAAACTTCGTCATGCGGTCAAAGTTAAAAACCAGTTCGTCGTGATGCATCGTTTGAAAGAGCACCACTTCATGCAGCCGATAGCGCATCTGTTGGAGGGCTAATTCCAGTGACGGCAAATCGGTAAAGAAATCGCTGAAGATCATCACGATTTCTCGCCGCTTCATCCGCTCACACAACTCGTTGAGGCAGTTTGCCATCTGCGTTTTCTGCACCGGCTCAATGCGATCAAGGGCCTCGGTCATGCGGATGACCTGAGACATGGCATTGCTCGGAGCCACAACGTCCCGCACGACTTCGTCGAAAACTCCCAGCGAGGCCTTATCCCCTTGGCCGACAACGGTGTGGCCAAGAATGGCAATCAACTGCGACGCGTAGTCGAGTTTTTGCTGATCGCCCACGCCGTAGCGCATCGACGCGCTGCAGTCGAGCAGGAAATGGCAGACATAGTTTGTCTCCATTTCATACTGCTTGACCACCAGCTGGTCGCGGTTAAAAAACACGCGCCAGTCGATGTGCTTGGGATCGTCGCCCGGCGTGTATTCCCGATGGCCGGCAAACTCGACGGCAAAACCCGACAGCGGCGATTTGTGGGCGCCGGCCAGATTCCCCAACACAAGTCCGCGCGGATCGAGCCGCCGGCCGGTTAAACGGTTGAGAACATCAGGATTGAGATAACGCGAAAGGGTTGAAGCAGACATAGGCAATCACAACGGGGTTAGGCGGCCGGTTTTTCATACTTCTTATCGGGCGATACATGCTCCAGAAGCAGATCGATCACGCGATCGCTGTTCATGCTGGCAGCTTGGGCTGCATAGTTGGGGGCAATGCGATGACGCAGCGCCGGCTTGATCAGCCATTGCACGTCACCGATCGTGGCATGCACCCGTCCATGCAAGATAGCCCGTGCTTTTGCACAGGTAATCAGCGTAAGCAGACCGCGAGGTCCCGAGCCCCACGCCACCCACTTGTTGATAAAGTCAGGAGCGGCAGCGGTTCCTGGGCGGGTGGCTAGCACAGCCGCCCAAGCATAGCCGAGCACCTGATCGCTCACGGGCACGCGCTCCACGAGTTTCTGCAGCTTGACGATGTCTTCGCCGGTGAGCGAGGGCGTAATCGTGCCGCGTTTACCGGAAGTGATGCGACGGGCAATGTCCCATTCCTCTGCCGGTTTTGGATAACCGACTTTGATGTAGAGCAAAAAGCGATCGAGCTGGGCCTCTGGCAGCGGATAGGTGCCTTCTTGCTCGAGTGGATTTTGTGTGGCAAGCACAAAAAACGGATCGGGCAAGGGCATGATGTGACCGCCAGAACTAATCTGCCGTTCCTGCATCGCTTCCAACATCGCCGCCTGCGTTTTTGGTGGCGTGCGGTTAATTTCGTCAGCCAAGAGCATGTTCGTAAAAAGGGGCCCTGGCAGAAATTGATACTGACGCCGACGGGTTTCGGGATCTTCCTGAATGATTTGCGTACCAGTGATATCGCTGGGCATTAAGTCAGGCGTGAATTGAATGCGTTTAAAACTCAGATGCATGGCCTGCGCTATCGAGCTGACGAGCAGCGTTTTAGCGAGACCCGGAACACCCTCAAGCAGGGCGTGGCCACGGGCAAAAATGGCAATGAGCACCTGCTCAATGACCTCTTCCTGCCCAACGATAACTTGGGAAAGCTCGGAGCAAATGCGCTCGTAAGATTCCTTGCAACGAGCCACGGCGGCAACGTCTTCGGGACTGGACATCGATTTTTCCTCGGACATGAAATTCCTCAATTGTCGTTTAAAAAGGTGCGATCACTGTTTGCGAGCCACTAGGGAGCCACGTTCTGAAAATACTCTTGGATGCGTCTGTCGTAACCAATAGGCGGGTTGAGTCTGGAGTTTGTGCGAATCGATTCTCGCATGTCTGGCGGGAGATCGGCGAACCACGGCTCTTCGCCAAATAGCGGCCCCTCCGTCAACACGGCGTCCGGACCATCAGCACCGTTGGGTTGATTGGGAGTGGCTTTTCCTGGAGCGCCGGCCTTACCTTTGAAGTACTTAAGACTCTGACCCTCGGTTTGTTTCATGCTTAAGCTCTCACCGGTAGGAACAACCCCTGGAGGCCCGGGCGGCCCCGGTGGGCTAGGTGGCCCGTCTGGTCCGGGTGGCCCCGGAGGACCAGGTGGAGACGGAGGACCGCCGGGAGGAGGAGGTGTCGCCGAAGGGCCTGGGGAACCGGCTGGACCCGGAGGACCCGGAGGGCCAGGCGGACCCGGAGGGCTCGGTGGCCCCGGGGGGCCCGGAGGCCCTGGAGGACCACCTTTTCCTGGGCCGCCTTTACCTTTTCCTGCCATTTGACCGGGTTTTGGAGCACCTGGTTTGGGAGGTCCACCGCCGGGCTTGGGTGCGCCGGGTTTTCCAGCCCCTGGCTTGGGAGCTCCCGGCTTACTGGCTTGGGAGTCTTTGGGCGGTGAGGGAGGACTATTTTTGGGTGGCGCATTTGCCTGTGCGGACGGCGGCGGGCTTTCTGGAGGCTTTTGCGCGTTCTGAGGGCTAGGAGGCGTTGCCGGGCTGGGGCTGGGAGGTGTCGCCGGGCTGGGGCTAGGAGGCGTCGCCGGGCTAGGGCTGGGAGGCGTCGCCGGGCTAGGAGGCGTCTGCTGAGCGAGTTGTGCTTTTTGAGCTTCTGCCGCCTTCTGCGCTTCTTGAGCAGCGGCCTGCAAGCTTTCGAGTGCCTTGTTAGCGTTGGCCTGTGCCTCGGGCTTCTTTTGGTCAAATAAATTATCGGCTGCTTTTTCTGCCGCCGACTTTGCCTGGGTCAGCGCTGCTTTTAATTCCGGCGAACTCGGGGCCAGCGTTGCAATCGCGGCAATGCTCTTGGCCAACTCGCTTTGCTCTGCAGCCGCCTTGTCGGTGCTGGCCGCATCGAGATCCTTCTTTTCGCTGGTCGCCAGAATCTCCTTCTGCTTTTCAATAGCAGCAGCAATTTTGTTCTCTATCTCACTGCTTGTGCCGTCGATCGATTTTTGCAGTCGCTGAATCTTTGCCAGCATGGACTGCAGCACATCGATGATGCCCTTTTGCTGAACGATTGCTGGTTGAAACTCAGCGGCCCGCAGCGCTGTCTCCGCATCGAGAAGCCGCTGGGTCAGTTTTTCCTTCTCATAGAGCTGCAACGCCGCTGCGGCATCTTGACCGATCGTGCCAGTCAATTGCGAGGCATCCCGCAAATTCTTTTCAAACTGTCCGCAGGTTAGCCCCATATCCCGCTGATCTTCAACTGCCGTGAGGTTGAGGTCCTGCCGGCGATCCTCCGCCTGTTTAAAGAGGCTTTGAGTGGTTGTGAGCGTACGCGTTTGCTGCAGGATGAGTTGCTGCACCTGTCGAGCGAGCTCTGCGATTTTAAGTCGTCTCAGCAGGATCTGTTGTTCAGCCAGCAACTGCGTGACAATCAGCCGGCTCTTTTCCCGCGCTTCCTGAAAAAGTTTTGCGCGCTGGGCTTCGTCATCCAGATCGGCTTTTTCCAGCAGGCTAATGACGTCGGCCATCTCGTTGTCAACCAGCTCGCTGAGATGGTCGCGCATCCGTTCAATTTCCAGAAAGTAGGGGTGCGCACCGAGGTTATTTTCTCGTAATTGCAGCAGTTGCAGATCGAGCACATCGGCGGCCAAACGTTCTGCCATGTCGTGCACCTGTCGCTGAATGCGCTGCTGCTGGCGGAGCTTCTCGCTGGGCAATGCCTCGGCGACAGTGGTGCGTACAAATCCGAAAAGTAAAAGACCGACGATGCAAGTAGTCTGCGCGATTCTCATGGTGAATCCCCCAGTCCTAGTAGTTGTTTGATAAATAACTCCAACTCACGGGCCGATTTTTGATCGCCTTCCAACAGGCTTGCCATGATGCCCTGCTCGTCAGTCACTTGAAAAACGAGCGGATCGGAATCCGTCGACTTGCCGGGATTCTTCCCACGGTAGTCGGTGGCATGAAACGTAACTTTCAGCGTGTCGCCACGCTTCAAACCGACAGTCTTAAGATCGATGGCATACGTCCCTTCCAACACGGGCTCTGGGGCATCGGTCTCAGCGAGCTTGTAGAGCTCAATGGTGTTCTGGGCCGCATTCTGCACGGCATTCTGAGCGGCGTTTAGGGTGTCTGCATCGGGAGGTTGAACAGCCGTTTCCGGCACGCCAGGCTTTTGCTGCAGTCCGCCGGTTGCCAGAGCATTTCCAACAGCGCCCACGCCCACAACAGCGTCGCCGCGTTGAACTTCCCACGTAAACCAGATCCGCCCCACGGCATGATCGTCGCTGACCCCGTAATACGTGGAGGGGCGTGCACCGGGGAGAATGAATGGTGTTTTTGTCGCTGCAACAATGCGCGGAGCCAGATCGGGCTCGATGCGAATGTAACCCTCGAGCGGCCGCTCCAGCGTTTGATCTTCACCGTCGACAACATCGATTGAATACCGCAGCGGTTCGATAATCGCCGCCAAGGGCGTATTGGCAAGCTTGGGCGACCAGATCTGCTCATTCGGAGTCAAGGGCGAGCGAGTGGTGGCAGCGGAGTTGAGAACAAAGGGAATCGTGATTGGTCCAGACTTGAGTGTGACAGATTTCAACGGCCGATCGGAGGAAACATTGAGCCGCACCTCTGATCCTTCAATCACGGAAAATTGCCGAGTGCCGCGGGGGAATGTGAGCAACTCAGGAGTGTTGGAGCGGGCGTAGAGTGGCGGCACAACCTCCGGCTCAACCTCGACCGTTGGAGAGGGGATGATGGTGAGATTCAAGGGCTCTGTCCAAGCATCCCCCAAATAAATCTGGCAGCGTGCATCCTCCAGCAGTCGCGGATACTGACCTTTGAAGGCGGCAACAGCATCGGCAACAGGTGGCACAGAAGTGGCGGCCGCCGCTGGCTCAAGCGAAATCACGGCCGACTGGCCACCCTTGTTGCCAGCCATCTCGATGCGACCACCGGCGACTGCTGGGCCGGTTGCTTGAACCTCAAATTTCACCGCTCGACCGTAGGCAATGCGAATCTTGGAATCAACGCGCGAGGAAAGATCGACGTTGCGACCGTTAATCACAATCGATTTAATTTGCGTGAGGGTTGGGTACTGCTGTGCACCCAGCAGCAGTCGATTAAAAAACACGCCAACATAACCCGGAATGAGCAGTCCCACCACCAGCCAGACTGCCGCCACCGCCCCGAGCATCTTGAGTCGCTTGACTAATTGCTCGCGCCTCACAACGCCCTTGAGATCGACCTGCCGCTGTCGCGACGAAACATTTTCAATCAATGCGGTCGTCAGGTGCGGTGAACCCCAATCAGTAGCAGCGGGAGTTTCAAACTGCAACGCTGCAATGAGATCGCTATCGATGCCTGCATGGCGTTGCACACGCAGCGCCATTTCCATCGGCTCCTCGCGCTGCTTAAGCCACGGCTGTGCAAATCGCGTAAATGCCCAACCCAGCGCGGCAACACCACCCGCCAGTACAGTCAATCGCACCGAGAGATCTTCGGTTTTCCGAAATGTCCAGTCGATTGCAAAAATACCTGCCAACACGAGGAGCAAGGCGATCGCCATGCCGCTAGCGGCAGTTGCCCAGCGAACGCGCCGCGATTGACGGCACAGATCGAGCAGTTGATCGCGAAGATATTCAAGTTGTTTCATGGCAGGTTGATCCACTTGCGGAGAAACCACTCGCCCAACAGCAGGCCAGCAAACAAGAAAAAGCACAGCCAGGTATTGACCAGCGATACGGCTTCAATGCTCGTTTCTGTTTTGGCAACCGGCTTGATCGATCGCACGAGCGAATCGATGTCTTTCAGGTCGACGCTGCGACCGCCCGTTTCAGCAGCCAGCGACTCCTGTAAGACTACATTGCGAATCGCACGCTGTCTCTCGACGGGGGTACTGACGACATTAAAGGTCCAATCAATCGGCTTATTGCTCACTGGATCGGTGACACGCACCCGGTGTTCACCGGAGATGGCAGCGGTAAACCGCGCCTCAAATGTACCCTTTTTAACCTGCGTCAGATTGAGTGGTTGCTGCGGCAGTTCCTGGCCACCGTCACTCGGCAGCATCAACTGACCGATCAACTTGCTGCCCGAGAGATCAGCTTCAGACAGCGGTTGGTAATCGGCGTTTCGGGCGTCGACTGTGACGGTGACAGAATCGTCGATTTGGTAGTTGCGACGATCGGTGCGAACCACAAAACGCTTGTCGGCTCCGAGCGTGTGATTGAGCGCGAGTCGTTCCATCACCTGACCCCAGAACTGCCGGAACGATTGTTCTCCCATCATGCGACGCAAGCGAAATGTTTCATTGAACCCCAGATAGACGACCTCGCCGCGGCCGTAGGAACGAACCGCAATCAGGGGTTGCTTCTCCTTGCCGTCGATGCACGTGGCGGTGGGATGCTCCGCCAACACAGTGGCCTGCGGGTGCTTGCGCAGCACTGGCTGGTACCACGGCAACGGCCCAAGATTTTCCCAGCCCTCCTGCAGATCCTGCAGCGTAGAGCCCTTGCCGAGTTGCATAAATTTGTATTCGGCCGCCCGCGAAGTGAGCCGCATAGTGAAAGGGGCTTCGTCGCGCAGACGCGCTGACGGATCAACAATCACCGGGAGCATGTCGGCTAGCGGCGTACCGACGAGTTGCTGAGGACCAAATCGTGGACCGGAGAGAAAGACAACTCCACCGCCGAGTTCACCAACAAACTCCTTGACCATCTCGCAGAATCGTGTGCTGAGCGCCGACAGCGGTGGGGCCGCGGGCATATCGCCAATGAAGATGAGATCGTTGGCAAAAAATTCATTGCGCGGCGGTGCCATTGTCGGCAGGAAAAGTTCGTTTTGCTTGCGCACTTTCGGATCGGACGAATAAAGGAACGTGCGAAAGCCCTTCATCCCAACCAGACGGTCACGGTGAAAAACCTCCTTGATGAAGCGCCATTCCCAAGTCGGTTCGTACTCAACAAACATCAGCCGTAGAAAATCCTCCAGAACGGTGATCTCACGGCTGGCTCGATTGTTGTCCTCGACCGCTTCGCCCGGGAGGGGATCGACTTCGGCCACCAGATTGAAGCGGCCGGCCTGCATGGGCACATAGGGAAATTCAACCGCCTCCGAAGGACCATCGAGAACGACTGTTTTCTCGGCAATCGGCGTGATCGTTCCAGCGTTTCCACCGATGCTGCCGAGCGATTCGCTGAGCAACCGCACCCGGGCAGTCTGGCCATTGAGGCCGGTCTGCTTGACCACGACGCTGACAGTGGTTTGTTCGTCCTTGTGCGCAAAGGGCTCGGCGAGCACCTCGGCAGTGGCATCGACAGCCCGCGTTGCTCCTACGCCGACAGTGTAGACCTCGATGCCGAGTTGCTTGGCTGAAGGAACCGCAGGCGGACCAGCATTCTGATTGAAATCGCTAAACACAATCAGGCCGCTGACGTTGGTTGTGGTTTGGCGACGGGCGAGGTCGGTAAAGGCAGTGCTAATGGCTGTGACCTTGCCAACGCTGCTGAGTTGCTCGGCAAACTTTTTACCGTCAGGCTTGCCCTTGCTCTCCTCGACCAACGGCAAGCTGCGCACGCCCTGCGGGGAATCGAAGACAAAGGCCTGCAGGCGAAAGTCCTTGCTCAGCCGCTCCAACAAGCCATCATCTTTCTTTTGCACCAGCGCTCGCAGGTAGTCAATGCGCGATGGTTGTCGCTGCGCGGCCTCGCCGGACGGCTGCTCCATGCCAACGGCCTTCGCCGTTGCCAACCGCTCTTCTTCAGGGAGATCGTCGGCAATGTTCATGCTGTCGGTACCGTCAAACAGCAGCCAAAGAGCCGGCCGTTTTCGGCTCTGCAATGAAAGCAAGAGAATCGGTTCGGCAAGCAGCAAAAACACAAGACTCAGCAAGAGCCCACGCACAACCAGCAACGCCAATCGCGTGCGATGGTTGCGGTCGGTTTGATGGCGCAGATAAAACCAAGCCGAGACAACCACCAGCATCACGCAGCCTAGCAGCAGCCAGAATGGCCCCCGCTGCGCCCAGCTGGCCGCAAAGCCTAGCTTGCAATCGGAGATGCTTTGCATCTGCTCCATGCCGAGCAGGCGGCCGAGCAGGGCGTAGAATTGTTGTTGAGTACTCATGTGTTCGATGTTCTGTTGAATGTTCTTTTCAGCGTGCTAATTCGATGCGCGGAGTTGATTTTGCGGCTACGTACAACTCCAACAACAGCATGCAGAGCACCAAGCCAATCAGCCACTTCCAGATGTCAACATCTTCGTTGGATGGAGGCTTTACGGTTGCCCCGGCACTGGCCACGGCAACAAACGTGCGACCGCCAGCAGCCTTACCGAGTTGTGAAACCACGAGCTCTGATTCGTCGGCTGGCCCATTCACAGCCAGCGGCAACTCCCAGAGTTGGGCATCTTCGCCAGGCGCGCCTTCGGCCGAATCATTACCCCGTGCGGCGCTCACACGGTAGATTCCGCGCTGCGTCCAATTGCCGAGATTAATTCCGTAACGCTCGTTGCCCAGCGCATCAACCGAAAGCGCCTCTGCTTCTCCGCTTGGACTCGTGAGCGTGTAGCGGGCCGAGCGTTCATTGGGCGCCACTGGCAATACAAAGCCGCCCTCGGTGCTGAGATTTCTCACCGGCAGTGTGTCTGTCAGCAGGCTGCGCACGATGCGATCCATCAACCACCAAGACTGGCCAACGTCGGGCATTGTGGTCCACTGCGGCGACAAACTAGAAGAAAATAACAGCACAACCCCACGGCCCCAGTAGCGGCGGACAAGCAAAGGCGTGCCATTATTCAAGCGGGCCAGCACGGTTGGCCGTGCTCGACGCGCGATCTCTTCGGTGGTTCGCTGCTCCTCAGCGCTACGGCCATCTTGCTTGCGCCAGCCGAGCCACGCGGGTTGAATCTCGGCAATTTGCTTGAGCAAATCGGTCTGCTGCTGCAACTGCTCACCGCCGACTGCACGGCCGCCGGCGGCCTGTAATTTCGAAAGTTGCTTATTGAGCACAGAAAGTTGATCAGCCTGCTTGCCAAAATAATCAGACGCCGCTTTGACAGACTGCGACTCAACCTGCTCGCTGGCAATGGGAACCAAGGATTTAAAAAACAGCGTCGGCGGTCCGTAGAGCCCACGCAACTCCTCATCACTTACGCCATCGGGTCGAAAATATTCGTGCACCAAGCTGTCAAAGTCGAAAACAAACGGATCGGTCTTGCCGCCGCTCTCCTCGCGGAGTCGCCCAACCGTGGCCGGTTCCAATGCCGCCGGCAAAATCCCATGGCCTTCATTCCAGCCAATATCGTTCCACGTAACAGGATTGAAGTTGCCTCCGCCGGAAACAATCAAATTGCCACCCTGCTCAACATACTCACCCAACACCGTCATTGCGGCGGCGGACGGCGAGGTCACTCCCGCAATCACCACAAGCCGAACATCGGCTAGGGATTCCTGCGAAAGCTGCTCCAACTTCAAGCGCCGAATTTGGATCAAGGGTTGATTTTGTCCGACGGCAGCCAGTTGGGGGGCCAGCAACCGCCGCAGCCAGAAGGTGTCACCGTAGAGACCCTGGGACGGATTTTCTTCTTCGCCAAGGTTATCGATAAAGACCACCGGCAGACTCGCCACGACCGGCACCACAACAACCCGCTGATCGTCTGCCGGCAACTGATCGGGCGGCAGGGCCACCTCAATGGTGGAGTAGTTGGTTTTTCCGGTTTCGATTGGCACCGCAAATCGGTACTCCGGAAACTGCACCTCGCGGCTTTGGTTGGGTTGCAGCGAGACTGTTTCCGATGAAACAGGAACACCGTCGATTTTGAGCGTGAGCTGCACGTTTTCGCGCGGCTCTTTCCCCTGATAACCGATCGTAGCCAGCACGATACCCGGTGATTCTGTATCGGCAACGCCGTCTTGAAGTTGCACATCTGCCACCCAGGCGTTGGAGATGTCGCTGCTGGTGACTTCCATGAACTGCAGCGGAGCAGGCAACTGCTTGAGTTGCTCGTTGTCAGGATCGGCCGACCAACCGGTGATCTGCTGATCGGCAATCAGCACAATGCGTTTGGCCGATAGTTTTGTATTGCGACGGCAGGCCTCGGTCGCCAGATCGACGGTCGCCAGAGCCTGCGCCGATCGATCGACCGGTTTAATCGACGCTAGAGCCTCGAGCGCTTCATCGGTAGTGGCGTAGGCCTCGTAGTTGATGCCGGCCGCCGAACCGCTGATGGGAATCACTGAAATAAGGCTACCGCGAGGCAACCCCTCGATCACCTGACGGGCCTTTGTTTTGCACTCACTGAGCACGTTCCCGCCTGTCTTCTCGTAGCCAGTGCTCAAGCTATTATCGATGAGCAAAACGGCATGCACGGGTCGGTTGGGATCAACGGTTGTCTGCGCCGCACGATTCCAGAACGGTCGCGATAAAGCCAAGCCAAAGAGCAGCAGGCAGAGCAGTCGCAATAACAGCAGCAACAGATCGCGGAGCTCGAAGATCCGTCGGCTGCGAGAAACAGCCTCGAGCAGAAAATCCATCGCCCCCCATTCAATCACCTGAAACCGACGGCGGTTGAGGAGATGAACGATCACCGGCACTGCAGCAGCCATTGCTCCAGCCATAGCAAACCAAGGGTATTGAAGAGCGGTCACGGTAGCAAAACAACCCAGCGTGTATGAATAATCGAACGGAGATTGAACAGGCCTGATTGAACAGGCCTGATTGAATAGGGCTGAGGTGCGCGAGCGGGCAGGCAGCAGCACCCAGCAAAACAGGGAGGTGAAAAATCAGCGGTGGGATCAATGGCGGGCAAGATTGACGGGAGCATTTTTTGAGAATTGTCGGCGGCTACAACGATAGATTCTTATTTTGAGAACTGTTTGCGCAGGCTATCGATCTTGCCTTCCTGCAAAATGGGAAGGTAGCGATTGGGAATCGCCAGCACAAAACAACACACCGACGTTTGATAGATGTCGCCCCAGCCACCGTAGGCAGGGGTATTTTTTACCTGATTTTGCGAGCGGATAATTTTTTCGCGCAGCAGAGGATAGGACCGCTGCCACGGTTCACCACCGACTTGGTAGAGGGCTTGAGCAACGTAATAGAGCGTGTAGGCATCCATCCCTAAACCACCGGCTGGATTGGCTGCCGCTTCGGCAATAGCCGCCTCGATCACGTCTATATTTTTTGGTATGCGCCAATCATCATACTGGGCAAACTCCTGCAAGCAGACAACGCCCGCCGCAGCCATGGCGAGCGTTTTACGTCCGTAATTGCCATCGTAGGTGAATTGCCCCGGGCGTTTTTTCTGTTCCTCTTCGGGCAGATTGCGATCGCCTTCGGCAGGAGCGTAGTAGCGACGCACGTGCCGAATGGCTAAATCAGTGACCGCCGGCGGCACGCTAAATCCGCTGTCAACGGCACTGCGCAGGGCCTTGGCCTGCATCACGGCTAAGCTCAGATCATGTCCGCCAATAGGCGCTGCCTTGTAATCCCAACCCCCATCGGGCCCTTGGCACTTAATGATCAGCGTGAGGGCTCGATCCAGTACCGGCCCAACTCGATCGTTGTTGGTCATGCCGTAGGCCTGTCCCAAAACAAAGGTCGAAAGGCCATGGTTGTACATGTCCCGGCCTTCGCCATTGATATTGAGCAAGCCGGAGGGCTTGGCGTTTGTGAGCACATAATCGAGCGCCCGCTCCAAAATAGAGCCGTATTTGCCGCGGCCGGGGGCGTGGCCATCAGACATATAAGCCAAGACTCCCATGCTCACGACGCCAAGGTCTTTGGTACCCCAATTGCCGTCAGAAGTCTGGGTTTGAGAGAGGTTTTCAAGCCCTCTTTCAAGGGATAAGCGGCTGTCGGCAGTGACTTCCCAAAGGGATTCAGCCTGAGCCGTCGGGGCGAGAAAACTAGCCGTCGGGGCGAGAAAACTAGCCGTCAGGGCTAGAAAACTAGCCGTCAGGGCGAGAAAACGACTGGCCGGTACGACCCCTGATGCATAGAAAGCTGATGCGGAATCAATTCTGAACAGCGAAACGGGCAGTCGAACCCAAGCAGAGCGAAAAAAAGGAATGGGCATTGCTTGAATGGGCATTGCTTGAATGGGCATTGCTTGAATGGGCATTGCTTGAATGGGCATTGCTTATCCGCCAGACGAAATTTACCGAGCTCAAAAAAAATGCGCTCACACAAAAATCATATCCGCTCGTGGGGGATTCTACATTGCTCAAAATCCCGCGCCTAGAGTGTGCGCCCGTTTGGCTTATTTTTTGAGCATTTCGAAGTAAAAAAGAGTGATAAGCGACGGGATTGAGTCCGTGGCAAACGCTCGTTCGGTGCACCAGCTCGGTGATCGAGCTCGGTCCACCAGTTAGGTACCGATGCGCACAATCTGCACAATCGGGATGGACGATCAGAAGCGGCAGGCGTTCTTGCGAGCACGACTCGCATTTTCGATCGCCTCGGAGACGGTTTTCGCGCAGGCTGTCAGGTGGCCCATTTTGCGGCCGGCGCGAGGATCATTTTTGCCATACAGCAACAGGCTTACGCCAGGCACGGCAAGGGCCGCCGGCCAGTCGGGGGTGCCGTTGTGCCAGCAGTCGCCCAATAGGTTGGCCATCGCAGCCGGCAAAATTTGCCGCACAGAACCCAGCGGCAGTCCACAGATTGCCCGCACCTGCTGTTCGAATTGCGACGTCTCGCACGCGTCTATTGTAAGGTGACCAGAGTTGTGTGGCCGAGGAGCAATTTCATTGACCAGCACCCGGCCATCGCGAGTGACAAAAAACTCCACGCAGGCCACGCCCACCACGCCGAGGGCCTCCAGAATCGCTGCAGTGGTCGTGCGGGCGGTGGCCAGTATGGCGGCAGGCAATTCTGCCGGCGTCGAGGCCATATCGAGAATATGGTGGCGGTGCACATTGCGCGATGGCTCAAACACAGCTGTCTCGCCATTCCACCCACGAGCGGCCACAACTGAGATTTCAACCTCAAAATCGACCCAGGCCTCCAGCAGTAATTCCTGCGGGCCCAGCGTCTCCCAGGCAGCGTCGATCGCGCCGGTGTCGGCGCCCTGCTGAATAAACTGTTGCCCTTTGCCGTCGTAACCAAAAGCTGCTGTTTTCAGCACGGACGGCAGGCCCAGCGCGGCAACAGCAGCCCGCAATTCTAATCCCGAACCAACCACCCTGTGCGGCACGCAGTCAAAACCATTTGCCACGAGAAACGCTTTTTCACGGGTGCGATTTTGCGTGGTGAAGAGCACCTCGGGCGCGGGTCGTACCGGCACAACACGCTCCAGGGCCCGGGTGGCGGCGACGGGAATATTTTCAAACTCAAAGGTCACAACGTCCAAGCCGCGGGCAATCTGCGCCAGCCACTCGGCGTCGTCGTATGCGCCCACGTGCACTCGGTGGCATTGATGGGCCGCCGGGCAATCAGCAACGTCTGAGATCGCCTCAACGCGATAGCCCATGCGTTTGGCCGCCATGGCGAACATCGCCCCTAGCTGCCCGCCTCCCAGTACGCCAAGCGTTGCACCGGGGAGAATCATTTTCCAGAAGCCTTAGCGGATTCGGCAGATTCACTCCCGATTGTATCGTGCAAGACGCGTGCGGTTTGTGCGGCGCGGTACGCCAGTAGCTGCGTTCGCAACTCGGCGTTTTCTAGCGCGAGGATGCCGATGGCCAACAGCGCTGCGTTGGTGGCGCCCGCTGGGCCGATGGCCAATGTCCCCACCGGAATGCCGGCTGGCATCTGCACGATTGAGAGCAGCGAATCGACGCCGCGCAGCACTGCCGACTCCACCGGCACACCGAGCACCGGCAGGTGTGTTTGGGCAGCAATCATGCCGGGCAAGTGGGCGGCGCCGCCAGCGCCGGCAATGATGACCCGCAGTCCGCGATCAGCAGCCGTGCCAGCGTAGGTGGCGAGCTTGTTGGGAGTGCGATGCGCCGAAACGATCTCGCACTCGTGACCAACCCCAAACTGCTCGAGAACCTGCGACGCATGTTCGAGCGTGCTCCAGTCGGAGCGACTCCCCATAACAATTCCCACCACAATGGTTTTCGCAGGAGCGGCCGCCGGCGATCTATCCAGAGCACTGTCCAGAGAACGCTGAGGATTGTTATCGGTAGGGGTTGCGGGCATGCTCTCTCGTTCCGGCGAAGGCTTTTACCAGCCACCATCTTGCTATTGTTGCTCCAACGTTGCAACCTGTCTGCATGCCTCGCTCGTTGCCCGATACCGTGCTGATTGAATGGCCGCAGTCGCTGTCGCAACCGGCACCAGACACCGAGCGGGCGCTCGACCGCGCCGCCGATCTGCTGCGGCACGGGGGCCTGGTGGCAATCCCCACCGAAACGGTCTACGGATTGGCCGCCGACGCTCTGAATGCCACGGCGATCGAAAAAATCTTTCGGGCAAAGCAGCGACCGGCTACGAATCCATTGATCGTACACGTCGTCGACGTCGGCATGGCGCAGTCGCTGGCTGCCGAATGGCCAGCGGCGGCGGCGGCCATCACAGCCGAGCTTTGGCCGGGGCCTGTGACGGTTGTCGTGCCGCGCGGAACGAGCGTGCCCGACACCGTAACAGCCGGCGGGGCCACGGTGGCACTGCGCTGTCCGCAGCATCGACTGACGCGCAGACTCATCGAAAAGCTAGGCCGACCGCTGGCTGCACCGAGTGCCAACCGATCCGAAGCAGTGTCGCCCACCACGGCCCACCACGTTTTAGAAAGCTTGGGGAATCGGATCGATTTGATTTTAAATGGCGGCTCATGCGACTGCGGGATTGAATCGACTGTCGTTGATTGCACGCAGGTGCCGGCGAGGATTTTGCGACCGGGTCCGATCAGTCGGCAGATACTCGAAGAGGTGCTCGGACGAGGCATGGTAATGGAATGCGATCGGCTGAGCCGGCGCGTTGGTCTCCAGGCCGCCCGGGCCCCTGGCCAGCACGCCAGGCACTACGCGCCCCAGACACCGCTGGAACTATCGCCGTGCGCGGCCGATCGGGTGGCTTGCCTCTTGCGCAGTGGCAAGCGGATTGGTTGGCTGACGACACAGACAAATAGTGCGAACGCCCGCCTGTTGGCCCAATCGCGCGAACTGGTGATTGTGCCGATGCCAGAGGAACCGGTGTTGTTTGCCAGGCAACTGTATGCGACGCTGCACGCCATCGATCAGCGGGGCTTGGATGCGATAGTGGTGGATGCAGTGCCCGACACAGAAGCCTGGCAAGCCGTGCGTGATCGGCTGTTGCGGGCCGCCACGCCGGCACCGGCAATCGCTACCGGAGAAAGCTGACGCATGAACGATGCATTGCCCATTTCTGTCCACGCTGTTGGCCGACCCACGGTGCCTGTCTGCCGCATGCCGGCCCGTTTTCGTACCGACGTTGCCTACTTCGGCGCGTCACCGATCGCCGGAGAAAAGCGATTGCCGGCTGGTGAATACCGCATCGACCCTGCCAGCATTGCCGATTGGCTGGCTGCGGGCGTGCTCACGCTGGTGTCGCCTCTCGACGCCACGCACGTTGCCGAGGTCGAGATCACAGAGGACCAAGAACGCTTCGTCCACTGGCTGCACAGTCACACGATCACGCACGTGCGTGTGGAGTAGGCACAGTCGCGGTTGAGTCGTTGCCAATCCGGCGGCGTTATGCGCTGGTCGCGAGAATGTCGCGGAGGGCGGCAGCAATCTCGGGAAACTGAAAAATAAAGCCCGTATCGAGTGCCACTTTCGGAATCGTGCGCTGCGAGGCAAATAACACCTGCGCAAATTCCCCAAACAGCAAACGCAGTCCAAAGTAGGGTGCGGGAATAAAAGCTGGCCGATGCAACTGTCGGGCCAACGCTTTGGTGAACTCAAGATTGCGCACCGGATGGGGGGCGACGGCATTCATGGCGCCAAAGATGGCTGGCTGTTCGGCAGCGTGCATGAACAGACGGGTCAGATCGGCCACGTGAACCCAAGGCATCCACTGCCGCCCGTTGCCGAGTGGACCGCCGCCGCCGAGTTTGAACGGAGTGAGCATCTTGGCCAGCGCGCCGCCTCCGCTGCCCAAGACGATGCCAGTGCGCGCCGTCACAACACGCACACCGAATGATTCTGCCGCCCGCGCCTCCGCCTCCCATGCAACGCAGGTTTGCCCCAAAAAATCCTGCGCCGGCGCTGCCGTTTCAAAGAGTTCCTCCTCGCCGCGGTCACCGTAGTAGCCGACGGCCGATGACGACACGAGCACGGCCGGTTTACTGTTTGCCTGCGCCATTCCCCGGACGAGATTGCGCGTGCCGATCACGCGACTATCGCGGATCTTTGCCTTTTGCAACGTCGTCCACCGGCCATCGGCCACCGATTCACCGGCCAGATGGAAGACCGTATCAATGCCCTCGAATGCCTCTGGCGGCGGCAGTCCTTGCAGCGGATCCCAGCGCATCATGCGCACCGGGAGAGCACCCAATTTTGTTCTTGCGCGATTGGGATCGCGTGAGAGAACAAGCGGATTGTTGAGCAATCGCAGCAAGCGTGGGCCAATAAAACCGCTCGCACCAGTCACCAGGGCCTGCATGAAAAGTCCTTATAAGATAGAGAATGAAGAAGTGGCCGACAGTTCGAAACTTTCAAGTGCAATGATTTTCTACCGCCCATGATTGCGGGCCAGACAGTATAAACGTTTGGCATTCCGGCAGCTTTTTTGGCTGCACATTTCCGAGTCCCCCACCTTTGATCGACAAGTTTTTGCGGATGTTTCCTCTGCTCTTGCGTCGCGGCCTGCCGCAGGGTGGCCTGCGCCGCGACCTTTGGGTATCGACGGCAGACGCTGCCACCTACAGCGTCATGGTGGGCTGCGGTGAAACGTACATCCCCGCCTTTGCCCTGGCTTTGGGACTGGGGCCCGTTGCAGCCGGCATGCTTGTCAGTGTACCGATTTTTGCCGGGGCATTGTTTCAACTGGTCACACCGCTGGCCGTGAGGTGGCTGGGCACCAATCGCGGGTGGGTCATCGCCTGCACCGTCGTGCAATCGCTGAGCTTTGTGCCACTGGTTTTTTGGGCGCTGCGCGGAAAGGCCCAACTGGCCGAGTTGCTCGTGGCTGCCAGCGTCTACTGGGCGGCAGGCATGGCCGGCGCACCAGCTTGGAATACGTGGATGGGCACCCTCGTTCCCGAGCGGATGCGCACCAACTATTTTGCGCAGCGCAATCGACTCGGGCAGTTTTGCATTTTCCTCGGCTTTGTCGTCGGCGGGCTCACCTTACAGGCAGGCGAAACGCATGGTCTGACACTGCTCGCGTTTGCGGTGCTCTTCACGGCGGCCGGTGTTTGCCGTTTGGTGTCGACACTTTTTCTGGCCGCCTGCAGCGAACCCGACCAGCGGTCAACCGTTGCGACTGCAAACGGAGTGGCCGCAGCGCAGCAGGACGAACCGCCGCCACCGACGCAGATTCGTCAACTCCGTAACGCGATCAGCACCATGATCGTGTCTCCCTCAGGTGCCTTGGTTGTGTATCTGTGCAGCCTGTCGTTTGCCGCACAATTTTCCGGGCCCTACTTCACTCCCTACATGCTGCGGGAAAGCCATTTTTCTTACAGCGCGTTTATGCTGGTCTCTGCCACCAGCTTTTTGGTGAAGGGACTGGTGCTGCCGAGCCTTGGCCGACTCGGTTCGCGCATCGGCTCATTGGGTTTGTTGTGGATCGGTGGGCTGTCCACGATTCCCCTGTCGCTGCTCTGGTTACCGTCGACAAATATTAGCTATTTAATCGGCGTGCAGATCGTGGCGGGAACCTGCTGGGCAAGCTACGAATTGGCGGTCGTGCTGCTTTTTTTCGAAGCCGTTCCCCACCGCGAACGCACCGGTGTGATAACGGCCTACAATCTTGGCCTTGCCGTTGCCACGCTCGCCGGCGCCGGTGCCGGTGGAATCGTGCTGCGCATGCTGGGGGAAGATCGCAACGCCTACTGCACGGTCTTTGCGCTCTCGAGCCTACTGCGACTGGCCACAGTTCCGTTGCTGCTGCGCGTGCGTTCTGCAAAACACTAGAACGCATTCAGTTTGCGTGTATCGGCCGACCCCCTCGGGCCTACCCGCTCTCGCTTTGCCACTTTCGACGCTACGCATCGAAAGTGCATGCGATCTAGGCTTGCCCAACAACTGCTGCCACAGGTGCACCCCATTGCAGCAGTGACGCGCAGTGAATCCGCTCAGCTCGTTGGAAATCGTAGTTCGTGGCCTAGGCTGTCAAGAAACGATCGCGCCTGTCCGTAGTCACCAGCCGCATACTCTTTGACGTGCGACTTAAGGGCCTCGACAAACTTCTTCACCGTAGACTGCATCTCTTGATACTGCTCGTATTGGATGCTGCCACCAGAAGCGGAACGCTGTGCAAAGAGATCGTCGAGTTGGGTGCGGTAGGGTTCGTAGACAGAGCTCAGCAGCAGCATTGGATAGTTGATGTGGCCGGTGGACGGATCGAGTTGCGTCGAACCTAAGCGGGGCGGGGCAGCCATCTTTGCCATGGCGATCGCTTGATCGTGAGTGACTGGTGGACCTGCCTCAGCGGCCCGCGCAGCTTTGTTCGTTTTGCGCATGTCGAAATAGGTTTCGGTCCAGAGCTTGCGATTTTGAATCTCTGCCGTCTTGGCTGCTTCCCAATTTTTTGCGGCTTGCGAATTTTGGAGGTTGGCATAGCCCTGCGCGCGAACCACCGCCGACATGCCGTAGTCTGCGGCTTGCTGCGCGGTTGAAGCGTAGCCACCACCCATGCCGCCGCGGCCGCCGCCCCAACCACCGCCGTATTGGGCGAAAACCGCACTCGCCCACGCACTGGCCCAGAGCGTGCAGATTGCTACCGCGAGCGCCCACCGGCACCGGCGCAAAACGGACAGAGCCATAATCATTCTCTCCTTCAAGTCGCTCTCCTCAGAGACAGTTAGTGGTGTCGTCCTCTAGAATAGCCGTGGCTTGCCGACAGTGGCTAGCGTGAAGGAGTATACTCCCTCGCCGTCGAGTGAGCGACTGAAAATAGGGTGCCACCGAGCAACCTTTTAGAACGGCCTAAAAAACTCTGGAGCACTGGGTTCAATGAGGCAAGTAATGAAACAGTTTATGCAGCAACCATCGGCCATCGGGCCGGTGGCTTGGGTTGGCATTGTGGCTGCCATTGCAGTGGGCGGCTGCGGGCCTGCAGAAAAACCGGCGCCGACGGCCGAAACGCCGACTGCCGACAAGCCGACTGCCGAAACGCCGACAGCCGACACGTTGACTGAACTGCGGCAAACGCTCGCAGCAACGACAGACGATCAAATGCGCGTGCTGACGATTGATACCATTGCCACCTTTGGACAAAAAGCCAAAGTCGCTCTGGAGGAATTGCAAGCAGCCACCGCTGCTGCCGATCCGCGTTCGCGTTGGCGCGCCGCCCGCGCCATTGGCTTGATTGGCGAGGATGCGATCTTGGCTGTGCCAGTGCTTGTAAACATGCTAGCCGACACCGATCCGATCGTGGCCACTCAGGCGGCGGCGGCAATCGGTCTGATTCGCAGCGATGATGGCCGCACCGAGGCGTCCCTGCAGAAGACGAAGGCCGACGCCACCATCTACAAAACCGCCGTTGACGCCTTGATCAAAGAGATGACGCACCCCGATGCGCGCGTGCGACGGGCCTCTTTGCGCGCGCTGCGATTTTTTCAATTACCGCCGAGCGTGCTCGTGCCGCTGGTCAACAAACAGCTCAGCTATGCCGATCCGTCGGCGGTGTTGCCGGCTTTGCACACGTTAGCCGACATGGGAGCCGAAGCGGTGCCATTTCTGATGGAGTCACTTAAAAACAAAAACTCTCGTTACTGGGCCACTGTTGCCTTAACGGAGATTGGCCCAGCCGCCGAACCGGCAGTGGCTCTGCTGGCCGAGGCAGTGGACGCTGGGGAACCCGAGGAACGTCAGCAAGCTCTGCTGGCGTTGGCTGCCATTGGTCAGACAGCAGCGGCAGCAACGCCGCAAATCGTTGCCATTTTAGAGTCCGATGACGAGAACCTGCGGCTGGCTGCGGCATTTGCCTTGGGTCGCATGCGGGCCAAGGCTGCGGATAAGGCCCTCGAAAAAGCGGCCGAAAGCAGCGAGCCCTTTTTGGCGTCGATTGCTGGTTGGGCGCGAGCGAGCATGGACCCCAACAACAAGCCGCTGCTTGAAAAAGCTGTTGCTGCATTGCGACAGAATTTAAAGAGTGATCAGTCGAACGTGCGCAGCGGATCGGTTTTTGCGTTGTCGGACCTGACTGATGAACTCGGTGCCGGTGCGTCGGCAGCACTGGCAGATGACTTTATCAGCCTGCTTGCCGATCCAGATACCGGCGTGCGCACCAGCGCAGCGGCAGCCCTGGTACGGTTGGGAAGTGTTGCAGTTGCCGCCCTTCAGGCCACCCTGAACGATCCAGCGATGCGGGTGCAAGGAATAGAAATCCTGACGGCCATCGGCCCAGCCGCCCGGCCCGCAACCGATGCGATCATTCAGGCTCTCTCCGACAGCGATCCGCTCTTCCAAGGCGATGCAGCGATGGCAATCGCGGCCATCGGCCCTCAGGCAGGGGCGGCTGTGCCCGCACTGCAAAAAATTCTGGCTAGCAGCGGCGGTGACCCCGGCCCACGTTATTCGTGCGTCTATGCCTTGGGAAGCATTGGCGCAGCGGCCGATTCAGCCGTAGAGAAACTGATCGAACTGACTCGTTCGGATGACAAAATGCTAGCCACGGTGGCCGTTTGGGCAGCTTTGAAAATTCGGCCCGCGGACCGTTCGCTAGTGGAAACGGCTGTGCCCTTGCTGCGGCAGGCGCTGCGTGGAGAACAGGAATTGGTGCGGTTGGAGGCTGCCGTTGCGCTGGGTGATATTGGCTCAGCTGCCAGAACAGCCATTCCCATACTGGAACTCATTGCCGAGGAAGATCCCGTGAAATCGGTGCGAGCGGCCGCCACAGAAGCACTCGCAAAGGTGCGAACTCCCTAACGCGAGCGGCGTTTCATTCCCGGGCACAATTGCAAGCGTCCATTGAATCTGAACGCTTGCAAGACAATGAGGCTCAGGAAAAATCTAACGAACGAGCCCGATTTTTCTCCAGCGTCGGCCCTGCAAAGTCCGATTGCCTAGCTGTGGAGCGTCGTGGTTGTTCAGATTTTTTTGACGCAGCAAGTAAAGGGGCGGCCATGGCAAAGTTTGGCTGGTTTCGTAAGCTTTGGTTGACGCAATTTTCCCAGCCCGCCACCGAGCGCACAATTTACCAACAGTTGCTGCGGTCAAAACCGAAGCGCGTAATGGAATTGGGGCTCGGCACGCTTGGACGCACCGAGCGCCTCCTGGCTCTCGCTGGCGCCCTGCAAACTGACGGCCCATTGCACTACGTCGGCCTCGATCGCTTTGAAGGCCGCCTGCCGACGGATCCCGCTGGCACATCGCTCAAGCAGGCCCATCAGCGATTGCACAAACTGGCAAGCGTGCAGCTTGTGCCCGGCAACATCGATGCTTCGTTGTCCCGGTTGTGCAACCACTTGGGCACGTTCGACCTCCTGCTGATCTCTGCCAGTAATGACGAACGACACCTGGAGCGAAGTTGGTTTTTCATCCAGCGGATTGTCAGCGCGCAGACAACGATTCTGGTTGAGTTGCCTGCCAGCGGTTCACAGCCAGGCGCCTGGAAAAGCATCGACAAGGCACGCGTCAATGAACTGGCGTCGCGGACACTGCTCAAGCGAGCCGGTTGAGCGTGCTTGAAGGCCTTACAAGCAATGGCTGCGGGTCGACTGCTAGAGCGCATGTGCTCGATCTGGAGCTTCGAATGCGTGGTAAAGCAAGAGCAGGCGGCACACGTAAACCGAATGCGCTCTAGCGGTGGAAGGGCGGAGCGATCGGGGCTACAGTAGTGGCAGTGTTTGTGACCGCACATCCCGCTAGATTTTCCACGAGTCTCCGCAGAACGAGCCCCCCGCAAATATGCCCGCAACGCCCCGCACACTGCTTGAAAAAATTTGGGAAGACCATCTCGTTTGTGCGCCCGATGGACAACAGCCCATTCTCTATGTCGATCGTCACCTGGTGCATGAGGTGACGAGTCCGCAGGCCTTTGCCGGACTACGAGCAGCCGGCCGACGGATCCGGCGGCCCGAAGCAACGTTCGCCACGCCCGACCACAACGTGCCAACCACCGACCGCCGATTGCCGATAGTAGATGCAATCTCCAAGCAGCAGATCGATACGCTGCGCACAAACTGCCAAGATTTTGGCGTACGGCTTTTTGATCTGGACGATGCCGATCAGGGGATTGTGCACGTCATCGGTCCGGAATTGGGCATCACGCAACCCGGCATGACGATCGTCTGCGGCGACAGCCACACTGCCACGCATGGTGCACTCGGCGCACTAGCCTTTGGCATCGGTACAAGCGAGGTGGAGCATGTGCTCGCTACGCAAACGCTGCGGCAATCGAAGCCGCGTTCGTTTGAAGTGCGCGTGAATGGATCGCTACACGCCGGCATCACGGCCAAAGACCTCGTACTGTTTCTGATTGGAAAGCTTTCCACCGAGGGCGGAACGGGGTTTGTGATTGAATACACCGGTCCTTGCATTCGCGCGTTGAGCATGGAGGAGCGGATGACGGTCTGCAACATGTCTATCGAGGCCGGTGCTCGGGCGGGTATGATTGCGCCCGATAGTGTCACGTTTGATTATTTGCGTGGCCGCGATTTTGTTCCAGCAGATTTTGAGGCGGCTGTGGCTGGCTGGAAACTGCTGCCCAGCGACTCCGGTGCAGTGTATGACCGCGTTGAAATTTTTAACGGCGAGCAAGTTGTGCCGCAGGTGACATGGGGCACCAATCCGGCACAGGTGGTCGGGATTGATGGAGCCGTTCCGGACCCAGCCGAACTGGCAACTCCTAGCGACCGCGAATCGGGGGCCCGGGCGCTGGAATACATGGGACTCAGCAGCGGCAGAAAAATTGTCGACATTCGGCTCGATCGAGTTTTCATCGGCTCATGTACCAACAGCCGCATCGAAGACCTACGTGCTGCCGCAGCGGTGGTGCGTGGCTATCAGGTGTCGCCAAACGTTGCGGCGATGGTGGTGCCCGGTAGTGGACGCGTGAAGCGACAGGCTGAGCAGGAAGGCCTAGCCCGGGTGTTTACGGAGGCTGGTTTTGAATGGCGTGAAGCCGGTTGCAGTATGTGTTTGGGGATGAATCCCGACACGCTGGCGCCGGGAGAACGCTGCGCCTCAACGAGCAACCGTAACTTCGAAGGCCGTCAGGGGAAAGGGGGCCGGACGCATCTGGTTTCCCCAGCCATGGCGGCGGCGGCGGCAATCAGCGGCTGCTTTGTGGACATCCGTCAGTGGCACTATCGATAAACAAATTTTCTTCCACAAGTCAGACGGCCATTCCCACCGGCAAGCCAGGAACACAAACGTGCAACCATTCACCACCCACACCGGCTGCGTTGTGCCGCTCGACAGGGCCAACGTCGATACCGATCAGATTATCCCCAAACAGTTTCTCAAGCGCATTGAGCGCACTGGCTTTGGAGAGTTTTTATTTTTTGACTGGCGCTGCCTAGCGGATGGGTCGTCCAATCCCGATTTTGAACTCAACAAGCCGGAGTATAAGGGTGCAAGCATTTTATTGGCCCGCCGTAATTTTGGCTGCGGATCGAGTCGCGAGCACGCTCCGTGGGCGCTTGCGGATTACGGTTTTCGCGTGGTGATCGCGCCAACATTTGCCGATATTTTCTTTTCAAACTGCTTTCAAAATGGCATGCTTCCGATCCAACTCGACGAGCAGCACGTCGACGAACTTTTTCAACGGGCCGCTCGGCCACCGTACCGGCTCCACATCGACCTGCATGCGTGCAGGCTTTCCGATGACGCCGGTTTTGCACAACCATTTGCAATCGATGCCTTTCGCCGTACCTGCCTGCTGGCAGGTACGGACAGCATCGGTTTGTCGCTGGAGCACATCGACCAGATTGCTGCGTGGGAAACAGCCCACGGGCTGACAGCACCGCTGCTGGATTCAACTCTCGGCAACAGCCAGCGTTAGGAGGCGGTCGTGCATTTCTGGAGACACCTGTGGACTTCCACTCCGGTCATGATTGTGTGGCTCGGATTGGCACCGCTGGCCTCTGCAGTCGAGGTTGCCGATTCTAAGGCGGTCGTGCTTCTCCTGGACAAGATGCGTGCTGGCGATTTAGCCGCACCGGCCAGTGGCCAAACCGTCTACGCCATCGATGTTGAGCAGCATACGATTGTGGCCCTCGATCCATTCGAGCCGGGCAAACGCTGGACGGCAATCAGCCACACAAGCGAAAATCCGACGGACAAAGATCGGCCGGCTGAAAAGGCGGCGATCCCGATCGCAATCGGTTGCGTCGATTCAGGCACGCTGGCAATCGTCTACCGTTCGGGCGACGAGTGGTTCCTGCGCACCCAGCGACTCAGTCCACCGGGCCGGACAGCCGATCCTGCGCCGCAGCAAACCATCGCACTGGGCACCGCAACGGGATCGGCCGAGGGCGTGCGCGTGGCCGTGAGCCACTCGCGGAACTGGCTGGTTGTGACCGGTTTGCCGGAACCGCTGCCGGCCGTTGTGCGGGTGCCGATTGCGGGATCGAGGTTGGGAGCAGTCACAACGCGAAATTGTCCACGGCCGTTGCCACCCCTGCGGCCGTCGGCTGCCACAGTAAGCGGAACGGATGAACTGGTGCTCTTTATGACACCACCCGCTGCAGAGCTTGCGCAATCCATTTTTGTTTCGTTCTATTCCCCCTTGAATTCCCTGCCACTGCTGCGCATTGAGACAGGCTTAGAATCGATTCGTGATGCCGCATTTTGTCGCAGCAACGACACGCTTTGGGTGATCGCCGGAGAGCCCGGATCGCAAACCTGTCCGGAAGGAATCTGGCGATTGGACGCGACGATTGAGCATGCCCGGCAGGCAGTGCGGGCCACGTGTGTGGCTCAAATTGCCGCTGCGCAATCGCTTGTTTGTTTGTCGGACAAGGCGATTATAGTTGCGTGCGCAGGTGCCCGGCCGCAAATTGTGCGGATCGATCAGACCCCGCCTGTCCTCCGTACTCCAAATGTGCTGCCATGACTGCATCGCGTCGTGAAAAGATTGAAACCATGCTGCGGGAAGATCCCGATGATATTTTTCTGCGCTACAGCTTGGCGCTGGAGATGGAAGGGGCTGGCGAATGGGAATCGAGCCTCGACATTCTGACGGCACTCTCTCGCGGTGTGCCTCCTTATGTACCAGCCTTTCAAATGGCGGCCCAGCACTTAGTCAAGCAAGCACGCCTAGCGGAAGCACGCGCAATGCTGCGTGCCGGTATTGATGCGGCGCGGCAACAAGACAAAGCCCATGCTGCTGGAGAAATGGGCGAACTATTAATGGGCTTAGGCGAGACGGGCTTAGGCGCGGCCGACGCCGATTAAGAGTGCCGCTGGGCTCAAGCGTGCGTCGGCTCTTGAGCGCCGGACAGACACGGAGGCTCGGCCGACTCAGAGCCGCGCGTGATGGTGAAGCCCAATTCCTCAATCATCCGGTAGTCGGCTGCGGGCAACTGGCCTTGGGTGGTCAAGTAGTCGCCGACAAACATTGAGTTGGCGGCGTAAAGACCCATGGCCTGCAGGCTGCCAAGATGGATTTCTCGTCCACCGGCAATGCGAATTTCTGCCGCTGGATTCACCAATCGCATCATGGCCAGAGCTCGCAGGCAGTCGCGGGGGTTCAACTTATTGGTTGCTTCCAGTGGGGTGCCGTCGATCGCATTTAAGAAATTGAGTGGGATCGACTCGACGTTCAGGCGACGCAATTCTAGGGCCATGTCGACGAGGTCTTCGTGGGTTTCTCCCATTCCGATGATGCCACCGCTGCACAGTTCGAGGCCGGCTGAGCGGCAGGCCTCGAGTGTGGCAACGCGATCGGCGTGGGTGTGGGTGGAGCAGATCTCGGAGTAGAAGCGGGCACTGGTGTTGAGGTTGTGATTCACCTTGTCGACACCGGCGGCGGCTAGTCGCTGGGCCTGCTGCGGCGTGAGGAGGCCCAGACAGGCACAGATATTGAGATCGTACTGCTGCTTAATTTCCGGAACGATGCGACAGACGGCGTCCATTTCTCTTTCGGATGGTCCGCGCGCGGAGATGACGATGCAGAACGTTTTTGACTGCCGCTCGACCGCCAGCTTTGCGGCTGCCAGCAGCTTCGGTGCGGAGAGCAGATTGTAGCGCGGGATCTCGGCCTCAGACACCTTCGATTGCGAACAATAGCCGCAGTCTTCCGGGCAGAGCCCGCTCTTGGCGTTCATCAAGAAGAACAGTTGAACGGTGCTACCAAAGAAGTGGTGCCGCACTCGCCACACCGCAGCCAGCACATCGAGCAACTCCAGATCAGTCGATTCAAGGACAGCGAGCGCATCAGTCTTATCGAGAGACTCTCCCGCAAGAACGCGGCTGGCCATGCTGTGCCAGCGGGTCGAATACTCTGCAACTGTCGCAACCGGTGCTGCACCGGAAAAAATCTTTCTGCTAGCCATGCGGCGATTCTCAAAGGGGGTTGGTTGGGAAAGGAACTGGGAAAGAGAGGGGCTTTCTGGAAAACAGAATGTATGCGATGGCCCCCTGATTTGCCAAAGCATATCGCTCAAATATCGAAACATTCAAAGCTTCGATGGTGCAGGAACCGATAGAGCCAATGGTAATGAATCAAAAGCACCAACAGCAAAAGTCAGAGGTCCAGACGCAAATGGCTTACACAAGACAAGCAGAAGCCTGCCTGATCGGCTTGCTCGCAGCGGCAGTTAGTTTTTGTGCATTGCAAGCTTCTGGAGAACAACCCTATTCGATTGTTGCCCAATCAAATGAAACGACAGCCGCCACGGGCCGTCTCCCGCTCGCCAAGCGAATCGTCGCGTCAGGGCTACCCATTCTCATTCCAGCACGGGCTGAGAGCATGGCCGTGCAATCTGAACCACTGAAAACGGCTGAAGCAAGCGAGGCGACTCCATTGGCACCGCTGCCGCCGGAACCGCTGCCTGTGCCGCCGACAGTCGAAGTTGAGCAGTCAGCGGACAAGATGCGGCAGGTTTTGCTCAAACGCGTAAAGGTTGCGTTAGCCGGTATGCCTCGTCCAGTTGGCAGCGCCTCTCCGCCAGCACACTTCACCGCGTTTGAAGCAGCGCTTGTTGAAGAGCCAGCTGTTGAAGAGCCAGCAACTTCTGTTGAGACGGCGGTAACGCTTGAGGATGCGCCAGCGTACCAGACGCAGCACGATGCAGACATGTTGATTGAAACGCACGGGCCGTCAGCGGAAGTGCCCGCTTGGCTGGAATTTGATGTGCGTGAATCGCGATCAATCGTCAAAGAAGGTGAGCGAGTTGTCATGCGAATTGCCGTGCGGAATGTAGGCGGCGCACCGGCCGAAGGGCTGACCACACGGTTGTTTTTTGCGGAGGGTGTCGAACCCATACACGCTATGGGCCAAGCAGCCGTCGTGTCGCCAGGAGAAGTTCAATTTCAAACGCTCGACTCCCTTGCGCCCGGCAATTCAGTGCATCTGTTAGTGACGGCCATTGGCACGCATCCTGGAAACGTCGTGTACCGTGGCGAACTTCAGTGCCGCCAACTGTCGGGCAGTTTAGCGAGAGAGGGCTCTGTGACGGTTAGCCCGCGCGATCCACAGTAGTGCGTCTTGCGTTGTCAGCCACCCCGGTGGTGTCTCATTCAAGTTTGGTTGGCAGGCTTGGATCAAACGCAGGAAATTGTGGATCGAGTTGCTCGAGTGTTTTTCGCAACAAGCGTGCGACCACGAGGTTGCGATACCACTTGCGATCGGCCGGCACGATAAACCACGGCGCTTCCTCGGTATTGCATTCGGTAAGGGCGTCCTCGTAGGCATTTTGAAAGTCGGCCCACTGGAGACGATCTTCGAGGTCCATCGGACCGAGTTTCCACTGCTTCTGTGGATCGCGCAGTCGCTCTTCGAGTCTTTCGCGCTGTTCGTCGCGACTGATATGGAGAAAACATTTCACGAATGTCAATCCGCCATTGTGCAAAAGTTTTTCGAAGTCGTTGATCTGTGCATACCGCTCTGCCCAGACTTTCTTTGGCACGAGTTTGCGAACGCGAACGACTACCACGTCTTCGTAGTGCGAACGATTGAAGATGCCGATGCGACCGTGCGCAGGAACCGCAGCATGCACGCGCCAGAGGAAGTCGTGCGACAGTTCGAGGCTGCTGGGCGATTTGAAGCTTGTGACGGTCAAGCACTGCGGGCTCACGCCGCTGGCGAGCATACGGATCGCGCCATCTTTCCCCGAAGTGTCGATGCCTTGCAGCACCACGACAACCGCCCGCTGCGCCTCGGCAAAGAGTCGGTAGGCCAGAGTGTCGATCTTTTTGCAGTGCCGTTGTGTTTCCCGTTCGGCATCGGCGCGATCGAGCGACTCGTGAAAGCCAGCATCAAAATCGGTCAGACGAATCTTGCGACCAGGCGAGAGGGAAATTGGCTGATCCATCGGCAACGGCCTCGGAGCAAAGCTTTGATTCTAGTCGAGAGCAGGAGCGTAAAATAGTGCCCGCGAGCTGATGCTTTTTTCACGACGGCGACGGGTGCGAAGTGGCTGAATCATCCGGGATTCGAGGAGATCAGACGTCAGTTCAGCACTGTTGGCAGTGGCCAACTCCGCGTCGATCGTTAGCAGGCCTTCGATTGCGAGGTCCATCTCCGACTCGAAACCGAGCACCTCTGAAATCGAGCAGATACTGGAGGCGCGAACAACGCATTGCTGCCGGCCAACGGTTACCAAGAAAGCGGGGCGTGCCGTTTCGGGCTGGTTGACTGAGTTCGTAGTGATGTTCATGGTGGCGGTCTCCAGAGTGGATAAAGGTATTTTGGGTGCCGGCGGTGTCGCATGACCCATGGCGTTCAATCGCCTGCAGGGGGCTCATGACCAACATGATCAACATGTCCGACATGCCCAACATGACAAAAGCTATGCAACCGGCGTGCCAACCGGAAAAATTTCAGCGGGCCTTGCCCAATCGCTAGAGCTACCCGCTGCAATCGCCCCAGCTTCACACAGTCAGCTCCAGAAGGCGGGCAGATTCGTAAAAGCAGCGAACGCTTTTTGAAAAATTTTCAGCCCGGTCGATGCAGCGAACGATTTTCTGCCGCTGTGTCGGTTTGGGATTCGGGCGGGTGGTGACGCATGCGGTCGCGAAGCTTTGCGGCCAGTTCATAGTTTTCGGATTGCACGGCTTCGACGAGTTGTTCGTCGAGCGTCCGGCCTACCTCATAGCGTTGCCTGACATTTTCACGCATTT
>CAMBUD010000021.1 GCA_945871035.1 Planctomicrobium piriforme | reverse complement strand
GACCCACCTGGCCCTCCTCGTCGGTATGATTGCCATCCAGAGCGGATGCAATACAGCCGTGAACACAGAAAGCGCGCAGCCGACAGGTGCCGAAAAAATTGGCACGATTGGTGTGTCCCTGCTCACGCTCGACAACCCATTTTTCAAGGTGATCGGCGACACCATTACTGCGGAGGGCAGCCAGCGAGGCTACGAAACAATTGTTCTCAGTGGCGATAAAGACGTTGCCAAGCAGAGCAACCAGATCAAAGACTTCATCGTTAAAAAAGTCAGCGCCATCGTGCTGAGTCCGTGCGATCCAAAGTCGATTATCCCAGCGATTCAGGAGGCAAACGCAGCGGGGATCCCGGTCTTCACGGTCGATATTCCGTGCAACGAACCAGGCGTGAAAATTGTCACCCAGATCAGTACCGACAATTACGGCGGCGGTCAGGAGGCAGGCCGGGCGATGATCGAGGCCTTGGGCGAGGCAGGCGGCAAGATTGCTGTGTTGCACCTGAAACAGGCGGAGTCCTGTCTTCTGCGTGTGAAAGGCTTTCGAGAAGTCATCGACGCTCACAATGCCGCAAGCCAGACGGCAGCCAGCAAGTCGCTTATCAAGATCGTTGCCGAATTGGAGAGCGGCGGCGCCAAGGACATGGGCTACAAGGCAGCGGAAGATGCGCTGCAGGCACACAGTGATCTGCGCGGGATCTTTGCCATCAACGATCCTGCGGCGCTCGGTGCCCGGGCTGCGCTCGAGAAGGCCGGAAAAACGCAGGTGTTGATCGTAGGATTCGACGGCCAGCCAGAGGGCAAGCAGGCAATTAAGGACGGCAAGATTTATGCTGACCCGATTCAATTCCCCGATAAGATGGGGATCCAGATTGTTGACGCAATCATTCGCCACTCGAAGGGCGAGTCGCTGCCAGCACAGATCCTCATACCCACCAGCCTCTACCGCCGGGTGGACGCGCAAAACGATCCCCAACTCCAGGAACCCAAACCCCCCAAGGACTCATGAGCGATCAAGGCAACTTTCTCCACGAACTCGTCGGCTCAATGTCGCAGGGGGCAGCAGGCAATCCCACCGTGGCCATGATCGAGGCGGCCTTTGCGCACCATGGATTGCACTGGCGTTACGTCAACATGGAAGTTTTGCCGGAGCATCTCGGCGTGGCCGTAGACGGCGCGCGGGCAATGGGCTTTCGCGGCTTCAATTGCAGTCTGCCGCACAAGGTTGCAGTGATCCAGCATCTCGATGGTCTGGGTGCATCAGCAGCGGTGATGGGCGCAGTGAATTGCGTGGTCCGACGTGGTGACAAGCTCATCGGCGAGAACACCGACGGGAAGGGATTCCTCAAATCGCTCGAATCCGTGATCACACCAAAAGAAAAGTCTGTCGTGCTTTTCGGCGCGGGCGGCGCCGCGCGCGCCATCGCCGTTGAGCTCGGTCTTGCTGGGACAAAGCGCATCACGATTGTGAATCGCTCTCAGTCGCGTGGCGCGGAGCTCGTCGGGCTCCTGCGGGACAAACTGAATCTGACTGCCGAACTCGTTGTTTGGAACGGAGACTACGCAGTGCCGGCTGGCACAGACATCGTCATCAACGGAACATCGATCGGCCTGTATGCCCCGGAAGCGCGGCTGCCGCTTGATGTGCAATCGCTGCAACCCGAGATGGTCGTGGCCGACGTTGTGTTTAATCCTGTCCGCACTCGATTTCTCGACGATGCCGCCGCACGCCGATGCCGCGCGATCGACGGTTTAGGCATGCTCGTGAATCAGGGCATCGTGGGTATCCAATACTGGACAGGCATCGACCCGGATGCGGCGGTGATGCGGCAGTCCCTCGCAGCCGCAATGGGCTTATGAGCCTACGCAGTGAAGTTGACGGTAATCCAAAGG
Organism: Planctomicrobium piriforme; assembly: GCA_945871035.1. GTDB lineage: Bacteria > Planctomycetota > Planctomycetia > Pirellulales > UBA1268 > BAIKAL-G1-2R. Next base: position 32,701 of record CAMBUD010000021.1, on the reverse strand, counting down.
GGCCACAAATGGGCCACATGCAATGGCTGCCACCAAATCGCCGAAACAATCCGACTGACAGTGCCTAGCGCTAGCAGTCTGTGGATAAACCACGTGTTGGACCGCACGATGCGGTCCCGGGAGCGTAGCACCCGTAAAAAATCGGAGGTTTTCAAGTGGACAAAGTGCATGGAGGACTTTGTCCATGGGCAGCTGGGGCGATCGTGAGCGACGCCCACGCATGGGCTGGCAGAAGAATCGAATAATTGCCAGACTCATGCCCATGGAAACCACAATCGAGCGACGGGACAGCGGTAACGAAGTGGAGTTGCTTGTCAGTGGGTGGTTGGATGCGGAATCCGGCGAGCAACTGGAGCGCGCAGTCGAAGAGGAATTGCGGCGCGGACGACACACCATCCGGCTCGACTTGTCTGCGGTCAGCTTTCTCAGTTCGGCTGGTATCCGCCTGCTCTTCAATACCTATCGTGCGGCGAAGGCAGTGGGCGGCCAATGCCTCGTGGGAGCGGCCAGCGAGCAAGTGACTCGGGTGTTGCAAGTGACGAAGCTAGATTCTTTTCTGCTGGACTCTCGGCAGGTAGTCGCAGAATCCGCAGCGACGCTTGCCAATGCAGCTGGTGCAGAATCAGAGGCTGTTGCTGCCGATATTTGCGACGGCCGCATTGTGCTCGTCGGATTAGAGCCACCAGGCAGGGGCCATCTTCAGGCAACGCTTATCGGATCGACTGATGCAACGCTGCTCGGCAGCATCCCCGTTGCAAGCGTGCGGCAGTTTTCCCGCCACTCCTTCGGTCTTGGCATTGGGGCACTGGCTAAAGATGCGGTCTTAGCGGCTCATGCCGGCGAGATGCTGGCGGCCTGTGGGGCCGTTTTTTACCGCCCACCACAGCCTTTGGCTGCAATCGATTATCTGATCGGAGCAGATGGCCTCGTGCCTGAAATCCAGATGGCAGCGGGCCTTGCCTGGGAAGGCCTGCCGCGCGGCCGAGCCGGATTCGAACCAGCCAGCGACGAGTCTTCCGTGCGGTTTTCTGAGCTTGCAGGACAACTATTGGAGCGGTCGCAATCCGAGACAATCGCGATCGTGCTCATCGGGGAGGTGTCCGGGCTCGTGGGAGTCGAACTCATTCGGCCGCTGGCCGAGGCGTCGTCGATCGAGTGTCCGCGTGCCGGCATCCCTGCTGTGGCAGCCCGTTGGTTGAGTTTTTCGCGTGAACCCGTTCATGCGCGGCGCACGGCTCTCGTTGTGGGTGTGGTGACCAGCGGAGAGCCACAAGACCATCAACTGCATTCAGGCCATCAGCTGCATTCATTTGTTCGGCCGCTCGGTGAGGGCGGTCTTTTTGGTCACGCCCATGCTGCTATCTTTCCGTTCCGCCCGCTCAAGCGAGGCACTGTCGATTTGCTAGCGATGGTCGACGCTCTAGCCTCCTCCGAGCCGCTGGCCGTGATGCATCTCCTGGACGACCCTCAGCCGATGCTGGGTAGTGGGCAGTCGGAATTTGTGCGGGGTTGCTGCTGGTTTGCGCCACTGTCGATCCGCACAGGAGTTCAGCCATGATTACCCTCCTGTCGACATGGACATTTGGGGTGGCGCTCGGGTTGGTGGCGCTGGGCATGTTTGTGAGCTACCGTCTCTTTTCCTTTGCCGACATTACCACTGACGGCTCATTCACGCTGGGGGCTGTCGTCACAGCCGTGCTGCTGGTCTGGGAAGTTGATCCTGCGATCGCCACACTGGCCGGCATGGCAGCCGGTGCCTCGGCCGGTGCCTGCACCGGTCTGTTGCACGCGGTGCTCGGCGTTGAGCCGCTCTTGTCTGGTATTCTCATGATGACGGCACTGGCAAGCGTGAATCTGGTGGTCCTTGGGCAAAGTAATAGGCCGCTTTCCGGCACCATAACCCTGTTTGACCGCGCCGATGCGGCCCTGCTGTCTACGGTCGGTCAGATTGGTTTTTCTGGCGCAGCCGCCAGCGAGGCCGCGCGGCTCGGCTTCGTATTGCTGACGGCAACAGTTGCTGTTGTTCTGCTCTATCTTTTTTTACGTACCAAGTTGGGCACAGCCATGAGGGCCGGCGGCAACATGCCCACGATGGCTCGCGCGCTCGGTCGCAACACCGGCGCGATGACGGTGGCAGGGCTCGCCATCGCCAATGCGTTGACAGCTCTTTCGGGCTCATTGGTTGCGCAGTATCAAGGATTCGCTGACGTACAGATGGGGATCGGCATGATCGTGTGGGGGATGGCGAGTGTCTTTTTGGGTTCGGCACTTGTGGGCTCCGTGGGCTTGGGCGGGGCGATTATTGGCACCCTGGCCGGCAGTGTCACATTTAGGCTGCTGGTTGCCACCGCGCTTCGCGCGGGTTTAGATCCCGACTGGCTCAAGTTCACAACAGCCGTCGTCGTGCTGGCGGCGTTGGTTGTACCGCGCCTATTGGTGCGCGGCTCTCAATCTGCCGCCGCCCGTTGAAAGTTTTTTATAGGACGCTTGCGCCATGCTTGAAGTCGTTGCTGCCACCGTTACGTTTTCTGCCCCAGGCAGCCCACTGATTCGTGCCGTGAACGGCGTGTCGTTCACAGTACCGGCGGGCATGTTTGTGGTGATGATCGGCACCAACGGTTCGGGAAAGAGCACGCTCTTGGGCTCAATCGCTGGAACCGTTCGGCTCAATGGCGGCGCCATTCGCCTAGCTGGCTGCGACGTCACACGCTGGCGCGAAGACCAGCGGGCTCGGTTTTTAGGACGCGTTTTTCAGGATCCACGGGCCGGCACAGCGGCCAATCTCACCGTACTGGAAAACATAGCTGTGGCTGCCTGCCGCGGCCGGCGAGTGGGGCTTTCGTGGGCCACGACTCGCGCGCTGCAAAGCGCAGCAGCCGAGCGATTGGCGGCGATTGCACCGGGTCTTGAGACGCGGCTGGATCAGCCCATTGGATCGCTTTCGGGCGGGCAGCGGCAGATTGTCACGCTCGTGATGGCAACGTGGCACCGTCCCGATCTCCTGCTTCTTGACGAGCACACCGCCGCGCTCGATCCGGCTGCCGCCGACCGCGTCGTGCAGGCCACAGCCCGTCTGGTTCGAGACCACAATCTCACGGCTCTGATGGTGACCCATTCGCTGACGCAAGCAGCAGCACTCGGCGATCGGCTGCTGCTTGTGCATCGGGGCCAAATCGCTTTCGATGTGCAGGGGATCGCCAAGCGTCGGCTGTCTGTCGACGAGCTTACGGAGCGATTCAACCGCCTGCGGTCTGCCGATCAACTCGATGAAACTGCCGCAAAAACACTGGCCGAACGGTATGTCTAAAGGACCAACAAAGATGCCCGCGCTGAGAGTTGCTTTCCTGCGTCGCTCGCTGCCGACCATTCTGCTCCTAGTGGGGGCATCGGCGTTGCTGCTGGCCACTGACAGACAATCCTCCCGGCGTTCACTGCCTGCGATTGCGGTGTTGCAGCAGACCAGTTCATCGGTGCTCGAAGACGCTGTTAAGGGCATGATTACTGGGCTGGCAGAACGCGGCTGGATCGATGGCAAAACGGTTACGATCCGACGCTACAACGCCGAGGGAGATATCTCACTGGGCAACGCAATTGCGCGTGAAATCGTCGGTGGTCCATTCGATCTTGTGCTCACTTCCAGCACACCGTCGCTCCAAGCGGTCGCAAACGCCAATGTCCACGGCCGACTCAAGCACGTCTTCGCGGCGGTAGCCGACCCGTTCTCGGCAGGCGTTGGCCTCGACCGCAACGATCCGCTTGTGCACCCGCCCCACCTAGTGGGTTACGGCAGTCTGGCACCGGTGGACGCAACGTTTCGGATTGCCCAACAGATCAACCCGCGGTTGCAGAGAGTCGGCGTGGCCCACAATCCATCCGAGAGTAATTCGCGACGGTTTATGGAGTTAGCACGCGTGAGTTGCGCTGCGCGGAGCATCCAACTTCTGGAGGCTCCTGTTGAAAACTCTTCAGGCGTGATCGAGGCTGTGCAGTCGACAATCTCACGCGGGGCTGAAGCGATCTTTGTCCCGGGCGATACAACAGTCGTCAGTGCCATTGACTCGATCATTGCAATGGCTGCCAAGTCGGGGGTTCCGGTTTTCAGTGTCAACCCGGGGAGGCCCGAGCGGGGCACTTTGTTTGACGTGGGTTTTAATTTTTTGGAGGTGGGCTTGGTGGCCGGGCGCTTAGCAGCGGATCTGCTCGCAGGCATGGATCCCAAGACGGTGCCCATTCGTGAGACGGCACACGATATTCCCCCTTACCTAGTCCTCAACCTCACCGCTGCCACAGCGTCACCCAACGACTGGCAATGCCCCGATGCACTGCGGGCCCAAGCCCGATTCATCATCGATCAGACCGGTCGGCACGACTGTCCCACCGCGGTGCTCAATGGCCCGTTTAACGAAGCTTCAGCCACTGAGACAAAGCCTGCCCAGCAATAAGTGAATCACGACTCAGTCACGGCTCACCAATGCCCAATGGAGGCCGTTGGCGAGTAAAAACTGGCAACAGTCAATGGTGTGCGCCGAATGTGTATCATTTTTAATATGCGATATGCCCACTCACAAAACAGTTTTGTAGCCGTCCAGAGGTAGAGGCCCTCGCTGCCTCCGAGAATCGAAAATTTTCAAATGCGTGTACCGCTTTTTGCCTTGCTGCTCTGGGTTGCGGTGCCTGTTGCTGCCGTGGACTTTTCCCATGAAGTTGTGCCACTGCTCCGCGTGCATTGCGGCGAGTGCCACACCGGCAACGCCCAGCAGGGCGGTTTCTCGATGAACACTCGCACGGCCATGCTCGCGGGCGGCGACTCTGGCACGCCAGGATTCGTGGTAGGCAAGCCCGCCACGAGCGAGATCATTGCGCGGATGAGCAGCGCCGATCCGGAATACAGGATGCCCAGCAAAGCTCCGCCGCTGCCACCAGAGGTGGTGGCCGTGCTGCGACAGTGGATCGAAGAGCAGGCACCCTGGGAGGATGGCTTCACATTCAAGGGCGTGGGCTATGAACCACCGCTCGCACTCCAGCAGGTGGAACTGCCACCCGTGCAAGCCGGGCGCACAAACCCAGTCGATCGGATCGTGGATGCGTATTGGCAGGAGCAAAAGATTAGCCGGCCGCCGCGCTGCGACGACCGCACATTCATGCGTCGCGTGAGCCTCGATCTGATCGGCCTCCTGCCTGACCCCGATCGCGTGGAGGCCTTCGCTACCGATGCACATCCCACCAAACGCCAGGCGCTGGTGCGCTCTTTGCTCGACAACAAACTCGCCTTTGCCGAGCACTGGATGACGTTCTGGAATGACCTGCTACGCAACGACTACACGGGAACAGGATTCATCACCGGCGGGCGAAAGCAGATTACAAAATGGCTGCACCGGTCACTTCTGGAAAACAAGCCGTTCGATGTTTTTGTTAGAGAACTGATCGCACCCAGTGACGAATCGCGGGGATTCATTGACGGCATTGTGTGGCGTGGCGAGGTCAATGTCAGCCAGACCGTTCCCATCCAATTCGCGCAGAACATCAGCCAGACGTTTCTGGGTATCAATCTTAAATGTGCCAGTTGCCACGATAGTTTTGTCGATCGCTGGACGCTGAAAGAAACGTACGATCTGGCCGCAATCTTTGCGGCACAGCCACTCCAACTGCATCGCTGCGACAAAGCAACGGGCGTGATGGCCTCGCCGGCTTGGCTTTTCGATGAACTTGGGCAGATCGATCCGCAATCGCCGCCACACAAGCGGCTCGAGCAGCTGGCTGCTGTTATGACGAAGCCTGAAAACGGCTGGCTGTCACGCAATCTCGTCAACCGACTCTGGCAGCGACTCATGGGCCGTGGGCTCGTCCATCCCGTTGACGCTCTCCGCAGTCGGCCGTGGAGCGAGCATCTGCTCGACGTGCTGGCCAGTGAACTTGTGCATCAGGAGTGGAACGTCAAGCAGGTGCTGGAAATGATCTGCACGTCGGAGTCCTATGGGGCTGCAACGCCCGCAGTCGTTGGTCAGCTGCAGGGGAGCGACTACCTCTTCCATGGCCCGCTGCCCCGACGGATGACGGCAGAACAATTCACCGATGCAGTCTGGATGTTGGCCGACGCCGCGCCCGCCAAGCCCGACGCAGATGTGGATCGAGTGGCGCACCTGAAAAGCGAACCGGTGGCCGGATCTGCGGACAACGGTGGTGTGCCGATGGTGCGTGCGGTGCTCATGAAGGGGACGCCTTTGATGGCCGCTCTCGGGCGACCCAACCGCGATCAGGTGTTGACCAACCGACCCACTGACCTGACAACCCTCGAGGCGATCCAGTTAGCCAACGAGCAGAGCTTAGCCAATGAGTTTGCCAAGGGAGGCGTTAGAATCTTGGGCCAGCATGGGCCGGGAGCCGATGCTATTGTAAAGTGGATATTTGCGGCGGCTTTGGCTCGGCAACCGACAGCGCAAGAGACGACAGCCGCCCGGGAAATGCTCGGAGAAAAACCGACCAACGAGAGCGTGGCCGACTGCCTCTGGGCGGTCGTCATGCTGCCTGAGTTTCAACTGATTCGATAAAGTCTTCGATAAGAAAGTGAGGAATATCGATGCAAAACCGTCGCGAACTCTTAAAAAGCCTCGCTGCAGCGGCCGCTGCCACGCTTGCTCTGCCAGAGCCGCGGGCCGGGGCAAATGCAGGCACGCCTCTGGTGCATCCGGCTGCCAGGGCTGACGCGATCATCGTGCTCTGGATGGCCGGTGGCATGGCCGCACCCGACACGTTTAACCCAAAAAAATACAAGCCGTTTGCACCGGGGCTGGCCGTAGCCGACGTGATCAGCACGTTCCCCGCTATTCCAACGGCCATCGATGGCGTGCAGATTTGTGCGGGGCTTCCGGAGATTGCCCGTGTGCTTGATCGGGCCACGCTCATCCACTCGCATGTGCAGCCGGACTTGGGCAGCATCCTCCATTCGCGGCATCAATACCACTGGCACACCGGCTACATTCCACCACAGACGGTCGCTTGTCCACACCTAGGCGCGTGGATGAGTCGCGTGCTTGGGCCCCGCAACCCGGTCATGCCGGCCTTTGTCAACATCGGTCAGCGTCTGGAAGGCATCGGCGAGAACGAGGAGATCAAAGCGTTCACAACGGCCGGCTTCTTCGGGAGTGAGTTTGGGCCGATGAACCTTCCCTATCCCGAGCAGGCGGCGATCGCCGTTCAACCTCCGCAAGGGATGGACCCCGGGCGATTCGCCAGCCGCTACGAGCATTTCAAAAAAATTGTGGCCGCTTCTCCGAATCGCCAGTTCACCAGCGACTACCACCAAGAGTCGATGCTCCGCAGCTTCGAAAACGCCCATCGGTTGCTAGGCGCCAAGGAACGCGATGCCTTCGACATCACGCAGGAGCCCAAGGATGTGCAGGCGCAGTACGACATGGGGGGGGAAGCCGGTCGCTTCGGCCGCGGCTGTCTGCTGGCTCGGCGGCTCGTTGAAAACGGTGCTCGCTACGTTGAGGTGACGACTGAATACATTCCGTTTGTTCACTGGGACACGCACGACCGGGGCCATGAAACAGTGGCGAAGTTGCACACAATGATCGACCGACCGATTGCAACCCTGATCCGCGATCTGGAAGCCCGCGGCCTGCTTGAGCGAACGCTCGTCGTTATTGCCAGCGAGTTTAGCCGCGACATGATTATGGAAGGCCAGCCCGGATCGAAGGCCAACGACCAAGCCAATTCCCCGAAGGATTTTTTGCAGCAGCCCAACCACTATGGCCAGCACCGCCACTTCACCGGTGGCTCCACCGTCGTGCTGTTCGGCGGCGGTGCGAAGAAAGGCTTTGTGTACGGCCGAACCGCCGACGAACGGCCGTGCATGGCCATCGAAAACCCAGTGACGATCACCGATCTCCACGCCACCCTTTTTACGGCAATGGGCGTGAGTCCAAAGACGGTCTATGACATTGAGGGGCGGCCCTTTTATGCGACTGAGGACGGCAAGGGCAAGCCAGTCGAGACAATTTTTTCCTAGCGTCAGAGCGAGGCATTCTTTTGAAAATCTTGCGAGGCGTTAGCGGCATGCAACGTTGTACAAAAAGCCATGCCGTTTTAGTTGCGACACCCAGCCGGCAAGTGTGGCTCGCGGCAGTCATCGCCTGCGCTTTGACAATGGTGGCCGCTGCATGGTCGTCGGCCGCCGCCCAGTCGCCGACGAAGTCACTGCCCTGCTTTGAGATCACAGGCCACCGGGCATTCGTTATTGTTCCACAAAAAGTCGACGTGAATCGGCCGATCCCTTGGGTGGCCTACACGCCCTGTCTGCTGGGCCAAAATCTGCCGGGAGCCGGCGAGGATTGGATGTTCGAAAAATTTCTTGCCGCTGGCATTGCAGTCGCTGGCATCGATGCCGGTGACACCCACGGTAATCCGCAGAGCCGAGAAATCTTTACAGCGCTTTATGACGAACTCATAACGCACCGCGGCTTCTCCGCGAAGCCCTGTTTTTTAGCCCGCAGTCGCGGTGGTTTGTTTGCTTTTAACTGGGCGGCGGAGCATCCTGATCAGGTGAGTTGCATCGCCGGTATCTATCCTGTCTGCGATCTGGAGAGCTATCCCGGCTTGGAAAAAGCCTGCCGCGACTACAGTTGTTCCGGCGAGGAACTGGCGCAGCAATTAGAAAAGCACAATCCGGTGGCCCGCTTAGCACCGCTGGCCAAAGCCCAGGTGCCACTCTTCGCGATCCACGGCGACAGCGATACGGTTGTGCCACTGGAGAAAAATTCCGGCGCTGTTGCGCTGCGGTATCGCAATCTGGGCGGCAGCATGCAACTGATCGTTCCCCAGGGCCAAGGGCACAACTTCTGGGAGGGATTTTTCCAGTGCCAAGAACTTGTCGATTTTGTCATTCAAAACGCCAAGTAGTTTGCCAGCATGCAAACACCCCGATTCCGCACGAGCTTTGTGGACTAAGGGGGCACAGATCTCCAGCCTAGATCCAGCCGAGCAGTCACTAGAGTCGCGATTCTTCGGGCTTAGCGAAGACAAGACGGCCAGCGCTGGTTTGCAGCGTGCTGGTGACGCTCACATGCACGCTGCGGCCGATCTGGTCGCGGGCACTTTCCACCACCACCATTGTGCCGTCATCGAGATACCCCACGGCTTGGCCTGGCCCCTCACCTGGCTTGGATAGTCGCACATCGAAAAAATCACCGGCAACGAATGCCGATTGCAACGCTATCGCCACATCATTGACATTGATCGTGGGCACCGAGAACACTTCAGCGATCTTCACCAGATTAGCATCGTTAGTGATGATGCGTCCTGCGAGAAGCTTCGCCATCGACACCACTCGCGACTCACTAGCAGCCGTGGCATCGGCCTGATCATGAGGCGAGAGCACTTCAATGTTAAGCCTTTTACTGGCCTGCAGTCGTCCAAGGACATCCAAGCCTCGCCGCCCTCGCAGTCGCCGCTGCTTATCGGATGAATCAGCAGCGGCCTGCAATTCATCGATTATAAATGTTGGCACGACCAATCGGCTTTCAAACACGCCAGCTTCTGCGAGGTCGGCAATCCGACCGTCGATGATGGCGCTGGAATCGAGCAGATTGGGACGCAGTCCCTGCACGTCACGGACAAATTCAACGTAGGGAATAAGAAAGCGAAAATCGTTGCGAGTTTGCAGCAAAAGACTGGTGCAGATGTAACACAGCAGCATGCCAAGAATCAGCGGCAACCAATCGGCCACCGGACTGCCAGACTTCGGCAGGATCGGCGTCAGCGCCAAAATGGCAACGTAATTAAGAAAAACGCCGACCAATAGACCGAAGTAGACCGCCGTGATGACCGTAAGATTTTTTTTGCGGATCGAGCTGTCGACCGCGATCACCAGCATTGGCAAGGCAATCATTCCCACCAGCACTGCCCCCGGCACCCACATGGGTGCCTCACGCATCAGCGGAGAGTTGAATATCAGCACGGCGATTCCCGCCGAGACCATCATGAAAACTGTGCGTAGGATGAGTAGCGGCATGCATGAACACCAAAAAGTGGCGAGGGAGAAACACCAGCCCGCGGGCAATCCTAGCACACATTCTCGAGCGATCCCACGCGGAAATAGAGGAAAGAGAGGAACACGCAGCCGTCAACTGCCACACAGCCGACGCTGGTAATCCCAATCCAGATAGCGGTCGCTCATGCCCGCTAGGTAGTCAGCAACGCTCCGAGGCACACCAAACTGTGCGGCACGGTGCTGGTAGCCTGCCGGCATTTCAACCGGATGGAGGCAGTACCAATCGAAGAGCCGGCCCAATTTCTCCTGCGTTATCTGCCGCACGGCCAGCACCTGATCGCTGCGGTATACCCGCTGAAAGAGAAATGTTTCGAGCTGTTTTTTTCCGGCAGCCACAGTTGGGGAATGGGCCACGATCCGGAGGCTGCCACTGCCACTAGAACCCAAAAAAGCCGCGCGCACTTTTGCAGTCGAGTCGATCGAAAGAGCCGCCAGCGTTGCCAGGCTTTTAACCACAAGTTCCGCCACCTGAAACTCGACCAACTCGTGCAGCACTGCGCGACGCAATTCAACACCCACCAGCGTGCCGTAGCGGTCGCGGGTTCTCGCAGCAGCTTCAGAAACCAAGGGAATCTCGAGCAGTTCCTCAAGCGCAACCAAGCCCAACTCGATGGCGTCATCGGCATCGTGGGTGTCGTAGGCAATGGAATCGGCAGCGTCGACCACCTGTGTCTCGAGCAGCGGTGGCAGGCACTGGCCACTGCGCTGGCGCGTGGCCTGCGATTCCAGAACCTCGCGGGAAAGATTCAAGCCAGGAAATTGCGGATAGCGAGTTTCCAGCAACTCCATGATGCGCAGCGCCTGCGAGTTGTGGTTGAACCCCCCCGCGCCGTGGAGCCGTTGGGCGAGCGTGTCTTCGCCAGCGTGGCCGAGCGGCGGGTGCCCGATGTCGTGCGCCAAAGCGAGCGTTTCAACGAGATCTTCATTGAGGGCCAGCGCCCGGCCAAGTGTGCGTGCGATGCTTGTCACTTCCAGCGTGTGCGTGAGTCGGCTGCGGTGGTAGTCGCCGGGATAACCGGTGAAGACTTGCGTTTTATGCGCGAGACGTCGAAAGGCAGCCGAATGGACGATCCGATCGCGGTCACGCTGATACGGACTGCGAAAGGGATGGGGCATCTCCTCATGCACGCGGCCGGCGGAATCGACGCCGTGCATGGCCCAGGGCGCAAGCACGAGGGCTTCTCGGGATTTCCAGTCGCTGGAGAATGTGGCAGAAGTCATGGAAATTTATTGTGAGAAGCGTTTTGGTTGACGGCTGGAGCAGGAGAACCGACCGTTGCGGAGAGTTGTTCCCACAGACTGTCGAGTGATTGCGGCAACACCCGCGTGCTGGCTACAGTGGGCATGAAATTCACATCGCCAATCCAACGCGGCACGATGTGCCAGTGGAGATGGCCAGGCAGACCGGCACCGGCGGCGATCCCGATGTTGAGGCCGATATTGAAGCCCTGCGCCTGCATCGAATGCTCGATGGAGTTGCACCATCGAGCCAGGCAGGTTTGCAGGTCGAGAAGCTGCGCAGATGAAAGCCCCGCCAGCGTGGCCTGATGGTCGAGCGGCGCAACCAGCAGGTGGCCGTTGGCATACGGAAAGCGATTAATAACGACCACGCTGCAGGCTGTGCGATCAAGCACGCCCAGCGTGCGATCGTGTGCACGAAGTGTCGCCGCTGCCCGACAAAGAAAGCAGTCGTGCGCGGCACCGGCGCGCCATTGCATCGGCTCTGGAGTGGGGGGCTTTGTAACCGATTCCCGTCCCTGTATGTATGCCAGTCGCCAAGGCGCCCAGAGGGTTTCGATGCTCATGCTTTTCATCGTAATCAAAATCAGAATCCTTGTGGGAAAGAGCTTGCCAAGTCGTTCGATTGGCCGGGAATGAAGACTCGCGCAGGCAAGGCAGCGAGTGATTGACCGTGGCCAACAGGCGGCTGGCCGCTGCAGCGAATAGCCGCCGCTAGAACGCAAGTGAGAGTCGGCATTGACAGGCAGCGGCGGGCACCGGCAAATGGCGGTAGCGGCATGACCAATAGGACCAGAGGCCTCTGCGAGTAGCTCCAGCGTGGAATTCAAGGTTGCGATCGATATTTTTTCCGGGCCAATGGATCTCTTGCTCTATCTCGTGAAGCGGCACGAGGTGGACGTGATAGAGGTGCCGATTGCGCGCATTGCCGAAGAGTTCATTGCCTACATCGATGTGATCCAAGACCTCGCCATTGATCAGGTGGGAGAGTTTGTTGAATTGGCCAGCGTGCTGCTCGAAATCAAGGCGCGGTCGCTGGTGCCGCGGCCTGAGGAAAACGAGGAGACCGTTGAACCGGTGCGCGAAGACCTCGTAAAGCGACTGCTAGAGTACAAGCAATACCGCGACGCTGCTGTGATGCTGGAGGATCGTGCCCGTCAGTGGGAGTTGCGATTTGCCCGTCTGCCTGCCGACGAACCGGCGCAGCGTGGAACACCGACAGAGGTCACTATCGGCGATGTGCACGTCTGGGATCTCGTTGGAGCGATGTCGCGTGTGATCGCCAAACAAGAAAAGCGGCGTCCCCGAAAAATCATTCAGGACGACACGCCGATTGAAACGCATATCGAACGGGTCGAATCCCACGTGCGAGAGAAGGGGAGGGTCGCTTTCTCGGAATTGTTTGACCACGATATGCCAAGGATGAAGCTCGTGGGCATCTTTCTGGCGGTGCTGGAACTGGTGCGCCGCGGAACGCTATCTGCCCAACAGGAAAAGTTGTTCGACGAGATTTGGTTGCAGCTTGCTGCCGGCAAACAGCCAGCGCCGTCGGTGCGCTAGAGAATTCGCATGATCGATAATGCACCCCTTCGTACCTTTGTCCACAAGGGGCTCACAATCGAGGGCTACTCGCGGGCCGCCGTGCAAAGCTACTGGCGCATTCCGGAACTCAAACTCGGCTTCGACCTAGGCGCCCAGCCATGGGGCTTCATGGCTACGAGCACATGGTTTATCTCGCACACGCATCTGGATCACATTGCGGCCTTGCCGGTTTACGTGGCGAGGCGCCGGATGATGAAGATGGAGCCGCCCACGATCTATCTGCCAGAGACAGCGATCGAACCGATTGAAAAGCTGCTCAGGGCTGTGTCGCGACTCGATCGCGGCCGCCTGCCGTGCACGCTTCTGCCGGCGGTGCCTGGAGAGGAAATCGAACTGTCTCGCGAGCATGTTGTGACGGTCTCCAATACCTACCACACGCTGCCGAGCGTTGGCTACGTTGTGTGGGATCGCCGGCGCAAGCTCAAGCAGGAGTTTCACGGGCTTCCCAGCGATACGATTCGCACCATCCGTCTTTCGGGTATCGATGTGACACAGGAGGTGCGCGTGCCGCTGGTGGCCTATTTGGGCGATAGCACACCGGAAGGCCTCGACGCTTGTCCGGCCATGTTCGAGGCGATGATTTTAATTACAGAGCTTACATTTGTAGCCCACAGCCATCGCAAAGAAAAAATTCATAAGTTTGGGCACATGCACCTCGACGATCTCCTTGCGCGCCGCGAACAATTTCAAAACGAAGTGGTGATTGCCACCCACTTTTCAACGCGCTATACCGACGAGCGCATCCGGCGCATTCTCGCTAAACGCATTCCCGACATGCTGGATGGCCGCTTGCAGGCCTGGCTGTAACAATGATCCCGGCGCTTGCTCCCCCCCGTTCCGTCTACGTTCACGTGCCCTTTTGCCGGCACCGCTGTGGCTACTGTGATTTTTCACTGCTCGCCGGCCGGGATGATCTATTCGAGCGTTACTTCTTAGCGATGGCATGCGAACTGAAGCGGGTGCCATTGCCGCTGGCGCTCGACACGCTCTACCTCGGCGGTGGCACGCCCTCGCATCTGGGGCCCGCTGGCCTGAGGCGGCTCTTCAATTTGCTGCACGGTCCGCTGGTGCCCGTCGGCACAGCCGAGATCACGATGGAAGCCAATCCGAGTGATGTGACAGGTCCGCTAGCGGCGCTAGCGAAGGGTTTCGGTGTGACGCGTTTCAGTCTCGGAGCCCAATCGCTCGATGCCGCAACGCTTCGATCGCTCGACCGCGATCATTCGCCCGACGACGTGCGGCAGGCCACTGCGACTTTGCTTGGAGCGGGACTGAGCGTGAGTGTCGACTTATTGATTGCTGCGCCGGGTCAGTCGCTTGCTGCAGTCGAGCAGGATCTCGAAGCGGTGATAGCGCTCGGCGTGCAACATGTGTCGGTGTACTGCCTGACGTGGGAAAAGGGGACGCAATTTGATGCGCTGCGCGCGCAGGGAATATTGAGCGTGGCCGATGAATCGATCGAGCGGGCGATGTTCGAGGCGACGATTGATCGACTGGAGGCGGCGGGCTTTGAGCACTATGAAGTTTCCAACTTTGCTCGGCCCGGATTTCGCTGCCGCCACAACGAGGCCTACTGGGATTGCCGCCCGTGGGAAGCCTTTGGGCCGGGAGCAGCGCGCTACGATGGTCGCGAGCGGATCACCAATCACCGCAGCACAACCGGCTGGATGACGCGTGTGCTGGAGGGGCAGGATTTCACAGGCGATCGAGACGCAATGACGCCCGAGGAGGCGGCGCGGGAACGCGTCGTCGTGGGATTGCGACGGCGGGACGGTCTCGACCGCGAGGAGTTTCGAGCAGCCAGCGGCCTGGCGTTAGACACGATTGCCGGTGCAGCGATCGTTGCGTGGGTAGCCGACGGATTGGCCACAGACGACGGCCAACGCGTGCGGCTCACCCGCGAAGGACTGCTCCTGTCGGACGCACTCTGGCAGAGAGTTTTAACGGGCAGGGGCTAAACCCCATGCGCCTTTGTACCGACTGTCACACACTTGCCGGTAGGCTTGCCACTGAACGCATTTCAGACTGGCGTCGGCGGTGTTTTGCGTCAGGCTTTTTCAAGCGCTGCTGTTAAGTCCAGGATCGCCTTCTTGCCGTCGGCAAAATACATCAGCGTGTTGTCGGCGGCGAACAGCGGGTTGGGGATGCCAGCAAAGCCCGGCGCAAGTGACCGCTTCACAACGATGACGGTGCGGGCCTTGTCGACATCCAGAATTGGCATCCCAGCAATCGGGCACTTAGGATCGCTGCGCGCTGCTGGATTCACAACATCGTTAGCACCGATCACGATTGCCACGTCGGTCTCGGGAAAGGTGGGGTTGATGTCGTCCATTTCGCGAAGCTTTTCATACGGGATGTCGGCCTCTGCCAAGAGCACGTTCATGTGCCCAGGCATCCGGCCAGCCACCGGGTGGATCGCATATTCAACAGTTGTGCCGCGTTTTTCAAGCGCGTTGGCCAGTTCCCGAACGGCGTGCTGTGCCTGGGCGACAGCGAGTCCATAGCCCGGCACGATCACGACTCGGGAAGCCCCTTCCAGCACCATGGCGATCTCCTCCACCCCGGCACTCTTGATCTTGCCTGCATAAACGGAGTCATCGGAGATCGTGGATGTGGATGTGCCGAGGCCGCCGAAGAGCACGCCCACCAGCGAACGGTTCATCGCTTTGCACATGATCGCCGTTAGAATCAGCCCCGAAGCCCCCACGAGTGACCCGGCAATCACGAGCACGGAGTTGTCGATGACGAAACCGGCTGCTGCAGCGGCAAGGCCCGAATAGCTATTGAGCAGGCAGATCACAACGGGCATGTCGGCACCGCCGATCGGCAGCGTGAGCGTGCAACCAAGCACGCTGCCGACAACCACAAGCAGCCAGAAGAGGATGGTCCAATCTGGGTAGGCGCACACGGCCCCGATCAAGCACAACGTTGCAATCGCCAAGCAGAGGTTGATCCAGTGCCGCAGCGGATGTGTCCAAGCTTTTTTGAATGACTTGAGTTCCTCGAGCTTCGCAAAGGCAACGAGGCTACCCCAGAATGTGACCGCGCCGATGAGGCCGGTTAACGCAGTGGCGATCGCGAACTGCGTCCACGGCGCCAACTGTCTGACCGAATTGGCCATCAAGACCGCATCGGATGACGAGGCGTTGTGTGTCATGTTCCACAGTTCAGCGCCGGCTACGAGCGTTGAGGCCGCGCCGCCAAAGCCGTTGAGCAGGGCCACCATCTGTGGCATCCCTGTCATCGGATATTTGATGGCCATCACGGCGCCGATAACGCCGCCAATCACGCCCGCAATACCCAGCATCACAAGCGGCCATGCACCGTAAGTTGTGAGGCTCAAAACCACCGGCTTCTCAAAGCAGGCCGCCAGAATGGCGATCGCCATACCGGCGGCGCCTAAGTAATTACCACGCACGGCTGTGCGGGGGCCGGTCATGAGCTTGAAGGCCATGATGAACAGCATCGAGGCGGTCAGGTAGGCGAGATTGATCAAGGATTGATTCGACATAAAAGACTCTTTTGGGTCCGCTTACTTCTTTTTTGGACTGAACATCGCAAGCATGCGATGCGTGACTACAAAACCGCCGACGACGTTGATCATCGCCAGCACGACGGCCAACAATCCCAGCAGCGTGCCAAACCCGCTGGAGAGGGCACCAGCTACAACCAACGCGCCCACAACCGTGATCCCGGAGATGGCGTTCGAGCCGCTCGTGAGCGGGGTGTGGAGTCGCTGAGGCACCTTCATGATCACTTCAAAGCCAACCCACATCGCCAGCAGAAAAACCGTGAGCAGGCGAATAAACTGCGAGGCCGGGTCTTCGGTTTCCACAGCAAACAATGGCAGAAGCAGCAGGTGAGGCATCGAATCGGATTCCAGCGGTTGATGAAGAGGGTGAAAAATAAGGCTGCACAATCAGGGCCAAGAGTCAGGCATTCAGGACGAGCATAAAGCATCGAGCGACGGCAATCCTGCCCGCTCCCGCACCTTGGGGTGCACGAGTTGGCCACCGCGGGCAACCAGAGTATCGCGGCAGATTTCGTCATCCAGTGACACCTCTGGCAGTCCTTGCTTCACGAGGTGCAGAAGGAATGTAGAGATATTTTTTGCGTACAACTGGCTGGTGTGAAAGGGGACTTCTGCTGGCAGGTTTGTGGGCCCCAGAATCGTCACGCCATCGGCCACAACGGTCTCGCCCGGCACGGTAGACTCGCAATTGCCACCGCGTTCGGCTGCAAGGTCGACAATCACGCTGCCGGCACGCATGTTTTTTACCATTGCACTGGTGACGAGCACCGGCGCCTTCTGGCCGGGGATCACGGCCGTTGACACCACAACATCGCTGTCGGCGATCACGCGGCCGAGGAGTTCCCGCTGCTTGGTGTAAAATTCTTCGCCCATGGCCTTAGCATAGCCACCGGTGGTTTCACTGGAGCCGGTCTCGAGCGGTAGTTCTACGAATTTCGCGCCGAGACTCTGCACCTGCTCCTTGACAACCGAACGCACGTCGTAGGCGCTGACTTGTGCGCCGAGCCGCTTAGCGGTGGCGATCGCCTGTAAGCCTGCCACGCCCGCGCCGAGCACAAGCACTTTAGCGGGCGTGATCGTGCCGGCAGCGGTTGTCATCATGGGAAAAATTCGCGGCAGTGTTGTGGCCGCCAGTAGCACCGCGCGGTAGCCAGCAATATTTGCTTGGCTCGAAAGCACGTCCATGCTTTGAGCGCGTGTGATGCGCGGCACCAGTTCGAGGGCAAACACGACTGCTCCGCGGGTGGCTGCTTCCTGACAGGCCTCTGGTGCCGACAGCGGATCGCAGGTGCCGATCAGGATCACTCCCTGACGGAGCCGATCGCGATCAGCCACCCAGCCATCGCCGTTGGCTCCACAGGTGCGCACAGCCAGAATGCAATCGGCGGCAAAAACATCCTCACGTAAGACAATCGTTGCGCCAGCCAAGCGGTATGCTTCATCCGAAAACCCAGCCGCCAGGCCGGCCTGTGTTTCCACCGCCACTTCCAAGCCCGCCTTCAGAAGTGCGGCAACGGCAGTGGGCACCAGCGCCACACGACGCTCCCCCGGGTAGGTCTCTTTTACAACGGCAACCTTCATCGGTTGGGGGTCTCTTGTTGGATGTGGGTGTTCAATGGTTGGGCGGCAGTGGGGGTTGGGCGGCAGTGGGCTCAAAGCGGCAGTGGTTGCGCCCAAGCTTGGCCCCAAGTGTGCTTACAAATCGGCTCTCTGGCAACTGGGGAACCGATTCCGATTGGAAGTGGTTGCCGCAGATCGGCCGTTCACTGCGGCCAAGATGCGGTCAAGAATGGGGCATCTTGCTGCAAAAAGAGGTCACTGCTAGCATTCGACTCTCAAACAGCGGCCCAAACGCTGCATGTTGCGACTGAGCAAAACACGAGCGGACCAGAAACACGAGCGGACAGATGAAGACATACATGGCGAAGCCGGGCGAAGTGGTGCAGCGTTGGTGGCTGGTCGATGCCAGCGACAAGATGGTTGGTCGGCTGGCCAGTGACCTTGCCACCGTACTCATGGGCAAGCACCGTCCGACCTACACGCCACACGTGGACACCGGCGACTTTATCGTTGTGATCAATGCTGAAAAAGTACAGTTCAGCGGTAAGAAGTGGCAGCAAAAAGTCTACCGTTGGTACACCGGCTATCAGGGCTTGAGGTCGGAAACCGCCGAGCATCGCCGCGACCGCAACCCAGAATCGATCATTGAGGAAGCGGTTCGTCGCATGCTTCCCAAAAGCAGACTCGGCCGCGTCATGCTCGATAAGCTCAAGGTTTATGCGGGTGCCGAGCATCCCCATCAGGCACAGCAGCCACAGAACATGGAAGCCGGCGTCAAGCCATAGTCCACGCGGCGGAATAAAGCCGCTCACCAGAAAAATAATTTCACCCGTAAACGCAAGCTTTCAAAGAGGTTCTCGATGGCCGTTGAACAAAATGTAAAATCCGTTCGATCCAATGGCGACATACTGGCTACTGGGCGTCGCAAGACATCTGTCGCCCGCGTGCGTCTGCGAACCGGATCGGGCATTATCAAGGTCAACGGCCGAGAATTCCAAGCGTACTTTCCATCCATCAAAGATCAGGTGCTTGTCAGCGGTGTCTTAGAAAAGTTGGGCAAGCAGTCGGCTGTGAACATCGTGATCAAGGTCAGTGGGGGTGGGATTACCGGTCAGGCAGGTGCCTGCCGATTGGGTATTGCGAGGGCACTGAAATCGTTTGCAGAGGACCTAGCAGAACCACTCCGTCAGGGAGGGTTTTTGACCCGCGACAGTCGCATGAAGGAACGCAAGAAATACGGTCTGCGCGGCGCCCGCCGAGGCACGCAGTTTTCCAAGCGGTAACGCAGTGTGGATTTTTGAACAGGGGCTGTGTTTGAGTGCACGGGCCTCGATCCTGCACGGGCGCTGGCCTGTCACAATCACTGAAATCGTTACGACTGTTTTTTACGGGTCATTTCCTCCGATTTCCCTTCGGTGGCAGCCGAAGTCATACTGTATAGAGTCAGTGATGACTCGTTAGTACGCAGTTTTGTACGTAGTTTTGTACGTAGAGGTGCTGGAGTCACTGTTGAGCCAACTGCAACCGGCGAGCAGTCGATCTGCGGGTGACCATTTTTGCACGAGCGTTCACACCAAAGGCATTGATTATGGCACGTTTTTTGGCCGCTGTTTTGAGCGTAGGAGTATTGTGGTGGGTTGCTGGAGTAAGCATTGCGCGAGAGCCCCGTGCAGGGCGAACAGCAAAAGCTTCACCGGCGCCGGTCGCCACTGCAGCATCTAAAGCACGCGAACCGGTGCCCGATGTGCTTGAGGCTCAGGCCCAAGGCTTGGTGAGCGTCCGATACATTCCCAACGATTCGCGTTCGGCCCAGATCATCGTTACCAATCGTTCGCGACGTCCACTCACGCTGCGACTGCCGGCCGCTTTTGCCGGCGTGCCGGTGCTCGCTCAGTTTCAACAAGGCGGTATGGGAGGCAACAACAACAACTTGGGCGGCTTTGGAGCGGCTGGTCAGCCACAGGTTGCTGGCGGTGGTGGCTTGGGTGGCCAAGGCATGAATGGCATGGGCGGCATGGGTGGCATGCAAGGCGGCGGCGGTGGCGCTTTTTCGATTCCAGCAGAGAAGACCCGCGTGCTGCGGGTGGTGACGGTTTGTTTGGAACACGGTAAGCCTGAGCCGTCGAGCCGTTATCCTTACAAGCTGACGGCGCTTGAGTCATTTTCTAATGATCCAAAGCTGGCCGTTGTGATGGAGAGTCTGAGTCGCGGTGAGTTGTCGCAAAAAGTGGCGCAAGCCGCCGCGTGGCACATAGCCAATGGCCTCTCTTGGCAGCAGTTGGCAGCTAAGATGATTGACCACGCCGGCGGCGATCCCGACGAAGCCTATTTTACCCCCGAGCAACTGCTTGTAGCGCACCGCGTAGTGGCGTCGGCAACGCAGGCGGCACTGCAGAGAAAAGTCGGTAGCCAACAGCCTCCAGCGACAGCCAATGAATCTGCAGCCAGTGCATCGGTGCTGTCAGCCGCTGGGCCCGCTCAATAATTTTCGGCAACTGTTTCGCCGCCCGCGCGAGTGGAAAGGGCTTGCCAGAGGACTGCATCAATGCGGTCGGAGGCGGCGTGTACGCTGCCGTCCATCAGGACAAAATTAACAATGCCTATGTGATGGCTACGCGCAGTGACCGCTGCTGCCGTGGGAATTGTTAGCGATTTTGCTTCCTGTTGGTTAGTCCAGTCGATGTTGTAGTCGCCGGACGGTCTGGAGCACGGCACGGAGGTTTGCGGTGGAAACGTGCTCGTGAATCCGGTTTGATGGGTACGGCCGTCGACCCATTCTGTGTGCCCCGAGCCGAGTGCAGGCAGGTCATTTTTGAATTCACCACCGAGGCTGCAGATGGCATCGGCAGTTGTGGCCTGCACGGGTGCAGATTGGGCTGCATTTCTAAAGTGGGGAGTGTAGGTTTTTACCTCAGCCAAAGCGATTGTTTTAGTGAGGCCATCAGAGAACTGTCCGGGTCGCAGCTTGCTATTAGGGTAGAACGCCCCATTGCCGCCAGTCTTGGAGGCTGGGGTGAAAACCATCCAAGTGCCCATGTTGATTGCGTAGTTTAAGGGCGCATGCTCTGGGACGCCATTTTTTAAACGAATCGCGAGATTGGATTCCGAGGGACACAATAACGTCGGGATCTTGAGGCCCGCAATCAATGTTCGGCCGTCGGCAAGAGTGGCTCTGCTATAGGGCACTGGCAACTGCCGCAGGATTTCAGCGCCCATTGCCAGTTCTTCAACAAAGGGCATCAGGCGAGCTTGCGCAGACCACACCGCATTGGCGGTGTCATCGGATGCACTGAGTCCCGACCAAGCAAGGCTCGGCGGATAATTGCGATACGTGCTTTCGTAGATATGCAGTGCCAGCCCCAATTGCCGCAGATTGTTTTGGCAGCCAGTTCGACGGGCGGCCTCGCGGGCACCCTGAACCGCCGGTAGTAACAGACCGATTAAAAGGGCAATGATCGCAATGACTACCAACAATTCAACCAGCGTGAACGCCGCCAAGAGCCGGCCCCGAAGCACCCCTGTTTTTCGAGGGGAAAAAAGCGGATCGACCACAATCATTTTTAAAAATCCAATCAAAAAGAAGGGTTTTTACGCAGATCGCTTGTTGAGACCAGTTCTCAATAGAGACATTCTAGGTGACATTGGCGGGCCGTCAAGAGCGGGGAAGAAAATCTCAGCGACCAGTCGTGCAAAAGGGGTCATTTTCTGGAAAAGCTGCCGACTAGATTTGACCCAGGCCGCCAATTTTTTTCCGTTAGAACGCAGTGGACGTGAGTCAGATTGTGGCAGAATGCCGGTCGCAGATTTGCTTTCTGTGAAAAAAATAGTCGATCCGAAGAATGGAGAGCCAAGAGTGATGCACGCAGGTACGAGCGAGAAAAAGGATTCCCACGCCAGCAATCTGCGGGACGTGGTTGTCGAGGCGCGCAATCTCTCCAAGACGTACCGTGATTTTTGGGGACGCAGCAAAAAAGTTGCCCTGAAGCCGCTCGACTTGGAGATTCGTCGGGGTGAGATTTTTGGACTGCTTGGTCCCAACGGATCTGGCAAAACAACCACGCTCAAGTTGCTACTGGGCCTTATCTTTCCAACATCCGGAGAGGCGCTTGTATTCGGTCGCGATGCAACGGATGTTTCAAAAAATGAACGCATCGGCTATCTGCCAGAGGAGTCGTATCTCTACAAGTTTCTGGACGCAGAAGAAACGCTCGATTTTTACGGACGCCTCTTCGGCTTGCCACCTCAGGAGCGCAAGCGTCGTGGCGATGCCTTGATCAAAATGGTCGGCCTCGACAGGGATAAAAAACGGCAACTCAAGGAATATTCAAAGGGCATGACGCGGCGCATTGGCGTTGCTCAGGCGCTGATCAATGATCCGGAACTCGTGCTGCTCGACGAGCCTACCAGCGGTCTTGATCCGATCGGCACACGCGAGATGAAAGACTTAATTATCGACCTGAAGCAGCGTGGCAAGACGGTCATCCTGTGCTCCCACCTGCTGGCCGATGTCGAGGACGTTTGCGATCGCATTGCTGTACTCCATCAGGGAGAACTCAAGGAACTCGGCCGCGTTGCGGATTTACTTCGTGTCACAGGCGTGACGCAAATTCGCGTCAATGGGTTGCCAACTCAAGCACACGACGAGATCCGTGCCCTCCTGACTCGATACGGTGGTGAGGACATTGAGTTTGGCAATCCCACCACTACGCTCGAAGAGCTTTTTCTCGAAGTGGTGCGCGATACAGAGGCACGGCCTGGCCGCCGCGCCCGGTCCATTGCAGTTGGCGCTGGCTCCCAGACAAATGGCCCGGCAGATGCTCCGCGTCACGATTAACGATAGCGGCAGCAGCAATCTCGAAAAAGTAGTTAGGTGAATGACAGATGGTGCTCGAAGAGGAAATCCCGAAATTCTCGGCGTGGATCGGCCCTGCGCTGCTCTGGTATCTGTTTGCCGGCAGCTTAATTGTGGTGATCGTGGCCGCGCTTGCTTGGCTGGTACAGTCAACGCTGTACGGCCCACTGGTTGCTGGTGACCGCGTGTACCGTGGGTTGCTGGCAGGGCTTGGGGATTGCGCGGGCATATCCCTGCGGCGGATTTGGGCCTTATCGCGACTGGCGATTCAGGAATCGCTGCGACGCAATGTGCTGGTTGTGCTCGGTCTGTTTGCCCTGATCGTGCTCTTTGCCGGCTGGTTTCTCGACCCTACGAGCGTGAACCCCGGCAAGCTGTATTTGGGCTTCATGCTGACGGCGACCAGTCTGCTCGTCTGCTTAGTGACACTCGTGCTCTCGGTATTCAGCCTGCCAGCGGACATTCGCAGCAAGGCGATTCAGACCGTCGTCACCAAGCCGGTGAGATCTGCTGAAATCGTGCTCGGAAGGATGATCGGTTTTTCGATCGTCGGCACCGTGCTCCTCGCACTGATGGGCACAACGGGCTGGGCATTCATCGTGCGCAGCGTCAATCACCGCCACGAGATTGCTGCCGAGGACGTGCTGGAAAATCGAGCCGACGACGGCACAACGGCCGGCTGGGAAGGACGCACAAGCTTTGATCGCGGCCACCGTCATCGAATCGATTTGAAACCCGATGGATCGGGTCGCACCGATTCCACTCAGGGGCACCGCCATGACGTCCGTGCTGTTACGGCCGGTGATGCAACTACCAGCCGACCCATTGCCTACGCAGTTGGATCGCCTGTGGGATTGCTCGAGTCACGCAAGCCTTTGCGGGGCACGCTGCGATTCCTCGACCGCGGCGGCCGTCCCAGCACGAAAGGCATTAGCGTTGGCGCCGAGTGGTCGTATCGACAATACATTGAGGGCGGTACGCTGGCCGCTGCGATTTGGACGTTTGATGGTATTGCCGAGCGGGAGTTTGCGAATGGACTGCCGCTGGAAATGATCGTACGAGTTTTTCGCACGCACAAAGGAGAGATCGAAAAGGGAATCACCGGCAGTGTTCGCGTGCGCAATCCAATAAGTGGCCTGCAGAGCGACCCGTTTTATTTTACCGCGAAGGAATTCACGATTGACGCGATCAATATTCCGCGAACGCTTGCGGTGACCTCTGTCGATGGTGGCACACGACAGGTCGATCTTTTCACCGACATCGTCGCCGCCGGCCGCGTGGAAGTGATTTTGCAGTGCCTCCAACCCGCACAGTATTACGGCATCGCACAGGCCGACTTCTATCTGCGGGCCGGCAACGGTTCATTTGCCATAAACTACGCAAAAAGCTGCTTGGGGATCTGGTTTTCCATGCTGCTTGTTACAGCTATTGGGGTGATGTTCAGCACATTTCTGGCCGGTCCGGTTGCACTGCTGGCCACTCTCTCGATTCTACTGATAGGACAGTTTCGTGAATTCATTCAGCGTTTGTTTGAGAGTCAGGTAACGGGGGACGCAACGATTGCACCGGGCGGTGGACCGATTGAATCGCTCTACCGCATCGTCACACAAACAAGCATTACATTGGACCTCGATCCAACGGTGGCAGTGCAAAGCATAAAAACAATCGACACATTTTTACTGGCGCCCATGCGACTGGGAGCCGGAATCTTTCCCTCGCTTTCGGCACTGGGCACCGCTGACTTTCTAGCCGGCGGCTTCGATATCCCACTCGATCTTCTGGCAGAAAACGGCATGGAAACGCTCGGGTACTTACTAGCGTTTTTTGTGGCCGGTGCCTTTTGTTTGAAAGCCCGCGAGGTGGCGTCATGAGTTTGCCCGATCATCCGCAGCGTGTTTTGTCTGTCCAGCTTGGAGCGGCCAAGACAAAGAAAGGATTTTGGTTGGGACTGCATTCCGAGACCCTCGTGGCTCTCGTGCTGATCGCAGCGATGCTAGTGCCGCTCTCGGCCCTCAGTCAACCGGCAGATTCATCCAGTCCGGGCGGCTACCTTGCCCGCCTCAGAACACAGTTTGGTCTTTCGCAGGCAAACCTCGGCGAGATCGATCCGACGAGTGAAACAATTCGATTGGCAACGCTCGGTCTAAAAAACATTGCCGTCACTCTTCTCTGGGACCGTGCCAACCACTACAAGAAGGTTGAAGACTGGACAAACTTATCAGCAACGCTTGAGCAGATGATAAAATTACAGCCCAACTTTTACTCCATCTGGGATTTTCAAGCCCATAACCTCTCCTACAATATTTCAGTTGAGTTTGATGACTACCACGATCGCTACGCGTGGGTGATGAAGGGAATCGAGTTTCTCAGGCAGGGAATTGCCTTCAACCAGCGTGAACCCCGCCTGCTCGGTCGCATGGGCTGGTTCATCGGCCACAAGATCGGCAAGGCGGATGAAAAGAAACAGTATCGCCGGCTCTTCAAGGCCGACGACGATTTTCATGACCGCGATCGGCCGGGCCGCACATTGCCAGAACGGGATAACTGGCTCGTGGCACGCGAAAAATATCTCGGAGCGCAACAACTAGCCGACTCGGGCGTTCCGCTGCGGACGACCGCGCTCATCTTCCACGGCGAACCGATGATGACGGCAATCAATTACGCTCGCTCCCTCGAACAGGACGGGACGTTTGGGCCCGCTCTGCGCGATGCATGGACGCTCGCCGGTGACGAAATGCGGCGTTATTCAGTGCGGGAGATTCCAACATCTTGGGATGTACCGATTCGCTTGGGTCTGCGCGAGGCAGAACTCACTCGTGCCGAGCAAATGGCGGCAGAAATCGAACAACTGCTGCCGGGTCAATTTCAGGCACTGGAAAAACTACAGCGAGAATCCCTCACAACGGAGCAGGAAAACGCGCTGCAAACCGCTGCCATTGATCGCACCGAGGCCGAGCAAAAAATGGTAGCCCAAGCAGAGGCCACGCTGAAGGTGACCTGGCCAATGGTGGCGAGTGCTGCTCCCGCGGACCTCCGAAACGCAGCCAAGAAACTTGCTGCACGGTACGTCGAGGCCGAGGAAACAGCCGAGATGATCGACCGCTATCGAGACATCGTCAACTATAATTTTTGGCGGGCCACCTGCGAAGCGGAAGTCACCGAACCGGCGCTACGGGCGCGGGAGACTGCGTGGCGAGCGGAACAGGAATTTCAAAACGCCCAATTACAAGCGGCAAAAAAATCCTACGAGGAATCATTTGCAGCCTGGCGGGAGGTGCTCGATGCAGCACCAGTGCTGCGAGCAGACGAACTCACTGCCGAGGAGTTGGCCGAATTAATCGCACGTTATCGAATGGTGCTGGAGCAACTCGACGAAAAGCTTCCCACGCCGTTCATTCTGCAGGACATCCTCGATCGCACATCGACGGTGGCGCAGTAGCAACACAGGAACAGCAGCAGCACAGGAACAAGCTCGGTGAGTGCCGCTTGTTTACAGCGTGCGAACAAGCAGTTTGTCGATGCGGCGGCCATCCATATCGACCACCTCGATCGTCAACCCGCGCCACTGCAGGGCATCTCCAACCGATGGAATGCGTTCCAGTTGAGTCAGTACAAGCCCAGAAACAGTTGAGTAATCGCGGGGCTCGCTGTCGAGTCGCACCGCCAGTCGTTCGGCAAGTTCTTCGATGCTCGCGCTGCCGTCGACGAGCCACGAGCCATCCTCACGGCGCACAAAGGCAGTGGCCTCGTCTTGTCGGTGTTCGTCATGAATCTTGCCGACGAGTTCTTCCAGTACGTCTTGGATTGTTACGAGCCCTTCGGTGCCGCCATATTCATCCAGTACGATGGCGAGTTGGTTGCGCTCCTTTTGAAAGAGTTCCAGCAACCGATCGAGCGGCATTGTCTCAGGAACAAAAAGCGCTGGATGCAAAATCTTGCGCAGTTGGATCGGCCAGCCCATCCAGTTTTGTCGCATCACGTCTTTCAGTGAGACGTAGCCGATTACATGATCGAGCGATTCCTCGTAGACGGGC
The DNA here is from genome assembly GCA_945871035.1 of Planctomicrobium piriforme. Classification (GTDB taxonomy): domain Bacteria; phylum Planctomycetota; class Planctomycetia; order Pirellulales; family UBA1268; genus BAIKAL-G1-2R. The sequence goes on along the minus strand of CAMBUD010000021.1, from coordinate 5,831 downwards.
AGTCGCGAATAGCCCGCCATCGCGATCGCGCCCAAAACTTCATCAGGAGGCGTGTCGATGTCGAGGGCGTCGAGATCGATGCGTGGCCGCATGATGTCGCGAACAGAGCGTTCGCCGAGTCGCAAGGCTTCTGTGGCAACCGCCTGTTCCACGGCCTCCAAAATCCCTTCAGCGCGACCAGCCTCTAAGAGATGTTCGATGTCATCGACCGATACGGTCGGTCCTTCCTGCTTATGGGCACCGAGCAGAAACAGCACCGCCGATGTCGAGGCGCTCATCAGCCATACCAGTGGCTTGGCGACCCGGGCAAAGAGTTGCATCGTCGGTGCAACGGCCCGTGCAACCGATTCAGCCTGCCGCAGCGCGAGTCTCTTGGGGACCAATTCACCGAGTAAAAGCGTGACGAACGACAGAGCCACAACAAATACCACCAGCGCAGTAGGCTGGGCAAATTTCTCCAGAGACTGCGGAACGTTGGTGGAAATCCGCTGAGCGATTTCGCTCACCAATCGGTCGCCACCGTAGGCGGCCGCCAGTGTGCCCACCAGCGTGATGCCGATCTGCACCGTCGGTAGAAAGCGATCAGGGCTCGAGGCCAATTCAATGGCGGCAGCAGCAGCTTTGTCGCCTCTGTCGGCAAGCTGTCGCAGGCGGCCGCGGCGACTGGCGACGATCGCCATTTCTGCCCCGGAAAAAAATCCATTGGCCAGAATGAGCGCGAGAACAATGAGGAGTGCCTGCAGCATAGCCGGTGTGTGCTCTAGAGAGCTTCCTCATCTCGGCAAATGATGGCGAGGTTGTCGCGATGGATCACCTCTTCGTAGGGGCAGTAGCCGAGCACAGCGGCAATTTGTTCCGTTTTCAAACCCACGATGCGCTGCACCTCAGCAACGGAGTAGTTAACCAGTCCGCGCGCAAATTCCCGGCCGTTAACGGTGGCCAGCGAGACAACGTCGCCGGTGGCAAAAGTTCCCTCCAGCTTGAGGATGCCCGCTGCCAGCAGGCTTGAGCCGCCGCTCACAACCGCATCGCGGGCGCCTGCATCGATAAACAGCCTGCCGCGTGTATCGGCCGACCACCCCAGCCAACGTTTCCAAGCCGGCATCGTGGTTTCATGGCCAACGAAAAGGGTCCCGACCGTTTCGCCACTGCAGATCTGCTCGAGCACGTGGTCGTTGCGGCCCGAGGCAATGATGCAACTGGCACCGGAGCCGGTCACGATTCGGGCCGCTGCAATCTTGCTTGCCATACCCCCCTTCGATAGGCCACCAGCCTTGTCGCGGGCCAGCGATTCAATGCTGCTATCGATGCGGTCCACGCTCGACAGCAGAGTGGCGCCGGCCTCGGAAGGATGGCGGTCAAACAGACCATCCACATCGGAGAGCAGCACCAGCAGCGGGGCTCCTAGCAGGGTTGTCACCAGCGCCGCCAAGCGGTCGTTATCACCAAATGAACTGCGCAACTCCTCCACGCTGACGGTGTCGTTTTCATTAATGATTGGAATGGCTTTGTAATCTAGGAGGGCGCGGAGCGTGTTGCGGATGTTGAGATAACGCACCCGATCCTGAAGGTCTTCGGCCACAAGCAGCACCTGCGCTGCATGGCGGTTTTTTGCGCGCAGCACCCGTTCGTAGGCCTCGATCAGACAGCTTTGACCAATGGCGGCTACGGCCTGCAGGCGGGCAAGTTCTTCCGGTCGCGTGCGGAGCCCCATGCGACCCATGCCAGCCCCAACGGCGCCCGAACTCACGAGCACCACTTTGCGACCGCTTGCCAAGAGCGCGTCGAACTGCCGTCCCAGAGACTCGATTCGCCCTGTGTCCAACAGACCGTCTGGTCCCGTCAGGACACGGGTTCCAACTTTGACAATCACGATCCCCGTAGCGGCAGCAATATCCTGACGGTGTTTCTCAGTCATGGCGGTATGGAGTGCAGGAGAAACGAGACAAAAACACCAGAGTGTCACTATCCTACTCGCGCCGTGACTGGGGCGACCACAGGGATCTAAAAGTTCGTGCAGCAAGGGCGTGCCGATCTTTCGATCTTTGGGCATCGTTAGTGGCAGGCATCGCGATTGGTCTGCCGATAGTTTATAGTGCAGAAGTTCTACTTTTCATGTTCAGACTTCCTGTGGGCGTCTCTGAGTGAGTGAACTCCATCACGAATGCGGCTTGGCGGCCATCTATCATCTGCCCAGTCCAGAACCCAGCCCTCTGTGCCCTCACCAAGGGGCCATGGAGGTGTCGCGCCTTGTGCCGCGCATGCTGTTGGACATTCAAAACCGCGGCCAACTCTCGGCCGGTATGACCGTTTGGAATCCCGATCGCAGCCAGTTGCTCACCACCTACAAAGAGGTGGGGAGCGTGAGCGAAGTATTTCGCATGGGTCATCGGGGCAAATACGAAAGCCTGATGGAGCAGCACACCGGCCGGGCCGCCATTGGCCACGTCCGCTATGCCACCTGCGGCGCCGAAGATCGCGGCTATGCCCAGCCACTGGAACGGCCACACATTCAAAAAAGAAAATGGTTTGCGTTTGGTTTTAACGGTCAGTTGGCCAACTATCCCGCGCTGAGAGCTGAGATTCTCGCTGACGACGATAACCATCTGGCGCGAGACAACGACACCGAAGTGATCATGCATGCCATTGGAAAAGAGCTTTCGGGTGATGCCGACCCCGATCCAATTGAGATGCTTGCAGCCATCTCTAAACGCTTTGACGGTGCTTGGAATATTGCCATGCTCGATGCCTGCGGTCGCATGATTGTGGCCCGCGATCCGCTCGGCATTCGCCCCATGGAATACGCGCAACTCGGCCCGCTCGTAGCAGCTGCTAGCGAGAGCGTCGCCCTTCTCAATTTGGGTTTTCCGGCTGAATCGATTCGCTCACTGGAGCCGGGGATGGCACTCATTGTGGACGGCACGAAGGTTCGCATCGAGCGATTTGCCGAGAGTTCCAAACGGGCCCACTGTTTTTTTGAGTGGGTTTATTTTGCAAACGTCGCCAGCACAATGGACGACCGCAGCGTTTATCTGGCCCGGAAACGACTCGGCGAAGAGCTCGCCCGTCTGGAAACGATCACGATTGATGCCGATACGGTGGTTGTGCCAGTGCCTGACACGAGCAAGGCTGCCGCCGATGCGATGGCGTATCGGCTCTCGATCCCATCGGTCGAAGGTCTGATCCGCAACCGTTACACAGGGCGCACGTTTATCGACGGCGCCTCAAGCCGGCGCCAAAAGGCTGAAACAAAATACACCCCGCTGCGTGAGGTTCTCGAAGGCAAGCGTGTGATTCTTGTTGAGGATTCAATTGTGCGCAGCACCACCATGAAGGTGTTGCTCGGGCGGATGCGATCGCTCGGACTGGTGCGAGAGATTCACGTACGCATTGCCTGTCCGCCGATCATTGCGCCCTGTTTTTATGGTATCGACATGTCGACGATCGACGAACTCTTTGCACCGGCTTTTTTGCGAGGCGAGCCGCTTACCGAAGAGGTTCAGGCTGCGATGGCCGCTCGGCTCGGTGCCGACTCGCTCCGCTACCTGCCCATTGATTCAGTGGCACGCTCGATCGGATTTGATGCAGTAGAGATGTGTCAGGCCTGCCTAACCGGTCATTATCCAACGCCGGCAGGCGCGCAGCTCTACAAAATTGCGCTTAACCAACTGTCGAGCGGAGAAGCGGGCCGCACCTATGAGGCAACCGCGGTGCGCTAGGCGTAGGAGTGCAGCGGAAAGTGCTGCCACAAAAAAGAATTCCGGACAGACAGGCCGCCGCGCATGCCACGAACCGGATCGGGCGTTTGTCTCACAAATGAAATGCAGGTAAATCAACTCTGGTGCATCCTGCCGCGGCGTCTGTGCGTTGCAGCAGGGCGCGCCAGACTGGCGCACCTGCCAACCGGGTGCGCCGGTCAAAATGCGTGCGGTAGTCGAGGTCGTGTTGGGCAGATTGCGTCTGCTCCTCCTGCGGGTCGCCAAACAGATCGGTAGCATGCGCCATGACCATTGATTCGCGGAAATAATCCTCGACGTCTGTCCAGACATGCAACTGCCCACCGGGCTTGAGTACGCGGCCAGCGTGTTGGAGAAAGGCTGCCGACAGTACCCGGCGCTTGCGATGGCGTGCCTTCCACCAAGGGTCGGGAAAATAAACGTGGAGACCCGCCAGGCAGGCGTCAGGCAGCATGCTGTGCACGAGAAACAAAGCATTGCCATGGATCATGCGGGCGTTTGGAGCATTGATGCGGGCAAGTTTTCCAGCGCAGAGCCGGGCGTACCCAGCCACAATCTCAGCCCCAAGAAAATTGCGATCGGGCGCTGCCGCCGAAGCGCTCGAAAGAAACAGACCTTTGCCGCAGCCCACCTCGAGTTCAATCGGCGCACGACGGATAAAGAGGGTGTTGGGATCGAGCGGAATGGGGAGTGCCTGGAGCACAAGCAAATGCCCCGACAGGTCGAGCAACGGATCTGGTTTTTTTGGTGGACGGCGCGGCATCAGAACAGACGTTTGTGAACGGCACAAAGCAGAAGAAAAAAAAGACCGGTTCTCAAGGTTCTCAAGAGGTCGCGGTCTGATCGTCGGGTGCCTCGCCAGCGGCTTCGAGGAGGTAGTCGACCGGCAGCGGAACTCCCTTGATGATCCCGTCAACCACGATATTCTCCCGTACAATTCCCTGAAAACGGCAGACGATCATTGCCCGTGGTCGCACACGCACGCGTTCGACGGCGATCACCAATCGGTCGCCCGGCACCACTGGCTCGCGAAAGCGAACCTCTTCAAGGCCACCAAAGCCGATCACTTTGGCATCGAGCAGATTGTATTTCTGTGTAAAGTAGCTCGATAGCTGAGCGGCCGCTTCGCACATCAATACGCCTGGCATCAACGGTATGATCGGGAAGTGGCCGCGCACCCAAAACTCATCGCGAGTGATGTCCTTGTAGCCAACGCACAGACAGCGAACCGGGTCTTCGTGAATGATCGCCGTCAGTTGCTCCATTTCGAACCGCTGCTTGTTCCAGCGACGGATCTCGTGGACATCTGCGATCACGTTGGCGAGGTTGTAAGCACTCGGATGGATGATGTAATCGCGCGGGGCCAAGGCAGGGCTCCAACAATCGGGTGCTTTAGGTGCGGATGTGCTTCCGCTTGAGCCGCCGCGCCTTACTGTTGGCGGGTCGGGAGCCGTGATTGGCCTTTTTCAAGTTGCGATGTGGTTTGGTCATCAATCTTCTCCTGCGGTGTGTCCTGAGGTGGGCATGGGCTGGCTCTAACAGCAGAAAAAGCCACTTCTATTTGTACCACGCCGCCGGTTGGGTTGCCATCCTCCCCGCGGAACTCGCTCGCAACGTTCATCCAAAGGGATCCAGTGGAGCGTCAATCCGTGGAGTCTCAACCCGCTCGGCAGCGATCGCCTCACGCACGGTCGTGCGGATAATTTCTAGCAAACTCGCCACTAGAAATCCAAAAAGCCCGCCAATGACGGCAGACGAAATCCCCCCGAGCAGCGCACCGGCGAGGGTGCTGTTGGTAAGAGACAAAAACGCTAGCGTTCCCGCCAAGCCACCGCAGGCCGCTCCAATACTCGTCGCAATCGGCAGCAGCCGACCGAGGCTTGAGCGTTGTTGCAGATGGGACAAAGAATAGGCCGGTAGTTTCGGCTGTCGGTGCACTCTCTGCCTGTGCTGAGATAAATTACGGTCCGTTGCCTCGCGCATGCGCGTGCCGATTGCCGTGCTGGCCAGATGCATGGCCACACTTCCCAGGAGAACGACGGCGGCCATCCAACCGGCAAGCCCCAGCCAGCCAATTGCCGCACAAGCGATCGC
>CAMBUD010000020.1 GCA_945871035.1 Planctomicrobium piriforme | reverse complement strand
CGCTCAGCAGCGCAGAAACAGAAGTAGCCGTGATGAAGGCACGCGGAATCTCCCAGCCTGCAAGCCTCACGGTATCGAAAGGCAGCAGTTCTAAAATGCCATACAGCACGCACGAGGGATCAAGATCGATGCGCGAGGCTGCCGCAGTCACCATCACCACTCCGATCGCAAACAGGGTTGTAAACACGACGCCTGCGCTGGCATCTTCAGCCAGTGCGCCCTGCGCATGCAGCACCTGCGTCAACCAGACGGTTAAAAGTCCTGCGGCCACTGCCCCCACCAGCACAAAGATGCCTCCGGGCCGCGCACCAGCCAGCACAGCGATCACGATCCCCGGCAGCATGGCGTGGCTGATCGCATCGCCCAGCAGGCTCATGCGGCGCACAACCAGCAGCGTTCCCACCAGTGCCGCGCCAGCAGACACCATCGCTGCGGTGGCAATGGCCCACGCATGCATGCCGCTGCTTTCGGTAAAGATTGAAAACATTGGGTCTCACCTATCGGCAGCTGCCGCCTGAATGACTGCCAACCGCGCCGCTGTGAGGACGGCTTCCGGCGCCGGCAGATCGATCGTGAGAAACTCGCGGGCATCGTCTCGAGAGACAGCAAAGACGTCGTCCCACAGCCGTAGACGCCGGGCCCGCTCCAGTGCTTTTTCTCGGCCGACTTGAGTCAATTGCCAGAGTTCTGGGCTGGTCTGACTTCCCGGTGCACTGCTATGCGTTGTCAACGTTGCTGCCCGCGGAAAGCGTTCAATCCATTTTCTGTCCACAAGCCGTCGCCAGGCGCGTGCGGTATCGCGATTACGACCACCGTCATCGCAGGCCACCCGCAGTCGCACGTCCTGCTCGGCAAAGGTTCCCGCTAGGAAGAGCATCTGTGAGGCTGCATCCGCGCTGGTAGCGCACTCCTGTGCCACTGTAAGCACCCGACCCTCGGCCCAACTGCGCTGCACCTGACGCAGGCGAATCGCGCGGGCCAGCCAGCCGCGCACCGGTGCGCAGAAAAAAGACAGTGTGACAATCGACGCAGCCACCAGCACAACCATTGGTCCGGTTGCCAACCGTGGCACCAGAGCACTGGTGAGCACTCCAACCACTGCAGAAAACAAACCGAATAATCCCGAGAGCAAAAGCATCGTTGATACGCGGTCGGTCCATTGGCGAGCTGCTACCGGTGGAATCACCACCAAGGCTGTCACCAGCACCGCTCCCGCGGCCGGCAGTCCCACCACCATCATGACTGCCACCAGTGCCACCAAGCCGTAATCCAGAAGCAAGACTGGCCAACCCGTAGCAGCAGCAAACGACGCATCGAACGCCACGAGCGTTGCCTCCTTAAACCCCAACAAAAGGAGTCCAACGGCTGCGCACGAAACCAGCCCCAGCAAAATAGCATCCCCCGCCGTCAGCGCCGCGGTATGCCCGAGCAGAAATTGCTCCAGACCCGCGCCATTGGCAATGCCACGAGCGGTGATACCGGAGATGAGCGTGATGCCGAGCCCAAACGATACGCTCTGAACGATTGCTGTGGCCGCGTCATCGCGGGTGCGCGTCCAGCAACGCAGCAGCACCAGCAGACCCAGACTGGCGATTGCAGAGACCAACGCACCGGCTAACAGGAGCGACAGGTCACGACGACCGGTTGCTAAGAAGGCGCACGCCACGCCGATCAGCGTCGCATGCGCTGCCGCATCACCCACCAGCGCGCGTCTGCGCAGCACACTCAGGCAGCCGATGACACCGGCCGCAAACCCCACTGCCGCCACACCAACCATCACAACGAAAGTGTTATAGGAAATGGCAACAGGAACAATCACAGCGTTCGGCCTCCCTGCTCAACCGCCCGGCCGAGTTCATCCAGAATGTCGAGATGCCCGGCGTAGGTGCTTTGCAGATTGCTTGGGGTGAGCACGCTGGCTGTTGGGCCGCTGGCCACCAGTCGCATGTCAATCAGTGCAACTGAATCAAACCACTCGGCTGCAGTGCGCAAGTCGTGGTGCACGACAACAACGAGCTTGCCAGCTGCACGCAACTCAGAGAGCACTGTAAAAATCCGCTCCTGCGACCGTGCATCGACGCCCGCCATCGGTTCGTCAAGAAAATAAAAATCAGCCTGCTGGGCCAAAGCTCTTGCTAGAAACACGCGCTGTTGCTGCCCACCAGAGAGCCGGCCGATCTGTCGCTCCGCCAGATCGCTCAGCCCAACGCGGGCGAGGCACTCCCGGGCCAACTGCCGCTCGTGCAAGCTGGGACGACGAAACCAGCCCAGTCGGGCGTAGGTTCCCATCAGCACAACGTCCAAAACGCTGACCGGAAAATCCCAGTCAACCGTCTCGCGTTGGGGAACATAACCAACGCGGGCACGCAGTCCAGACAGCTGCTTCCCTTCGTAACGCACTGCGCCTCCCGCCAGCGGCACCAACCCCAATGCGGCCTTGATGAGCGTGCTTTTCCCAGCACCGTTGGGGCCAATGATTCCAAATAGGCACGGCGTGTTGATCGATAAATCGATGTTCCACAGCACAGGCCTGCGACCGTAGGCAACCGTTACATCGTGGAATTCCAGCAGCGGCACACTGGCAGGCAAAGAAATGTTTTGTGTCATTGCGAACGCTTGTGCATCGTTTTTTTTGCTGCTTGCGATAGCATCAGTGCCCCTCTGACAAACCGACGGCAATCGTTTCAGCATTTGCGATCAGGGCCTTTGCCAGTGTGTCCGCACCACTCGCCACCGTTCCCAGAGAATCGGAGTAGAGTCGCCCACCGAGTTTGACCTTCTGACTGTGGGCCATTGCTCCTTCACGCAAGGCCATCAGATTGCGATCTGACACACTCGTTTCCACAAAAACAGCAGGGATTCGACGCGAGACAACCAGCTCCACCAAGCGGTTGATATCGTTGAGCCCGGCCTCGCTCTCGGTACTCGTGCCCTGCACGCCGACCACCTCGAGGCCGTACGCTCGGCCAAAATAGCGGAAGGCGTCGTGAGCCGTAACGAGCACGCGTTGCTGCTGTGGTATCGATGCGATGCGGTCTCTCAATTTCGCGTCGAGGGCTACGAGGCTCGCGGCATAGGCAACTGCTCGTGAGCGATAGTGCTCTTGTCCACTGGGATCGATTTTTTCCAGAGCAGCGGCAACCACGGCCGGACAAAGACTCCACAACTGTGCATCGAACCAAACGTGCGGATCGTAGAGTTCCGGTCCGATGGCAAGCAGTCTGTCGTGCGGCAATGCGTCAGCCACCATCAACACAGGCACGCGCTTTTCCAAACGCGACAATAAATCGGAGAGCTTCCCTTCGAGGTGTAAACCTGAAGCGACCACAAGATCAGCACGCATGAGCCGATCGATATCGCGAGGCGTTGCCTTGTAAGAATGCGGGTCGACCCCCGGTGCCATCAGGCAGTCCACCGTGATGCGCATGCCGCCCACCTGCCGAACAAGATCGGCAACCATTGTGGTTGTCGCCACCACAACTGGCGTGGCTGCCCGTTGCGCAAGCGGCGCAGAGACGCCCACCCTGCCGGCCCAGCACCAACACGCAATGGCTGCCCCGATCCAAAACAGGTGCCAACGCTGCCTGCTTTGAAAATGCATCATTTTTGATGGGCCAAAAAACATTTTTTGATACCTCAAAAATATAGCCTGCCGCTGCTGCGGGCGGCAATTGCAGTTGGTAGGCGGGCTCGGAGTGCATAAAAATGGGCCTTAAAAAAACTGATTGACCGGCGCATTGACCAAATCCGAGAGCAATCTTATTGTCAGGGCTCAGAGAAGTCATTGCGGAGAGACAGTATGGAATCGGTTTATTTCAAGCGGTTTCGCATGGATGCCGACCTTCAGGAGGCGCAAAACCTTCCTGTTTTGCCGCCTGGATACCGATTTGTGGCGTGGAGCGAGGGCCTCTTGGATGTGCATGCACGCACGAAATACCGGGCCTTTTGCAATGAACTCGATGCCATTGTCTTTCCTTGTCTTGGAAACCTTGAGGGCTGTCGGCGTTTGATGAGAGAAATTCGTGCCAAGGCTGGGTTTTTACCGGATGCAACTTGGCTCATTGCCTGGGGGCGTGCCCCCGAGGATTTGCAGTGGTGTGGCACGATTCAAGCGGTTGTTGATCGGGCGGGCGTCGGTTCTATTCAAAATATCGGTATTATTCCCGGTCATCGCGGCAAGCAGTTGGGCACCTGCCTCATCCAGCAGGCCTTGGCCAGTTTTCAGCGGCAGGGTTGCCGGCAGGCATCCCTTGAGGTAACCGCAGACAATGCCAGCGCAGTGCGGCTTTACCAGCGTCTGGGTTTTCGCCGGATGCGAACCGTGTACAAAGTGGTGGAGGAGGGCACTGCCGAACAACGCGCAGCAGCACTTGCTTCCTATTAGTGGAGTGGCTGAGGGGCTTGTATCGCCAGGAGCCAGGAGTCGCAACGGATTCCACAACTGCCCTCCACGGTTAGGTTTATCCGTCCAATTCTTTTGATTTCAGCGATTCAAACGGCGAAGCGTTCGTTTTTTTGAATCGTTTCACTGTCCGATCGAATGGTTGCAGTTTTTGTGAAGCAGACACTCTTCTCGCTGGTACTCGACAACGGCATCGTGTTGCTGGGAGAGTCGCTCCCTAGCTTGGAATCGGTAGCAATCGCGTTTCATGCACCGGCTGGTGGCATGCACGATGGCCCCAATCGCTGTGGCTTAGCAACTCTGGCTGGCGAGATGATGCTCCGGGGAGCCGGTGGTCGCAGCGGTCGAGGAATCGTTGAGGATCTGGAAGGATCGGGCGTGCAGTGGGCCCAGTCAGTCTCCACGAGCCACGCCAGTTTTTCTGGTGCAATGGTCGCCCGCCAACTCTCAGATGCCCTGCCCATCTATGCCGACATCCTGCGGCGACCGCTGCTCGAGGAAGAACAGATAGAAAATGCCCGGCAGATGGTGCTGCAAAACCTAGCCGGTACTGAAGACGACCCCGCGCATCGCGCCATGAGTGCGCTGCGACAAATTCACTTTCCTGCGCCCTGGGGCATGCCGTCGGAAGGACTCACCGCTGATGTTGAACGGCTGGCCATTGACGACGTGCGTTTGTTTGTTGCATCCCATGTGCGACCGCACAACACGATCATTGCCATCGCAGGCCGAATCGACTGGACCGCTTTTGTGACCCAGATCAAACAACTCTTTGGCGATTGGCAGGCCGGTGACGCCGCAGGCGTCGTGACGGGTTCACGCGGAGCACGCTTTCGTCATGTGCCCCACGAATCGCAGCAAACGCACATTGCCCTGGCATGGTCGGCCCCGCCCTACCGCGATGACACGTCCTACGAATCAACGGCGGCGCTTGCCATTTTGGGTGGTGGCTCAAGCTCGCGGCTGTTCTCGGAAGTCCGCGAGCGCCGCGGACTCTGCTACAGCGTTTCTGCCGGCTACCAGACGCAGCGTGATTTTGCGGCAGCTCTTTGCTATGCGGGCACAACCGCTGCGCGGGCACAGGAAACTCTCGATGTCATGCGAGTCGAAATCAATCGATTGCCGGGGACGATTGAGGCAGCCGAACTGGATCGCGTCAAAGCACGAGCCAAGAGTGGACTTGTTCTGCAACAGGAGTCGAGCGCTGCGCGAGCGGGAGCCATTGCACGGCAGTGGTACCATCTCGGCAAGGTGCGTACCCTCGCCGAGGAACTCGACCGCTACGATCGGTTGAGTGTGGCTTCAATCGAGGCGTGGCTAGCGGAGAATCCTCCCGCAGACCTTTCGGTTGTATCGCTCGGCCGTGAACCGCTGGAGGTGCCGCTTGAAGTTTCTGCGTGAACAACTCGACAACGGCTTGGAAATTGTGGCGGAGGTAACCGACGATGCTCTCTCCACGAGCATCGGCTGCTTTGTGAAAACCGGCGCCCGCGACGAATCGGATGACTTATGGGGTGCCAGTCACTTTTTGGAACACATGGTCTTTAAGGGCACCCAAGATCTCTCGGGGGACGAAATCAATCGTCGTTTTGATTGGATGGGTGCCAGCGCAAACGCATTCACCAACGAGGAAGACACCGTTTATTACGCTACCGTGCTGCCGGCACAGCAACAGGAAGCCACCGATCTGCTCGGTCGTATGATGCGTCCAGCCCTGCGCGAGGAAGACTTCATCACTGAAAAACTCGTCATTCTGGAGGAGATCCGGATGTACGATGATCAGCCGCCGTTTGGTGCTGATGACCAATGCCGGGCGGCTTTTTTTGGCACGCATCCTCTGGCCCGCAGCGTGCTGGGGACAGTCGCTTCGATTCAAGCGCTTCCGGTGGAGAGCATGCGCGACTACCACCGGCGCCGCTATTGTCCCGGCAATCTGGTCTTAGCAGCCACCGGAGCGGTTGACTTTCCTGCGTTGGTTGCCTCAGCCAAACGGCTCTGCGGCGACTGGGAGCCACAGCCCACCGTGCCGCGCTGTGTGCCCCCACCACAGATGCTGCAGCCATCGATTGCACGCATCGTTCGCCCGACTGCTACGCTGGAGTATGCCGTTAGCATGTCGGGTGGGCCATCTGAAAACGATCCTGATCGCTTTGCTGCTAAGCTACTGGCCGTTGTGCTCGGCGATGATTCCGGCAGCCGTTTCTATTGGGCCCTTGTTGATTCCGGCGAGGCCGAGCATGCCTCCTGCCAGCATCAAGATTTTCTTGATGCCGGACTTTTCACCACGCAACTCTCCTGCGATGCCGCGGACGTGACCGATCTACTGGACCGCATGCGGGAGATCTATCGCAGCGCGAGCACCGACGGAATGACTGCCAAAGAATTCACGCAAGCCCGCAACAAACTGGCAGGCCGGGTTGTACTTGCTGGAGAACGACCCCGCCGACGCCTATTTGACGTGGGCCTTGAATGGTCCCATTCTAGCACCTACCGATCAGTGGCCGATAACCTACAGATTGTTGAGAAACTGACACTTGACGATCTGCATCGTGTGATAAAAAAATGGCGGCTGGATGGCCCCACCTCCACTGTTCTTGCCGGTCCGTCCACCGCCGATTCCCCTCCACAGAGCGTTGATTGATCAGACGAGTGTCCGTTTTATTCCGTTTTATTATCCTTGGTGCATCTTGATGGTTCCCCTTTTTGCTAATCGCTGGCTGATTGCCGTACCGCCGATTTGGTTGCTCGGTATCGGTGCGCTGCTGACGGTTGTAGTTGTGCTGGCATCTTGGGGCTTGCTGAGGCTGGCATTGCCTCGCGCTGGCGCCGAAGCGCGGGCGAGCCTAGGAGATGGATTTCTCGGTCCGTTTGCTTGGCTTCTGCTGACGCTATCGGCAATTGCCCTCGCCGGCACACCGCTGGTGCCCCTGCCGCAGATCGGTCGCTCTCTGATGCGCATGGTCGCTGCTGATCGAGCATCCACGCGAGTGGTCATTGCGCCGCATGCCGCTCTGCAGGAGATCGTGCTCGACGTGCGACCGCAGGAGATTTTGACACTTGAAATGGAGAGCGATGCCGCTGTGGTGGTGCGCACCCAGCAGCCCATCGAAGGCTTTGCACTGGCAAAAGTTCCGGACATTGAATTGTCCGCACAAAAGCCTTGGGTCTGGAGTCGCGGCGAAGGTAAAGCCAATCCGTTTCTTGGAGTTCGCACACAACTGGAGGCCACTCAGAGCAGCGACCAACCGGTGCACCTGACCCTCCGCTGGCAACTCGTTCCGGAGTTTCCGCAGGTGGCCATTTTCCCTTGGACGGCTCTCACGCTGCTGCTCATCACAGCCCTCTACGCTCTGTTCCGGCTCGGTTCGCAACGAGTAGCCGCGATCGCTTCAGCGACCACAAAAGAGGCGATCGTTCAACCGGTCTTTGCGGTGGCATTGGTGGTTGGCTTTTTCCTGCTGCTGGTGTTCGTCGTCATTCCCTACAACACGTTTGGGGAAGACGTAAAAATGCTCAAAGACAGTGGCCTCACGCTCATAAAGGTGCTGGCTCTGCTGGTGGTCATGTGGACGGCCAGCGTGTCGATCTCCGATGAAATCGAGGGACGCACGGCGCTCACCGTGCTCTCCAAGCCGCTCACACGACGGCAGTTTATCCTCGGTAAATTTGCTGGATTGGTTCTCGTGTCTCTGCTTATCTTTATCATTCTTGGCAGCGTACTGATGGCAACCACGAGTCTGAAGGTTGTGTACGATGCCCGCGAGAGCGCCAAGGTCGAGCCGCTCTGGCGCGACTGCGCTGACGAAATGATCACTGTCGTGCCTGGGCTTGTACTCTCTTTTTTGGAGATAGTGCTCTTGGCATCCGTCAGCCTTGCTGTATCAACGCGGCTGGGCATGGTCCCCAATCTCATCATCTGTTTCACCGTCTATGCTCTGGGCCATTTGGTGCCCCTCATCGTGCAATCGAGTGTGGGTAAGTTGGCGATTGTGCGGTTTGTCGGACAGCTTTTAGCGACGGTGCTTCCGGTACTCGAACACTTTACCGTTGAGGCTGCCGTTGTGGGCGGTGTGCCTGTGCCGTGGAGCTATCTGGGCTGGGCCGCGCTCTATGCCGGCCTGTATGCAACAGTGGCTCTCTTAATTGCGCTGGTTTTGTTTCAGGACCGTGACTTGGCCTGATGGCCAAGGCTCGCTGCCCTTGGCAACTTTGCTTGGGGCTTACGGCTGGCGATCACCGCCTGTCAACCGGTTTTGCGGAGCGGAAAAATCGGCCTCGTGCCCGTTCCGCTCAACACCGCAGGCATGGGACTGGCTGAACCAAACCGCACACAGGCCAACGAGTCGATTATCCGTGCGGCAATCTCAAGTGCGGCTGCCCCAGCTGTTGCAGGCACCTGTGGAGGCCGACCCGATCGGATCGCATCAAGAAAATCATCGTGCTCGCGCACAAGGGCATTGGCTTCGGGAACAGCCAGCGTTTTTCTTGGCAGAATCTCGTTGAAGAATGAACCCTTGAGAGCTGCATGCTGCTCTGGGGGCACCTCTGAGGCAATAAACTTCCCACTGCAGACGGCCTCCGATGGAGCAATGACCTCAACTGTTTTGGCTGTGAAGTCGACGGAAACAAGCCGTTCACTCGACCAGAGCGAGACTGATCTGTGCGGCGTTGGGTGGATGCGTGATGCCGACAGATCGGCAATAAATCCCGATGAGAATGTGAGCCGAGCGCGAACCATGTCTTCGTGCCCACCCGTAGCGGCGATGCCGTGGGCCTCAATCCGCTCAATGCGGCCCGGCTCAAGCGAAAGCACCAGATCGATGTCGTGGATCATGAGGTCAAAAACAACCCCAACATCCATCGAACGGAATGAGAACGGTGACAGGCGTGCTGATTCCATCGCTCGAATCGCCCCAGCCTGTTCCACCGCCAAACACCAAGCCGGGTTAAAACGCTCGACATGCCCCACGGCAACAACGCGACCGAAACGCCGGGCAGCAACAACAATGGATCGCGCTTCCTCGACAGTAGCCGCAATGGGCTTCTCGATCAGAAGATCCACACCCGCCTCCAAAAGCGGCAAGGAAACGCTGGCGTGCAGGCCAGTGGGAGCGGCCACAATCACAGCAGAAGCTTGGCCAATCACAGCGCTAGGCTCTGCCAAAGCCGCGCAGCCAGAGGCCTGCGCAACGCGATCACGGGCTGAAGCCGATGGATCAACAACAGCCACGAGTTCGACATCACTGCGTGCAGCCAGCAGTCGCGCATGGATGGAGCCCAGATGCCCACAACCAATGACTGCAACTTTAAGACGACTCATGCGGCCCTCCTTCTTTCGCGGGCGCGTCCGTGACGCCCTTCCTGCTGATCAAACAGAAACTCCAGTAACTGCACAACAGGCGGGACAATCATCCCCTGCGAACGCAGAATTTCGCGGGCTGGATCGAGCCCGACTTTTGCGCGATAGAGCAGCCGATGCGCCTCGGCGATGGCTTCGATGGACTCACGCGAAAACCCACCCCGCTTAAGGGCCACCACATTGATGCAGCGCGGCCGCGCCGGCAAGCCCTCGCAGAGCATAAAAGGGGGAGTGTCTTGCAGCACGCGGCTCAATCCTGCCACGAACGACCACGCTCCAATCGTCGTCCAGTGATGCACGGCAACGGCCCCAGACAGAGAGGCATGGGATTGCACTCGTACATGGCCGCCTAGCAGCGTTCCATTGGCAATCACACACGAATCGCCAACGTGACAGTCATGGGCAATATGGCTGCATGCCATGAAGAAATTAGAGTCGCCGACCGTGGTTTGGCCGTCCTCTTTTTCAGAGGCACGGTTGATCGTTACACCCTCTCGAATCGTATTATGGTCGCCAATGACAACGCGGGTTTGCGTGCCTTGATAGCTGACATCCTGCGGCTCACCGCCGATCACTACATTGGGAAAAATATGATTGCGCTGGCCAATGCGCACGTCTCCCATGATCGTCACATGATTCTCAAGCACGGTGCCAGGGCCAATGACTGCCTCTGCAGAAACAACGCAGTAGGGACCAATTCGCACATCCTCCGCAATTTTCGCACCAGACTCAACGATCGCCGAAGGGGCGATGCTGGCGGGAAGGCCACGCAGTTGATGAACATGCTGAATCGGCTCTGGGGGCATTGTTGCTTCCATTCCCTTTTAAGCAGAAGCGAGTTGCCGGTGCCCTTGAAGCAACTTGTCCAGCAAGGCTGCATTGAGACTGTGACCGCTACGATGCGCGCGGACATGTCCATAAATTGGCCGATTCGCTAGCGCAAGATCTCCCACAATATCGAGAATCTTGTGGCGGACACACTCGTCGGGCCAGCGCAAAGTGTTGTCGATTAAACCTTCCGGCCCAAACACAAGGAGGTCCCGCGGCTCGACAGCCAACCCAAGACCAGCCGCCCGCAAACGATCGGCATCGGCTACAGAAATAAATGTCCTCGCTGCAGCCAAGTGCTGGCGGTAGAAACTGGGCGTCAGGCGCAGCGAAAACTCCTGACAACCGATCGGCGCAAAGTCGTAGTCCAGATGGTATTCGACCGAAAGTCCGGCAAATTGCGGCGGCGACATCTCCATCCACGCTGAGTCATCCCCAACCCGAACAGTCTGCTCTACTACAAGCGGATCAATTGGCACACCAAGATCCTCTATGCCGGCAGCATCGATCGCTGCCACGAATCCCTGCGCCGATCCATCTAAACCGGGCATCTCCGCGCTTGTAACGCAGATCTGACAGCAGTCAATCTGCAATCCCGACAGAGCACTCAGCAAATGCTCGACCATCTCCACACGCACGCCGGCAGCAGACAGATTCGTACGATTGGACGCCTCGACTCTGTGACGCAAGTTGGCTGGAATGCGCACAGCAGAGGCCTGACCCTTCATGACAAAAACGATGCCCGCCCCTGCTGGCGCAGGATTGATTTCAACCCGATTGTTTTGGCCGCCCCAGTAGCCAATACCGGAGACAGCCACCGGCCGACGAATGGATTGCTGCGACCGAAGGCAAGCTGTGTGGGGCATGACGGAGAAGACAACCGCCTCCATCCAGGGACACTCGGGAGGAAAAATAGGCACGAGATAGACTACCGAGTGCGTGGCGCAGCGGCTGCTGCAACAGCCGGGCCGTTTAACAGCTTGAGAACATCTGGAGTGATGTCGATGCCTGATTCCAGATAAACAATGGGCTTTGTGATACCACGCAAGATCTGATTGCGATCACTGTTATCGATTGATTCACCATCGAAACGGTGCACAATCGCAATGCGATGCTCTCGAGCAAACTGTGCGACAGATTTCTCGATTTCTGTGTAGACCTGAAGGTAAACCTTTGCCTCACGATCCATAAAATCTTTTTTCTGCAACTGCGCATTAACGTTGAACTCGCCCTGCGCTTTGGCCACTTCGGCCTCTAATTTTTTGTACTCTGGGGTGCCGGCATTAAAGCCTTTAATCTGTTCTACGAGGCCATTGATCCGATCCCGCTCTGACTTCAGATCGTTCTCGGCAGCCATCACCTCGTCCTTCATCTTGTCCATCGAGAGCTTAAACCGGGTGTGATTTTTGAAAATATAGCCGACGTCGATTACGGCCACATGCGTGGCGGGCCCTGCTGAAGATGTGGGCGGAGCGGCCACTGGCTGGGCAGTCGGCTGAGCAGTCGGTTGGGCCAATGGCTGGGCCAATGGCTGGTTCGGTGCGGGAGCTTGGGCGAATGCCGCGACATGCATGCAGGACACCACGGCCAAACAGATAAGACGTGCCAGTTGCCTCTTCACGGGATGCGCTCCTTGCTGAAAGAATCGGTTGATTGAACTTAAAACCTATGAACCTGAAAGCCTGCGGTAAGCCAACCGTGGCCACCGTGGACTTGCCAGCGGTCGGGATAGTGTCAGGCAATCTGTCCGGACTCAAGGGCAAAAAAGCCGCTGGATATCAGCCAACTCGAAAAAACCGGTTCCGATCAGAAAGAATTGGCCGTAGGCAAGAGGACGGCTCTCACGAAGGTCGTGTCCGATCGCCAACGCCTGCCCCTCTATGCGTTACCGTGGCGAACCGAGAATGACTTCAACGGTCACTTCAGCACCGTCTCGCAACACAATGACTGGCACTGCTTCGCCGGCTTTATGCTTGCGCAGTGCGCTGTCAAAATCTTCGAGACCGGCGATAGCGCTCGCACCGAGGCGCACGATCACATCGCCTCCTTTGAGACCACCCAGAGCCGCCGGGGAATCCTTTGTGGCTCCAGTGATTGCATACCCTTTGCCGGGCTTACCAAAGTCGGGAATGCTGCCGAAGTAGGGCCGATCGCCACCACCACCGGCAAACTGTTTTGAGGCAACCTCGATGTACTCCGGACGATCGGGGGCCGTTGCCAGTTCACGCACGATATCGGCGACGAGTCGCGTGATGCGCACCATGCCGTCGTAATTGATCTTATCAGCCGTGTCGGTAGGACGGTGGTAGTCGGAATGGGATCCTGTAAAAAGATGCAAAACAGGAATCTTTTTTGCGTAGAAGCTCGAATGATCACTCGGACCAAAGCCCCCTGGCTCTTTCGCACCTTCAAAATGATGCACGCCAACGAGTCGATCAATCATGGCATCAAACCCGCTACCCGTTCCGGTACCGTGCACGATCATCTTGTCGGCGTCGAGCCGACCGACCATGTCAAGATTGACCATCGCCACGGTTTCGGCGAGGGGAATGGCCGCATTGGCTGTGTAAAATGCGCTCCCCAATAAGCCCCGCTCTTCGCCCGAAAAAGCTATGAACAGGATCGTGCGCGGAAACGGACCCTCCTCTTTCAGCAGTCGCGCCACCTCCACAAGCATGGCCGTCCCACTGGCGTTGTCATCAGCGCCGTGATGGATTGCATGTTCACCGGGAGCCGCCGAATGGACACCACCAAATCCAAGGTGGTCGTAATGGGCGCCCAAAATCACTGTCTCAAGAGATTCCCCAGCTGTGGCGGCAGGCTCACTGACCGGCTGGCGATCTTTGGCCTTTCCAAGACCCGGCAAGATTGCCAAAACATTTTTGGCTTCAGACTCAGTTCGCTCGATCGCCACACGGCCCCGAATGCTCCAGCCGGTGAGAGCAGCGCTTTGCGGGGTCAACGAATCATCAATAGATTTTTCGATGGTAGTGAGATCTCGCCCCATGACCTTGGCGATCAAGGGATCGATGATCGCGCGCTGAATCTGGAGCACCGGCATGGTGCGCTGCTCGGAACCATCACCCGCCCGAGTGAAAGCCATGAGCGCCTCGGCCTCGTCACTAGAGGAGAGATTGCAGAAGATAACGGCGCCTGCCTCATGCTCCGAGGCATTGGCGACCTTGCGCGAAAGGGCAGCATGCTGCGAAGCTTGGTTGCCGTCAAAAACGCTGTGCGGGTCGTCTTTCTGCGGTTCCTGTCGCAGCATAATGGCTGCACTGCTTTTGGCCATCGAGGCAGCCCCGGCCTTGGTCAGCGGTGCATAGTCGTCATAGTGTTCGGCTGGTGCCGTAATGCCGTAGCCGGCAAACACCAGCGGCAGATCAAAAGCCCCAGATCCGCCGGCCGCCAGCGGCGTAAAATCCTTCCCCAACTCCAAGGGTATGATCTGTGGCAATCCATCGTCACCGGCAGGCCCCACCAACTCTGCCCTGTTGTCGGCAAGAGGCCCCAGCTTGGCGTCAAGCGTCATCGTGAATGGCTGAAACGGGCCGACGCCGCCAACAGACGTTTGGAGGCCAATGCCTGTCAGTTGTGCTGCCACCCACTCAGCAGCCTCGTCGATGCCTTGCGTACCCGGTCCGCGCCCCTGGCGCTGGGGCGACGCCAGCCACGTAACGGCCTGCTGAAAACGTTCCTCGAGAGGGGCCTGAGTTGCTGTTTTTTCCGAATCAACCTCGGCAGCCCAACTGAAAAGCATTTTTTCACTGGCCAACCCCATGGCGAGTAAAAGCAGCACTGCCAACCCGACCCGTACAAACCAGACTTTTTTTGACCAACGGCGACTCCCCACACGCTCCACGCCCCCTTGGCACATAAAACGCTGACGTTTCATCGAAAAAACCTTGTTGTCTGGTGTAAAGTAATAGGAAGTTAATCGGATTGCTCTTTAGTCTAGCGTCGAGACGGTTTTCGCAGAGCCACCCCAAAGCGGCGAAAACCTTCACAACTCTTTCAATGCGGAGTTTCGGAAACTCTAGGAGAATGCTGCGTGCCGTCGCTGTTTGTCATTCAAGGCCGAAACAAAGGCTCGCGCTACGATCTTACCGCTCATGAGGGAGCCATGAGCATCGGACGCGATGCTGGAAATGCGATTCAACTCGAGGACAACGAGGTATCGCGCCGCCACGCTGAAATCCGCCACATCGGCGACACCCTCGTGGTTGGTGATCTCAAGAGTTCCAACGGCACATACCTTAACAATCGTAAGATCGAACGGGCAGAGTTGACCAGTGGCGACCACCTGCAAGTCGGCCGAACGGTCTTTGTTTTCTCCAGGGACAGAGAAAACGAACGGGCGATTGAATTAGTCGACATTGTTTCCCCCTCCAACGACAGCGACGGTTCACGAATCGTGCGCACGATTCGTGAGGACGAGGCGGCCAATGCTGTCGCTGCCCCCGAGGACACGCAAAACCGTTGGCTGGCCCGGGCCCGCAGCAATCTGCAGGTGATGTACCGCACAGCGCTCGCCGTCAGTCACACGCTCGACATCGATGAGCTACTCGGCCGCATCCTGCAGTTAATCTTTGAATGGGTGGAAGCCGATCGCGGCTGCATCATGTTGCTTGACCCTGAAACAAAACAGCTGCGAACCAAGGCCAGACGCGACCGCAATGTGAACGCAGCCACTTCAATGGCTATTAGTCGGACGATCCTCGATTACGTGCTTGACCATCGCGAAGGCGTATTGACCAGCGATGCGCAGGATGATGATCGTTTTAGTTCTGGAAACAGCGTGATACGCACCGGCGTGCGCGAGGCAATCTGCATTCCACTCCAAGGACGCTACGACACTGTCGGTGTGATCTATATTGATACGACTGTCCCGCTGGCCGAGTCAATCGAGACCGGACAGCATCGTTTTACTGATGAGCACCTCAAGCTGATGATGGCCATCGGCCATCAAGCAGCTCTAGCCGTCGAGGACACCACCTACTACTCCGCCATGGTGCAGTCAGAACGCCTGGCAGCCATCGGCCAAACGATTGCCACTCTTTCGCACCACATTAAAAATATTCTGCAGGGCATTCGCGGTGGGAGCTATCTGGTGGAGATGGGCTTAGACAATGAGGATCCAGCCGTGCTGCGGAAGGGCTGGGACATCGTCGCCCGAAATCAGAATAAGATTTCATCGCTCGTGATGGACATGCTTTCTTTTAGCAAGGAGCGTGAGCCTGATCCTCTGCCCTCCGATCTGGTTGCGCTTGTGAGCGACATCGTGGAGACCGTGCAGCAGCGGGCAGCTGAGTCCAAAACCGCGATCCACTGGGAGCCACCAACCGCCGCCATACCCCGACTGCTTTTTGATCCTGAGGCCATGAGCCGGGCCGTGCTCAATGTCGTCAGTAATGCGCTCGATGCCGTTGAAAACAGGCCTGATGCCGCCATTGGCATTCGACTGGATTGTCAGGAACAGGAAAAAATGGTGCGGATAACGATTACGGATAATGGTGAGGGCATAAGCGCTGATTCGCTCCAAGATATCTTCACTCTTTTTGTATCGACCAAGGGGGCAAGGGGGACAGGGCTCGGGCTGACTGTGAGCCGCAAGATCCTCCGCGAGCATGGCGGCGACATTCAGGTGACCAGCCAACTCGGTGAAGGCAGCGAGTTTGTCTTAACTTTTCCGATGACGATCTCAGAAAGTGAACTCAGCCCCGAGCGCATGCGCACGATTGCAGAATCATTCGCTGATCCGGATGCCGATGCGCCCACAGCTGAGATACCATGAATACCTCTGGCAATCCCGCGGCCGCAGATTTTTCTGCTGGCCGATCACTCGTGGGGCGTTGTGTAGAGCCGTCTTCATCAGGGCAAACGGATAGACTGTCGGCCTGCACGCGGCCGATCACGGCCGTGATCATCACGCTCAACGGAGCAACTCATCTGGGCCGCGTGCTCGAGAGCGTGGGTCTGTGCAGCGAACGACTCGTGCTCGACTCGGGCTCCACCGATGGGACAGTTGCGCTGGCCTGCGCGGCCGGCGCGCGCGTGGAGCAGCAGGCTTTTCTCGGTTATGGCCTACAAAAACAACATGCCGTGCAGCTTGCGACACACGATTGGATTCTTTCGCTCGACGATGATGAGGTGCTCGATCCAGAGGCAAGCGATGCCATTTGTCGGCTGGACCTCTCGGATCCATTGGCGTGCTGGTCGATTCGAAGACGCACATTTATCGGTGCCCGCGAAATGCGTCACGGGCCCTGGAAAAATGACTGTGTGCTCCGGCTTTTTAACCGCCAGACGGCAGCGTTCAAGCCGCTGATGGTTCATGAACAAGTGCAGCCGCAGCGGCCGCCCCAACTGCTGCCGGGATCCGTTGCCCACTACAGTTACGACAATTGCTGCGATTTATTAGCCCGTGCGTTGCGCTACGCGCCCCTCAAGGCCGGCTTGATGCACGCCAAAAGGCAGCGGGTGCATACCTGGATGCTGCCGCTGCGCGGACTGGCTACTTTTGTCCGCTGTTATTACCTGCAGGGAGGCTGGCGTGACGGCGCGGCAGGGTTTGCGGTTGCCTTGTCGCGCGTGATCGACGCCACACTACCGCGCACGATGCTACTGCTGGGTGAAGCAGACGAGGCGACAAAATCATCTGCGGATCAACGCCACGAGAAACACGCGTCGCGAAAATGATCTGGGGGCAAGAAACGCTGCTTATTGCGCATTGCGCAGAGCTTCCAATACGCGCTGCATGTCGGCGGGCAGCGGGGCGGCACACTCTAGTCTGGCCTGCGTCTGGGGATGGTTGATGGCGATTTTTGCAGCATGCAGAGCCTGCCGCATGATCAGCGGCTCGGACGGCTGTGTGGTGGGACGCAACCCAAGGAGCTGTGGCTCTACGACGGATCGGCCACTGTAGAGCGCATCGCAAAGCACAGGGGCGCCAATCGCTGCCAGATGCACGCGCAGCTGATGGGTGCGACCGGTTTGGGGAGAGAGTCGCACAAGTGCCGCACCGCGAAAGCGTTCGAGCACTTCAAAACGTGTGACCGCCTCGCGACTGGTGGAGTGGTCCCGGCGGACAGCCATTTTTTCACGTTGGTAGGGATGGATTCCGATGGGCAGGTTAATCTCATCCCGATCAAATTGTGGCTGCCCCTGTGTGATCGCCAGATAGGTCTTATCGACGGTGCGTTTTTCAAACTGCTTGGCCAACGCCTGATGGGCTGCTTCGGTGCGTGCCACCACGATCACGCCACTGGTATCGCGATCCAACCGATGCACAATGCCCGGTCGCGTTGGGCCGCCCACAGTCGAAAGGCCTGTCGGCCCCAACTGGTCCCCCTGCTGTGAATCAGCACTGCCCTCTTCTAAATGCCATTTGAGTGCACCGGCCAGCGTGCCTTTCCAATTGCCCTTGGCTGGGTGCACAACCATTCCTGCCGACTTGTTCACAACGGCAATCCACTCGTCGAGGTGAATAAAATCGAGTGGGATTTCCTCGGCAGCCGGCCCAGAGCGAGCCGGCTCGGGGACGGTGAAGCAGACGAGGGATCCCGCCCGAAGCTTAAGCGAGGCCCGGGCTGCAACTCCGTCCACACGCACCGCGCCTTTCTCAATCGCGCGGGCGAGAGATGATCGGCTGTGATTGGTGAACATCCGCGTCAGAAAAACGTCGAGCCTTGCTCCGACCGCCAAGGCGTCCACCGGCAACGATACCTGACTGCCAGGAAGAAAACTGCCCGGGACAAACAGACTGGAGCCGTCGGAGCCGGCCTCGTTGTCGGGGAACGGACCGGAAGAAGATGGGAGGTCCAGTCTGTCACTCCTTCTGCACAGGCGAATCGATCGCTGCATCTGTCGGAACCGATGGGTTGCTAACAGCTCCCGGCTTTTCCGGGGGGCTGATTTTCTGTGCTGCAAACCATTCATACCATTGGCGAGTCGATTCTCTCTCCAGTGCAGCGGCACGATGCGATGCTAGGTTCGACAGCCCGCCAGTGGAAAATTCTGCTGCCACCACTGCATAGCCCTTGTTTGCTGAATCCAGTTGCCCGAGGCTTTCGCGGGCTTTTGCCAAACCAAACACCGCGCGTTCTGACCGCATGCCTTGCGGCTTGTCAGCGATCACTGTGTCGTAGAGTTCGACTGCCTCGCGCAGCTTTGTGTCGGCTCGCTCGCGATTGACAAACAAGAGTTCTGCGCCCTCGTTCAAGGCCATATCAGCGAGAATGAGTTGTGACCACTGCGCCGCAGCGGTTCCTGGATACTGCAGGACCACATCCGCGAACGCTTCTGGATCCCCACTGGACATCGCAACGAAGCAGGAGTCCCAGCTCTGAACGCGACCCGCTGCCACCTGCGCCGAAATGACGATCGTGGCAACGATTGCAACGCATGCAACGGCTCCGATTCCTAGAACGGTATTGGTATAGGGACGCAAGCGTGCAAAAACTTCAACCGTTTTTTCAGCCAGAACATTTTCTTCAAGCTCGTGCCGTCGATCGGTCTGCATTCTTGGTTTCTCCGTGCTTTTTCCAGTGTTGCCATCACATCCTTGTGACCGCAGTACGACTCCGCGGTCGCCTACCGCTGAAAATAGAAACTCCCTAGCACAAACCGTCAAGCCGATCCCGGTACACACCTCATTCGTAAGCTTGCTGGACGATCGAGCAAACCAACGGCGAGCAAACCAACGTGTGGTACATTCGCAACCACCATGACACTCTCGCAAAGCTCACGCCGTTCGCAGCTGAATCAGTCGCAGTCGCAGGCCGTCCACGCACCGATTGGGCCGCTGCTTGTGCTGGCCGGGGCTGGCACCGGTAAGACGCGTGTGGTGATCACCAGAATCGCTCATTTGGTGCACAAAGGTGCAAGGCCATCCCGAATTCTGGCAGTGACGTTTACCAATAAGGCCGCTAAAGAAATGCTCTCTCGGGCAGGCAGCCTGCTCGGAAAAAAGAGCGGCGACAAACCCGAAATCTCTACGATCCATTCGCTCTGCGTCCGCGTTCTGCGCCGCCATGCCCGCAAGATGGGCTACCCGGAACGCTTTGCGATCATCGATCGTGGGGAACAGGAGTCGGCGGCCCGTAAAGTGCTCCGGGAACTCAAGATCGCCGAGACAACGCTGCAGCCAGCTGAACTTATCAATCGCATTAGCCGTTGGAAAAGTGCCGCTGTTCGTCCCGACGGGGCATTCGCCGCGCTCGCAGCAGATGCGGATGACTCCTGGTCGTTGGCTGCAGCCGGCTACCGTCGGTACCAGCAGTCGCTCAAGCTCGCCGGTGCCGTCGATTTTGATGACCTTTTATTAGTGGTGGACGACCTGTTTTTTACGCACGAAGCTGTGCGACGGGAAGAGGCCGCTCGCTTCGATCACATCCTCGTCGACGAGTATCAAGATACCAGCGGGATTCAGGAGCGCATTGTGGCGGCGCTGGCTCGTGGCCATAAGAGTCTCTGTGTGGTCGGCGATGACGATCAATCGATCTACGCCTGGCGTGGCGCCCAGGTCTCGCACATCCTAGAGTTTGCCAACCGCTGGCCTGGCGCAACAATCGTCCGCCTTGAGGAGAACTACCGATCGACGCCTGAAATTATCCACGCTGCCAATCAGCTCATCGCCTGCAACGTCCGCCGTCACGCCAAAACGCTTATCGCCTCTGCACGGTCAGGGCCTCCCCCGGTAATCGTGCAGGCCCAAGACGAGAATGATGAAGCCAGTCGAGTGGTCAGCGAGGTTGAGAGCCGAATCCGTGAGGGGGAAGTGCTCCCCAACGAGGCCGTGATCCTCATGCGCACCGGCGATCAGACACGCGTCTTCGAACAAGAATTGCGGCGACGCGGCATTCCATACGAGCTGATTGGTAGCCATTCTTTTTTCGACCGGCGCGAGGTGAAAGATGTCATGGCGTTTCTACGGCTGCTCGTTGATCGCGACGACGGCATGGCACTGGCACGGGTCGTCAATGTTCCGCCTCGTGGCATGTCTGCGCAAACAATCCTCAAGGCTCGCGACGCAGCTACAGCCGCAGGGCATAGCCTGTGGCGTGAATTGGTCACCAGCCGTGACGCCGGGCGGCTGCCACCAGCTGCTGTCAATGGCGTGGCATTGCTGGAGCAGATGCTCGGAGAGCCCGGCACAGCAACAGCGAGCGCCGGCGATAGACTCCGTACCCTGCTGGAGCGAATCGATTACCGCAGCTATTTGCAGCAGGAATATGATGATCCACAGGAGCAGGAGGCACGCTGGAATTCTGTTGACGAACTGATCGGCGCACTGCATGTGCATGAGCGTGAACAGCAGCAGCGCCACGATTGTGCCCAAACGATTCGGGATTTTCTCGACGAACTCGTGCTGGATGTGACAGAAGCAGAACGCTTTCGTGACAACGTCCCGCGTGGAAAAGTGTTGCGACTCATGACGCTGCATGCCGCCAAGGGGCTCGAGTTCGACTGTGTGTGGATGGTCGGCTTGGAAGAAGGACTGCTCCCGCACCATCGGTCGATTGCGGATGGCCTGCAGGCGATCGCAGAAGAGCGACGGCTCTGCTACGTGGGCGTGACACGTGCCAAAAAACGCCTCACGCTTTCGCTCTGCCTGACAAGAATGAAGTGGGGCAAGTCGCGTCCCTGTCGTCCAAGCCGTTTTCTTTACGAACTCACCGGACAGGCCGACAAGTTTTGTGAAGCAGCACCTTCACAGGCAGCAGCACTCCCCGGCCCTGCTGGCAGGAAACAGAAGATTTACAAGAAGAAAACAGCACCCAAATAAGGGCTGCCCTGTTGCTCTCCGCTGCCTGGCGTACTGGATGCTAAAATCGCCCTACGCACCACGCAACACATCTGGCAGCATGCGCAGCAGTGATGCGGTGCCTCGAGAGCCGTTGGCAATTGCGGCATACATCTGGACAACCCCGTGTGCTAATTGGAATCCACGCGGGTGCCAAGGAAACCACGGCGGCTTTGGCCACACCACAAGCGGTGCACGGATGATCGATTGGCGCACCATCGGCAGGAGCAGCGGGTTGTGGATGGTGCCAATGCCACTGGCTGGATCATTGAGGGTTGCACCGGGGAAACCTCCCCACGGAACGCTTCCCCATGCGTACGCCAGCGCCGACCAACAGTTGAGCGCGACAACACCATAATGCAAGCGCTCAAGCAGCATAGCCACGCATTGCTTGTCAGCGACTGCACCTCCATCGGGAGCCGTTACGCTGGCTGCCAACGTGCCGGGAAGCGCATGCGTAAACGCTGCCGCCTGCGTCACAAATCCAGCAACGCTATCGGCTTCGAGAGTGATTTCTGCGGCCGCAGGCGTAAACCACTCTCGTGCCAACCACTGTGGCTCAGCCTGTGGATCGAGATTCGTCCGAAAAACAACCGGCAGCAACCCGTTTTCAGGGGCCTGCTGGGCCGTCAGCGTCTCCCAGGCTGCAACCGATCCTGGATACCATGCCGGTCGCGGGGGCAGACCTTGAAGCCGATCAGTAATTCTCGCGAGAAACTCGTCGCGTTGCCGCCACGAGCGACAGGTAATAATCACCTTGGTGGCAATGCAATTAAGCGATGAGTTGTGGGCAATCGAGGCTGCAACCGTATCAGCCTGACAGCGCAGTTGGGCAGACGTGTACCGCCCCGGCACAATAATCCAAGGCGTGACATTTCCCAGTTCACAAGTGATTGGCTTTGTAAGAACAGGCTTTCTATCTGGAAGCCCTGCGTCAGTTGATCCCCATACCAATGCTTTGAAAGCAGCTTGCCCGCCGGTGAGATGCACATGCGTGACAAGCGGTGCACTGAGGGCTGCCTGTGCCCAGCCAGCATCCGCAACAACAATCGCCAAGAGGCCGGCAGCCACAAGGGGCTCAAGGGCCGCGCTTAGAATCTCCACCAGCGGCGCGTGCAAGGGGTGCAGTTTGAGGAGCACCGCTCGGCCATGTTCAAAGATCTGGCAGATGGCGTCGGCGGGAGCCAGGCCGCTGACATTACCGGCGCCCAGCACCAGTGCCACGCCGCCCTCTGCTGGTCGCTCAACTGCTTCGCGCTGCCACGCCTCTACAAACGCTTCCCTGCTTCCACCGGGATTATCGCAGCGCACAGCCCCACTATGGCCGCGAAAGATCACGTGGTCGTAGAGTTCTCGAGCGGGCACCACATTCACGCTCACAGTTGGGGCACTATTTTTTTCGCTGGCTGGACCGCTAGAGAGAGCCGATACAAGCAGCAGTCGGGCAGTGTGGCTGGAGGTGCGATTGGCGGCGACCTCCTGCAATGCACGGGCTGTTACGAGTAGCAGTCGCAGCGTTGCCAGCGGCCCCGTTGCCATCTCCTCTGCCCAGATCTCCGGGAACCGGAACCCCGGTGCACAGCCAGAGCCTGAACCGACACAGCCGCTGCCTGTCATGGTTGCCAAAGACGTCTGCTTAATGGCAACCGCCGTTTCCGTCCAGCGACTGGCACACGCGGCTATGCACCGGGCCGCATCCATCGCCAACGCCGCGCGGGCGGGTGCCTCTCGCCCAGCGTGCCGGAGGCCACCGGCAACGAGTCTTTTCAGCAGGGAATCGAGTGTGTCTGCCATTGTAAAACGTGCGAGCGCCTAGGGCTGCACCTCTGAGCTAACAGCGGTTACAGCTAATAATAGAGCTATTTGCCGATGCAATGCCGAGAAAAGATCCGGTCGATAATGTCGTTGCCTATTTCCGCCCCTGTCACTTCGCCCAGCGCATCGATCGCCCGGCCAAGAAAACTGGCGACAATCGCTTCGTCGTTTCCAATCTCCTCTAAGCCCGCTGCCGCGTGTTGACGAGCTGCCACAAGCGATCGCAGCGCAGCCTCCACGCCGACAGCCATGCGGAGGGTAGCCGCCGAGCCGTTATCGGGGAGTCGGGCGACCGCCTGAAAAATTGCTTTTTTTAACGACTCGATGCCGATCCGCTGATGGCTGCTGGTGCGAATGCAATCGGGCGAATCGTGAGCGCCGCTTGCATCCAAGATGCCTTCGATATCGGCACGGGTGATGATGCCAATCCGCTCGGCTGCCGCTGGAATCCCCAGGCCACCGTCCAGCTCACAATCCAGCGTCGCCGCAGCTTGATCTCGACAGACAACCACCACGTCTGCTTGGGCAATCTCACTGCGCACGCCGGCGATGATTCTCGCTGCCAACGTCTGGGCCTCACTGGGTGGCGTGGTGGTGCACACAATCGGTATGCCAGCCAAATCGATGAGCGTGCAGGCTGCAGGGCCATCATCGAGCTGCGCGGTTAACCAGTCGCGCGTTGTTCCCGATTCATCCGCCACCAGGGCCGCATCGCGACCAATCAATGCATTGAAGAGGCTGCTCTTGCCTGTATTGGGCCTGCCCACGAGCACCACTCGCGGCAACCGGCCTGTCGGGCCTGCATCCCGTGCCAATAACTGAGCAGCGACTTGCTCAGTAGCGTGGATGGCCGCGGTAATTCGTATTTCGATGAGCGTCCAGATTCCCGCCGGTTCTGCCGGCAGCGCATCGGGGCTGTGTTGGTCGGAGAAGTCGATCGTGGCCTCAATATCGGCCACCAGATCGAACAGCGTTTCCCGCAGGGCTTGGAGTTGTCGGCCCACGCCGCCAGCCATTCGATCAAGCGCTCCCGAGAGTTCTGCAGGCGTCCGCGCATCGACAACAGCAAGCACTGCCTCAGCCTGCAGAAGATCGAGACGACCCGCCAAAAACGATCGCAATGAAAATTCACCGCCGCGTGCGAGCCGGGCTCCATGCTGGCAGGCCTCATGGATGATTGCCTCAGCCAGAAGTGAGGAGCCGGGAAGTTGGATCTCTGCCAGCGGCCCGCCGGTTGGGCCTGCCGGTCCAGGCCAATGGAGAATCTCAAGGTTTAACTGGCCCCACTCGCGGGCCAGACCGCTGGGCGCAAGCACAGCGTGCACCAATCGCGGTGGCTGGCCAGGTTGCTGGAAGCCCCCCGCATCGTCTCGACAAACGGGGAGAAAGAGCCGATTCAGGAGGTCGTTCAGACTGTGGCCCGCTAGACGCACGATTGACCGAGCACCGCTGCCACCTGCGGTTGCCGGAGCGACGATGAGATCGTATGTGTTCCACATGGGTGTAACAATTCTTACTGGCGTCGCATCGATTCCCCACGCGGCAGGAATGACGGGGCCATAAGGCACCCCAACAGATTCAACGCTTTTTACGCGACTGCCGCTTCTGCCGGTTGGCATCGGCACCATTGGCGGAGGCGCTGCTCGTGGACTGCTTGCCGATCGAGAGAAATGGAACGTCGAGTGTTCGACCCGACGACGGCCCGCTGGCAATGGCCGATCCTGCCGGTACAGCGGTCGGTAGATAGAGCCGCTCTGCGATGCCCCAGAGGCTTGAAGCGATGAAATAGAGACACAGTCCGCAGGGCACTTTAAAAAACATCAGCGCCATGAAAAACATCATGTATTTCATCACTTGCTGCTGCATTTTTCCCTGTTCATCGACAGCCGGTGGCATAAAGAGTTTCTGCTGCCAGAGAAACAGCCCAATGGTGGCCAACGGAAAAAGATTCAGGAACGGCCCCAGCCAGCCCTCGGGTGTGGTGAGAAAGGCAGGCAACAGATTCGACCAGTCAAAAAACATATCCGGAGCAGCGAGGTTGGAACACCAGCGAATAGCCGTTCCGAATAGCGATGCCTGTCGCAATTCCACATCGGTGGCAAGCGATCGGTAGAGACCCATGAAGATGGGGATCTGAATAAAGACGAGCAGGCAACCACCAGCCGGGTTGTAGTTGTGCTTGCGCCACAAGTCCTGCGTGGCTTTGGTTCGCTTTTCCGGCTCGTTCTTGTATTTATCGGCAATCGCCTTCATCTCTGGCTGCAGCACCTGCATCTTCTGCGCTGAAACTGCTTGCTTGCGGCTAATCGGAAACATTGCTCCACGCACCATGACAGTGAGCAGCAGAATTGCTACGCCATAATTGCCAATAACAGCGTGGATGGCATGGAGAATGGCAATCATCGGCCGAGCCACCCAGCCAAACCAGCCGTAATAGACAAGGTCGTCCATCGATGATCCCTGCGCTCCAAAGCCACTGAGCAGATCAGGTTTTTTGGGACCGGCAAAAATTTCATACCGATGGGCAACCGGCAATCCGGGTGCCAGCGTGATCGAACGCGAAACCAATCGGCAAGTGACGTCGACCAATTTGCGTCGGGCAGCCTCGGGAGGTGCACCCACCACGAGCGGCCGCACCTCGGCAAGGAGCGGTGCCTCAGGACCTTCCACCACAGGAATCAGGGCAGAGGCAAAATAGAGCGAATCGACGCCGGCAAATGAAAGCGGCTTACCCTCGCGAACAGCTGTGACTGGATGATCGAGTGAATCGTCAGCCATCTTGAGACCACTGACAAGCGTGCTCTGCTCGCCGACAAATCGCATCGCTACATCGCGCACAGCCAGCGAACCCCAATCACGAGCAATCCGTGCCGTGTACCACCAACCCTCCGTTGGCAATCCCGTTGGACCGTCCAGTGCATAGGCAACGGTTGATTCCTTTTCTGTAGACAGTAACTCCACCCTGAGTTGGAGACGATCGGCCTGCTGATCCATTCCGACCAGACGGTATTCCTTGGCGAGCACAAGTCCACCCGGCAGCTTGCGGACGAAGCGAACAGCTGCATTGTCGGCCGAAGCATCCACCTCCCAATCGCGATCGTTCAGCTCTTGGCCGTTGATCTCCGCGAGCGGTTGCGATCGGTTTTTCCCGTCCCGTGATTCCAGTGACATTCGAAACGAAAGCGGGTCGCTCGGCTCACTATTGGAATCGACCACCGGCATAGCACGGTACTCCGGTCGTACCACTTCCAGCGGCCGACGGCCCAGCTGCACCTGTCGACTCTCTGGAGTTCCATCCCGGAGGAAATCGACGGCAATCTTTTGACCCGGCTTCGTCGTAGCAAGTACCGCATGCAATGCGAGTGGATCGGGGGTCTGAACGGTGCCCATGCGCACAATCACATCTTGGGATTGCAGACCGGCGTGTGCAGCGGGTGTACCGCTACCGACAACCCCGATGCGGCAGCCATCGGGCGCTTCCTCAAACGCGAGGTGGCCGAGATAGCCGGCGCGATCGTCTTGGTCGAAGAATCCTCCACCTGCCAACTCAATGCGCTCAACGGCAGCTCCTTGACTGGTAAGTGTGACAAGCATTTGCGCTTTTGACTCTGGATCCAACGATCCAAGCGTGAGCCGACGGCGGGGGGCCTTGGTCGCGTTCTCAATCGCTTCGGCTTCGGCAGCGTTTTCACCATCTGCTGGGTCGGTCGTGCCTGCTTGGCCAGGTGTTGATGCCCCGGCGGCTGCCGGGGAAAGCTGCAGCTTTGTAGCAGGGGATCCCTCCGCTGGATTGCCTTCGGCTTGGTCGGCTGCCTGCTCAACTGCAGGCGGTTTGGGAAAAAGCGTGACCTGCAGAACCTGACTGACGAGCACGATGGCCAGCGAGGCAGCAATGAAGAGGGCGTAGCGACGTTCCACGAAAACTTTCTAACGTATGAAAATGTTTATGATAGCGACTTTTTGGCAAGGATCGCAGGCTTGATACTCTATCTGCCCTGCAGGAGCCGCTCGCCGAGAAAATTATCTAGGTCGTTAATTTCCTGAATCTTGCGGCAGGTGACGTCACACGGATACTCGATTCGTCGATACCGCACAACGAGATTGTCCTCCAGAATCACATAGCAGGCCCGCCGGTCGTTATCCCGTGGCTGCCCTACCGACCCCACGTTCACCATTGCCTTAGCCGCTGGTAACGGTATGCAACACTCGTTACCGCCCTGCGGCACATTGGGTGACAAAAATTCCGGCGACACGGTAAAAATCCCCGGCAGGTGCGTGTGACCCTGAAAGCAGTAGCGACCGATAAGCTCAAAAATATGATTCATCTTCAATGGATTGTAGATATCTTCCGGAAAAACATACTCGTCCAGTGGGCGACGGGCTGAGCCATGCACAAACAGCAAGTCGCCCTCGGCATGCGTGCGCGGCAGTTCGCCTAGAAAATCAGCCAATCTATTGGCCGAGTGCTTGGGCATCCGATCGTTCTGCTCCAACTGGCTGCGCGTCCAACGAATTGCTTTTTCCGCTCCAACGTTGAAACCTTCCGGATCAAACAGGGCCCCTTGATCGTGGTTGCCCAACAGGACCATGCTGCAGCGTTCTTGGACAAGCCGCACACACTCGCAGGGATTGGGTCCATAGCCCACAATATCGCCAAGGCAATAAATCGAATCCACCTGTTGCTTGTCGATATCCTCTAGTACCGCCTGGAGGGCCTCCAGATTACCATGGACGTCGCTAATGATGGCCCGCTTCACTCGTGTTGCATCCTCATTATTGCGATTGCTGCGGACTTTTAGGAACTGTTTAAAGATTCTCAGCGTACGAATGCCCGAATCGATGGTCAAGCAGACCGTCATTGGCTGCAATCATGAAGACACTTGCCATCGACTCCAGCCTCTCCGCCGGTTCAGTGGCTGCTCTCTTTGAGGGCAGTGCTGCCGAACGGACTTTCCCCGTAGCGGGCGAACATGGCCGACGCATCGCCGCTGCCCTTGCCGCTGTGGCCGGTGAGCTGGGCTGGTCACCGGCGGATGCAGAATTGCTGGCGGTGGTGCGCGGTCCGGGTTCGTTCACGAGCCTGCGTGTGGGAGTCACAACTGCCAAGGCAATGGCGTGGGCCAACGGCGCACGACTGCTAGGCGTATCAGCGTTTGAGGTCATTGCCCGACAGAGCGCGGGGCCGCAAGAGCACGGCAGTGCCCCGATTGCAATTGCTTACGATGCCGGCCGCGGCGATGTTTTTGCAGCGACTGCCGTTCCGGCAACACACTCACCCACCGGCTGGATCATCGGCGCTCCTGGGCTTTATAGTCTGCCCACTTGGCTCGCCTCGCTTGAGCGAGGCGCTTGTATTTCAGGTCCTGCGCTGGCGATCTTCGCCGATCAGATTGCACAACGACCCGATCTGCTCGTCGCCCCGCGTGCGGCGTGGATACCAACCGCCATTGGGGTTGGGAACGTTGCGATCCTGCGTGCCGCTGCAGGAGAATCAGACGATCCGCAGACACTTGTGCCCGACTACCTTCGCCCCAGCTACGCACACGAAAATGACAGCCGCTCTTCCCGCTAGTCTGCTGTGGCCTCTATTCTGACTGCCACAAAGCAGTACGATCTTGCACAGCTTTTAGTGAACAGTTTTCTGCCCCAGCCTTTTGAGAAAGGACCCGTCATTTCATGCAGCCTATTAAGAAGCTGCTGGTGGCTAATCGTAGCGAGATCGCCATCCGCGTCTTTCGCTCTGCGCATGAACTCGGCATTCGCACCGTAGCAATCTATGCCCACGAGGATCGCTTTGCACTGCATCGTTTTAAGGCAGACGAGGCCTATCTAGTCGGCCGGCCGGGCGAGCCCATTCGTTCCTATCTTGACATTGAAGCGATCGTGGCACTCGCTGTGGCCCACAACGTGGATGCCATCCATCCTGGCTACGGATTTCTTTCCGAAAACCCCAGCTTTGCTGCGGCATGCGTCCAGGCAGGAATCACATTCGTAGGACCGCGAGTGGAACTGCTTCAAACGCTGGGCGATAAGACAGCGGCCCGCGAACTAGCGAAAAATGCTGGTGTTCCGATCTTGGCAGGCAGCTCTCAGCCGGTGGCGAGTGTGGCGGAAGCCGCCAAGATCGCCCGCCAGCTCGGCTGGCCAGTGATTCTCAAAGCGGCACACGGCGGCGGCGGGCGTGGCATGCGCGTTGTACACGGCGAGGATGAACTGGCCGTGGCGCTGGAAAGCGCGCAGCGTGAGAGTCAAACCGCTTTTGGCAGCGCGAGTGTTTTTGTTGAAAAGTTTATCCAACGGGCGCGGCACATCGAGGTGCAATTGCTCGGCGACAATCACGGCGGTCTTGTGCACCTCTTTGAGCGCGACTGCTCTGTGCAGCGCCGGCATCAGAAGGTAGTGGAGGTGGCCCCGGCACCGAATCTTGATCCCGCGATGCGAGCTGAAATCTGCGACGCTGCTCTGGCTATCGGCCGCACGGCCCGCTACGAAAATGCCGGCACCGTTGAGTTTCTTGTGGACGCCGACACATCACGATTTTATTTCATCGAGGTCAATCCCCGCATTCAAGTCGAACACACTGTCACGGAAGAAATTACAGGCATCGACATCGTGCGACGACAGCTGCGAGTGGCGGAGGGCTATCGGCTGTCCGACCCGCAGATTGGCCTCGGCGAACAATCGGCCATTCGTTCGATGGGAACGGCCCTCCAGTGTCGCGTAACGACTGAGGATCCAGAAAACCGTTTTCTGCCCGACTACGGCCGCATCACCGCTTATCGATCGGCCAGCGGCATGGGGATACGACTCGACGCCGGTACGGCTTTTTCAGGCGCGGTGGTGACGCCCTACTTCGACTCCCTTTTGGTGAAAGTGAGCGCGCGCGGACTCAATCTCGAGGAGGCCGCCGGCCACATCGAGCGCTGCCTGCAAGAATTCCGAGTCCGTGGTGTGAAAACGAATATCCCTTTTCTCATCAACTTAGTCACACACCCCGATTTCCTGGCTGGCAAGTGCACCACGCGATTCATCGACGAGACACCGTCACTGTTTGATTTTCCCGTGCGTCGTGACCGCGCCACGCGCCTGCTCGAATATTTGGCGGACGTGATTGTCAATGGAAATCCACTGGTGAAAGGTCGTCCTGTGGCCGCGCGGCGGCTGCCAGCGCCTCTGCCGGAATTAACGATCGCCGCGCCGCAGCACGGCACCCGCACCAGGCTTCTGGAACTTGGGCCTGAAAAGTTTTCACAGTGGGTACGTCAGCAGAAGCAATTGTTCATCACCGACACCACAATGCGCGATGCGCATCAATCGCTGCTTGCCACCCGGATGCGATCGTTTGACATGCTGGCTGTTGCCAACTCATACACGCATCTCGCGGCTGGTCTTTTTTCGATGGAGGTTTGGGGCGGGGCCACGTTCGACACATCGATGCGTTTTTTGAAGGAATGCCCGTGGGATCGGTTGCTGAAACTGCGTGAGCGAATCCCCAACGTTCTGTTTCAGATGCTCCTGCGGGCTAGTAATGCCGTCGGCTACACCAACTATCCTGACAATGTTGTCCGGGCATTCGTCAAGGAATCGGCTGCCAGTGGGATCGATCTATTCCGTGTTTTTGACCCGCTCAACTGGGTGCCGAACATGCGGCTAGCAATCGACGCCGTTCTGGAAAGCGGCGCAATCTGTGAGGCATCGATCTGCTACACAGGCGATGTGCTCGACCCCAAGCGCACCAAGTATTCTCTGGCTTATTACGTTGATCTGGCCAAGCAACTCGAGCAGTCGGGGGCGCACATGCTTGCCATCAAGGACATGGCTGGCCTCTGTAAACCCTTTGCCGCAGCCACGCTGGTAAAAGCATTGCGTGAGGCGATCGGCATTCCGATCCACTTTCACACACACGATACGTCGGGAGCGTCACTGGCCAGTGCGCTGCAGGCGGCGACGGCGGGTGCAAGTATTGTGGACGCAGCCTTCGCGCCGTTGTCTGGGCTGACAAGCCAGCCCAACTTAAACGCCATCGTCGAAGCAACGCGCAACACACCACTCGATACGCAACTCAACCCGGAAGCGTTGCGGCAGCTGGCCCACTACTGGGGTGCTGTGCGTGAGCACTACTCGGCATTCGAGTGCGGCATGAAAGCCCCCGACGCAGATCTTTACCTGCACGAGATGCCTGGCGGTCAGTTCACAAACCTGCTGGAACAGGCACGGGCACTCGGTCTAGCCGATCGCTGGGAAGATGTCTGTCGAACCTATGCGGATGTGAACCAGTTGCTCGGTGACATCGTGAAAGTTACGCCAACGAGCAAGGCCGTGGGCGACCTCGCACTGTTGCTTGTGACCAATGGCATGCAAGCCAACGAACTTCTTTCGGATTCAAGGGAGATCGCGTTTCCAGAATCTGTTATTGATTTGCTGGCAGGTCGCATGGGGCAGCCGCCGGGAGGGTTTCCGCCTCAGGTAGTGGATCGCATTGTGCGCACAGGAGCCAGCGTTGTCGGTCGGCCTGGCGAATCGATGCCCCCAGCCGACTTTCAAGCTGCGGAACAGATGACCGCTAAGATCTTGGGTGGCCCCGCCAGCCCACGCGATGTGCTCTCTTGGCTGCTCTACCCACGGGTCTTCCAAGAGTTTGCGTCGCACCGTAACAAGCACGGCGACGTCAGCGTGCTGCCAACGCCAGCCTTTCTAGAAGGGCCAAAGCCCGGCGAAGAGTTACCGGTTGACATTGAACCGGGCAAGACGCTTGTGATCCGACTCCTGACGGTCGGCGAGCCGCATGCCGACGGCACAAGGACTGTTTTCTTTGAACTCAACGGTCAACCGCGAAGCGTTTCGATTGCCGATAAGAGCCTCGAGTCGCAGGTGAAGCGGCGTCCAAAGGCAGTGGCCGGAGATGCTCGTGAAGTTGGCGCACCGATGCCGGGATTGATTGTCACAGTCGCAGTGCGGGCAGGCGATACAGTCTCACGCGGCCAGAAGTTGCTCAGCCTCGAGGCTATGAAGATGGAAACCACTGTCTACGCTGAGCGGGATGGAAAACTTGCTGAGGTGCTCGTGGCACCGGGCACACCGGTCGAAGCCGGCGAACTTGTGGTGCGCTACGCTGACGCATAAAAGCTGACGCACAGAACAAGTGCCTGGCCTCCGCAGGCCAGAACTACTTCACTAAATCCTTAAAGACTTTGCGAACTTTTTCGACCTTTGGCGACAC
This sequence comes from Planctomicrobium piriforme, assembly GCA_945871035.1. Taxonomy (GTDB): domain Bacteria; phylum Planctomycetota; class Planctomycetia; order Pirellulales; family UBA1268; genus BAIKAL-G1-2R. Next base: position 5,026 of record CAMBUD010000020.1, on the reverse strand, counting down.
AATTGTCTGGCAATACGGCTGCCGGAAATTGTTGGCAAAATAATCTTGGTGGTATTTCTCGGCCGGATAAAAGACCGTGGCCGGCGTCACCTCTGTGACGATTTTTGCTGGAAAAACGCCGGCGTCGTTTAACTTTTTAATGACCGCTTCGGCTGTCTTTTTTTGCTCTTCATCGTGGTAAAAGACGCCCGATCGATACTGCGTACCAACGTCAAGGCCCTGGCGATTTTTTGTCGTTGGATCGTGAGTGCTAAAGAATACTTCCAAGAGCTTTTCGTATGGCACCTTTTGCGGATCATACTGGATTTCAACTCCTTCAGCATGACCGGTTAAACCGCTGCAGACCTGCTCGTAGGTCGGATTGACGACCTTACCACTGGTGTATCCGCTCGTGACCGAATGCACGCCCTTGAGTTGGGCATAGACGGCCTCGGTGCACCAAAAACAACCCCCAGCAAACGTGGCCGTTGCAAGCGTCTCTTGTCCGTCTGCATACGCATTCTCACTCGGCATGTCACTCGGCATGATAAAGCACACTCCTGCAAGACAGGCTGCCAGCAGAGCAACCACCGAACGACCAACCACAACGCGTTGCGGCATGAAAAAAATCCTCTGCCAAAAATTGGACAACATCACTGCACAGATTCTAGAGCGCCGCAGGATCCACGACGAATCGTAGTAGTTTTTTGGCCCACTTGCCGGCATACCCCACGCCAATCCGCGGCGTGCAATGCACAAGGGCCCGGGACACAGCCATCCCACTGCCTGCCAGCCAAAGACCGCTTTTGCGTGTGGCCGCTAGCCCATTGAAACCACCGGTGATCGCGAGCCCCTTTGTGAGGCGACCAGGCCCGCTCCATTGCCCCACGCCACGGAGCAGCACCGCAGCGGGCAAACCCTTGGGCCCAGTGACGATATTGAGCATCCAGTGCAGGCCATAACAGCGGTAGACATACCACTTCCCGGCTGGGCCAAACATTGTGCCATTGCGCTGAGTTGGGCCACTGCGGCCATGGCAAGCAAGATCGTATGCACCCAGATACGCTTCTGTCTCGTGCACAACGTGCCGCATGGTTTTCCCATTGCTGTCCCGCACGACGAGCCATTGCCCAAGCAACTGCCGCGCAACCGTATCGGCGGGTCGGTCAAAGAAGTCGGGCCCAAGCAGGTGAGCAGGCGGGGCTGGCATGGCAGAAAAGAATCTCCCTTGGAGCAAAGCAGCTAATCGCGCATAGTGTCAGGCTGCGGCAACGCGTCTACGTCCAACCTTATTTACAGTGGAGATGTTTTTCATACCAATGGAAGCTGGCATCGTCGGTTTGCCCAACGTCGGCAAGAGCACACTGTTTAACGCGTTGACCATGTCAAAGGCTGCCCAGAGCGCGAATTATCCGTTTTGTACAATCGAGCCCAACGAAGGCGTTGTCAGCGTGCCAGACACCCGACTGGGCCGGATCACGCAGTACATCGTCCCTAAAAAGATTGTGCCAGCTGCTCTTAAGCTGCTCGATATTGCTGGGATCGTAAAGGGCGCCAGTGAGGGGCAAGGGCTGGGCAACAAGTTTCTCACCCATATTCGTGAGGTTGATGCCATTCTGCAGGTCGTGCGTTGCTTTGAAGATCCCGATGTGATCCACGTTGCTGGAAAGATTGATCCCGTTAACGACATGGAAACGATTGAACTGGAGTTGATGCTGGCCGACATTCAACTGCTCGATAACTCGCTCGATAAAGCTGCACGCACTGCAAAAAGCGGTGACAAGGATGCCAAGCAGCGGGTGGAGGTGATCCGGAAATGCCTGGCCCATCTGCAAACGGAGCAACCCCTGCGCACGCTGGCATTTGATGAGAACGATCAGAAGATTGTGACGGGCTATGGGCTGCTAACTGCCAAGCCGATTCTCTATGTGGCAAATGTCGATGAGACTGATCTCGGGGGCCAAGGGCCGCTGGTGCAGAAAGTTCGTGAGACAGCAGCACGAGCCGGGGCGTCAGTCGTGCCCGTCTGTGCAAAGCTTGAGGCTGAGATCGCCGAACTCGATGAGGCCGATCGAGGTGATATGCTGGCCGGTGCAGGTCTTGCTGAGCCAGCGCTGGGCGTGCTCGCTCGCGAAGCCTACCGCGTGCTCGGCGTGCAGAGCTTTTTTACTGCCGGTGAAACAGAGGTGCGGGCGTGGACTGTTCCTGTTGGAGCCACTGCTCCACAGGCTGCTGGAGTCATCCACACTGACTTTGAAAAGGGCTTTATTCGTGCGGAAATCTACGCGGTTGCGGATCTTGAAACTTACAAAACGGAAAAGGATATCCGTGCCGCTGGCAAGCTTCGCGTGGAAGGCAAAGCCTATGTGATGCAGGATGGCGACATTTGCCACTTCCTTTTTAACACGGCCAAGTAGTGCTGTTGCGATTTTTGATTCGCTCGCTGACTCGGGGCACAGACGGCTCACACTTGAGCCTCGCTTAGGTTCGCTCTGGTCGGGGCAAGGCCCATCAGCAAGGCCCACACTGCCATTCAGGAGGGTGCCGCAGGCTGCCAGGGTGCTCTATCGGCAAGCCAGGGTGGCGACTGGAACGGTGGCGACCGGAACGGGGGCGACTGGAACGGGGGCGACGAGAAGAACGTTAGGGGGTTGAATTGGGCGTGGGAAAAAGCATCTGCATCAGGTTACCGGTACAGGGTAACCGCGTGCTGGCCAACACCTCGCCTGCCGCACAACCGCTCATGGCGCCAACAACCTCTGCTGTTGATCGCACACGGGCAAAGACATGCTCTTTCTCGGGTGGGAATTGCGAACGGTAGCAAGCAATGGCCGCCACTTTCTGGTCCAGATGACCGCTGATGTCGACTCCGAGCAGCCACTGACCAGGCGACACGCTCGGCAAACCCGGAACCAGAAAGTAACTCAACAAGGCGGGCACCGTATGAACGGGCAGGCCGTCAAACGTATCGTCCCACTTTGTAAGCCGCGAATAAAACACGGCGGCTTCGGTGATGGCTACTGTGGCTGCATGGTCGGGTGATGCCAGCGGCGTCTTATCGGCCATGCCGAGCACCAACCGAGGCCGATAGCGGCGAAATACTTTGGCCAGTGCCACACGCACCTCAAAACAGTCAAACAATCGGCGATTAGAAAATCCGAGTTGCTCGCGGCACACTACGCCGAGGGAATGGGCCGCCGCCGTTGCCTCGGCAAGTCGTTGCTGTGGCCCGCTCGAAAGCGGTGTCGGTTCGCCGTCAGTCAGGTCCACGATCCCAACACGAAATCCCTGCGCCGAAAGCTTGGCGAGCGTGCCACCACAGCCAATTTCAACGTCATCAGGATGCGCACCAACGGCGATCACATCAAGCTGCTGTGGGAGTCCGTCCACCGTCACCCCGGTTTGGTCGCAGCAATGAGAAAGGATGGGTTCAGCGACTCAAAGCGAATGCGGTCCATCTGCTCAATCCCGCGCGCGATTGTTACAAGCCAATACGATGCATCGCCGGAATGGGCACGCAGCAGCGAGTGCACGGCGGCAAGATTTTCAATGCTATTGCATGCGGTTACCAGCCGCCCACCAACCCTGAGCCGACCCCATGCTTTTTCCACCAGCATGGCGACATCACGACCACTGCCACCGACATAAATCGCATCGGGATCGGGCAAGTTGGCCCAGGCCTCCGGAGCGCAGCCGAGCACTGCCTGCAAATTTTTGACGCCAAAGCGTTCGGCATTTGCAAGGATCAGACGATGGTCATCGGGATCCATTTCAATCGCATACACCATGCCATTTCGGGCAAGCTGTGCAGCCTCCAGGCTGACAGAACCACTGCCTGCACCCACATCCCAAATGATGCTGTCTGGACGCAGACCTAATTCGGCAAGGGCCAGTGATCGCACTTCAGCAGGTGTCAGTAGGCCACGCTTGGGTCGTGACTGCAGAAAGGACTCATCGGGATTGCCAAACAAACGTGTTCCTACTTGCCCAGGGGCATCGGCAGTGCGCGCCTTGCGGACGAGGATCATCACATTCAGTGGACCGAATGTTTCTGCGGCGATATCGGCCAAGCTGCCTTGCGTGACACGTTCGTCGGGTGAACCAAGATTTTCGCAGACATAGGCACCAAAGTAGCTAATCCCTTCCTCCAAAAGCGTCCGCGCCACGGCCGACGGAGGCCATTGCTCGCTCGTGAACAGCCCAACGGTTTCGCTCGAACGAATCCGATCGATTACGCGCTCAATCGACTGCCCCGACAGATTTGCCAGAAACGCGTCCTCCCAGCTTTCCTTCACTCTGGCAAAGGCCAGTTGCATGCTGCTGACATGGGGCACCACTTCAAACCGGTCTTTGCCCAGCTTGGCACAGACATGGCGAGCAGTTCCATAAAAAAGTGGGTCGCCAGAGGCAAGCACCACAATCTGCTGGGACGTGGCGGCTTCGATCCGCTCAATGAGTTCTTCCAGGCTGACGGAGGCTTGCAGCCGAGCAGCCAGCGGCGCAGGCAGCAACGCTGCGCAGGATTCAGGACCCAGCAGCAAATCAGCGGCTTCCAGTAACCGCCTGGCCTGCGCAGTCATGCCGTCAACGCCATCATCGCCGATGCCAACAATATGCACCTTGCCAGCAGCCACCGACCCTCCTGCTCTCGCGTTGACACCGCTTACAATATGAGCCGCTGATTGGGCTCCCACTTAGGCCTGAAAAGAACTGCCGCAACCACAACTCTTTTTGGCGTTGGGGTTGATAAACGTAAAACCGCGCTTGTCGATAGCATCATGGAAATCGAGGGTTGTGCCGTCCAGAAACAGATCGCTTTTTTTATCGACAACAATCGCCACTCCATGCTGATCGCATTTTGAGTCGCTCTTGGGATCCCACGCGGTATCGAACCCAAGGGAATAGCTAAATCCACTACAACCACCGCCGGCCACGCCGACCCGCAAAAATGTAGTGGGTTCGAGCTTTTGCTCGGTGATAATTTTTTTAACTTCGCTGGCAGCTTTTTCCGTAAGCATGACGGACATGGCGGGGTCTCCTCAGGTGG
>CAMBUD010000019.1 GCA_945871035.1 Planctomicrobium piriforme | reverse complement strand
GCATAATGTTTGGATGCCCTGCCGAATCGCCGCCTCTGATGTCCCGTCGCAACGGTTGCCGACTGCAAAGTCCCTGCCGGAATGCTTGGCCTGGATCGCCGCTGATATGCAGAGCCTCCGGGCGGCGGGATTGCAAAGGCCTGTGCGTCTGCGCTGCGGGCGTCAAGGCCGCGCCGTGGATCTCAACGGCCGCACGCTTCTCAATTTTGGTGCCAACGACTACCTCGGCTACGCCGGCGACGTGCGGCTTTCAAAGGCTGCCTCGCGCGGCGCGTGCGCTGAGGGGTTTGGGGCCGGGGCGAGTCCTTTAGTCAGCGGGCACTCGCAGGCCCACGAGGCGTTAGAGATGGCCGTTGCCGAATTGCTCGGCGTCGAGGCGGCGCTGCTCTTTACCAGCGGCTTCGCTGCCAACACGGCCACCATTGCCGCCCTAGTCGGCCCCGACGATTTGATCGCCAGCGATGCGCGCAACCACGCCAGCATCATCGACGGCTGTCGGCTCTCGCAGGCCACGGTCGGAATCTATCCACACCGCGATCTGGCTGCGCTCATTGCGATGCTCAAGGCCCAGCCCAATGCGCGGCGAAAATTGATCGTCACCGACACGCTGTTTTCGATGGACGGCACAATCGCGCCGCTGGCTGCGCTGTGTGAAATTGCAGAGGCCCACGGAGCCATGCTGCTCGTGGATGAAGCGCATGCCACCGGCGTGTTTGGCAAGCGCGGCAGCGGATTGGTTGAGGCCACCGGCTGCGCCGACGGCGTGCATCTGCGGCTGGGTACGTTCTCGAAAGCACTGGGAGCTGCGGGTGGTTTTGTCGCCGGCAGACAAGCCTTGATCGATTGGCTGCGACACAAGGCGCGGCCGTGGATTTTTTCGACCGCCCAGCCACCGGCCATTGCTGCGGCGGCCACAGAGGCAATTGGTCTCTTAACGCAGGAACCCGAACGCCGCCGCCTGCTTCAAAGCAATGCCGCCGAGTTTCGCGACCGGCTTGCGCAGTTGGGAGTCGACTGCGGTGGTGCCGAAGCGCAGATCGTGCCGATTGTTGTCGGCAGTGCAGCAGCGGCCGTCACGCTGGCCGAACGTCTGGCCTGCGAAGGGTTTTTTGTTCCCGCTATCCGACCGCCGAGCGTGCCGCAAGGCAGGAGCCTCGTCAGAGCCAGCGTGTCGTGGCATCATACTGCCAGCGATCTTGAACAACTCGCCCAAGCCCTTGGGCGGGCCTGATCGTTCTACCAGACAGGTCAGCCGCAGAGACGGCCTTCCAATCGCAACCATGCATCACGAGCGTTCCCAGCGGCCATGGTGTGTGATTGGGGCAGGACCGTCGGGTCTGACCGCCCTCAAAAATTTACTGGCGGCTGGCCTGCCGGCGGAGTGCCTCGAACGCGAAGATGCTCTCGGCGGCAACTGGGATTTCAATTCCCCGGCCTCCAGTCTGTTTGCCTCAACGCGACTCATCAGTTCCAAGACTCTCACCGCCTACACCGACTTCCCAATGCCGCGCCAATGGCCGGCCTATCCCGACCACCGGCAGTGTCTGGAATACCTACGCAACTATGCCCGTCACTTCGACCTGCTGCCGCACATTCGCCGCTGCAGCGTGGTTGAGCGCATCGAACCGGCCCCGCAATCGCGCGAGGCCAGTGGTGGCTGGATCGTGCATGCGACCGGCCGAGCGGCCCAACACTACGCCGGCGTTGTGATTGCCACCGGTCATAATCGGGTGCCGCGTTTCCCCACTCAAAGCAACGCCTTCAGCGGGATTCTCTTGCACGCCTGCGAGTATAAATCGCCCACGCAGCCGGTGGCGATTGCCGGAAAACGCGTGCTGGTGATCGGCGGCGGTAACTCCGGCTGCGACATTGCGGCCGAATGCGCGCAGCATGCCGGTCAGACTGTGCACTCCACGCGGCGCGGCTATTTTGTCGTGCCCCGGTTGCTCTTCGGCCGTCCCGCGGATCTGCGCAGCGAACGGCTCCTCAAATTGGGGCTGCCACTCTGGCTGCGCCGGTGGATCAGCCTGCGGGCGATCGACCGCACGATCGGCCTGCCGCATCGCCATGGCCTCGCTCGTCCCGATCACAAACTCTGGCAAACCCATCCGGTTGTCAATGACGAACTCTACCGGCAGATCAAAGCCGGCCGCATCCGTCCAGCGGCAGATATCAAACGCATCGATGGCGCGACGGTTGAATTTCAGGACGGCCACAGCGAGGCATTTGATGTCGTGATCTGCGCAACCGGCTATCAGCTCTCGTTGCCTTTCATCGCTGCAGAGCACTTATGCGTGCCGGCAAACGACGATTGCCCCCGATTGTATCTGAACCTCTTGCATCCCTCGCGCGATGACATCGCTGCCGTCGGCTTGATTCAACCTGACAGCGGCCAATGGGGGCTCACCGATTTGCAAAGTCAGTTGGTGGCCCACATGGCCAGCGCCGCCCAACGCGTGCCACGCGCCGCGGCCTGGCTGTACCGCCAGCGGCAGCAGCCACGGCCAACCGGCACAAGCGACTACCTCGATTCCCCACGCCACCGATTGGAGGTCGAACATTTTGCCTACCGCAAACAACTCCTGCGCCTGATCGCCGGCATGCAGCGCCGCAGCGAGTCCAGCGGCGTAGCCGGTCTGGGCTGAACGCCGACGGGCGTGTGGGTCTTACCAAAAAAAACCGCAGCGCGCAGACTGCTGCCCAGTCTGGCGCTCACCATGGAAAACAATCGCGCGTCTAACGGGAACTTCAGTCAGCGATCCCGCCGCTTATTTGTTCAGAGGCGCCGGAGGCGGCTGCGGGTTACCAAACAAACCTTCTAAGTTGTTGAGGCCGCGACCGATGCCGTCGTTGATGACGGCCTGTGCTGTGTTTTCCACAATGCGTCCCAGAATCGTATCGATGGAGCCGGCATCAAATTGTGGCCGGCTCACCGTGCCACGCAGTGGGATCGCCAGCGGCGTGCGGAGCAATTGGCCGACAACCGGCGTGGCAGCGGCGATGTCGCCGCGCAGCGACACCTCCACCACCATTGCCAGCGACTCGTCGGCACCCACGCTTCCGGCGGTGCGCACTAATAACTGACCCATTTCCATCACCAAGCCGTCGTGCCAGAGCCGCCGGTCGGCGAGTTTGATGCGCAGCGGCTCTGGCCGCACGCGCAGTAAAACAGTTTTGTCGCCAAACGCAAATCGCGGGTCGACCAACGACTGCAGTTTGATGAGCAAATTCACGAAGGGCTGCGATTGGGAGCCCGGCGTAACCTCAAACTTCTCAAACAGCACCTGCCCCGACATTTCACCGGCGAAAAAATCTCCGAGTGGCAGTCGGGCGCCTGCCAGATCAACGCTCATCACGCCCTCGGTGCGGGTCGAGTGACCGATGAGGGGAACAATCCATGCCAGCCAGCGATCGCAGAACCACTTCGACACGGCCACGCGATCGACGATGCGTCCCGGCGGCACGATCAATTCTGCCGGTGCCGGCAAGAGCCGCAGCCACGGAGCGCCACGGACCCGACCACCCGACACGCCGATGTCAAACGGACCCAGCGCGAGCTGTCCTTCAAAGAGACGCACCGCCATTTCACCGGCTTCTACCTGCACGCCCTCCACTTCAGCGGCGCTCCACGCTGTGGAGGTGTCGACGGAGAGACAGCGTAGCCAGTTGGCTGCGCTGTCTTGAGGGCGAACGGCCGTGGCCACCGGGAGCCAGACGCGCGTCTGTTCGCTGGTGTCGGCTAACGCAGGGTTGCCGCGGGCAGTCGCTAGCCAATTATCCGGGAGCGCAATAGCGCCAGTGCCAGCGCCGGGGCCAGCGACTTCCAGTGGCGCTGTGCTTTGGGGCCCGCGCTGGCTGTTGACAAGATCCTGCGCCGCAGTGCGCAGCGGGCCACGCAGGGCAAAGGGTCGTGCCCCGCCGCCAGCCAATCGCACCCGTCCGCCGGTCCAAGGCGTTAGCAATCGGGACAGCAATTCCCAGTCGTAGACCAGCGTGCCGGACAGATCAACCAATCGGCGCGAGGACCATTCACTCACGCCACCGCTAGCGGTGAGCGCTACCGTTGAGGATTCCAGCGCCAGCTTGTTGATTGTCAACCGTTCGGAGGCAACCGGCGCAGCACCACCGCGGGTCACTTCCAAAATGAGCCTGGCCCGTGGCTCAGTCCAAACGGGCTGGGGCGTGGCCGCAGCGCTGCGGGTTGGAACTGAGTCTGGCACACTCGACAGCGACAACTGATTGCCTGTTGCCTCCAGCAGCAGATTGAGGCCCGTTGGCGTGTCGAGAATCTCAAGCGTTCCCCACGCGCGGCCACCGGCCGGCCAGCTCGCCGCTGCCAGAGGCGACACAATCCATTTTTCCAGGCGGCCCACGTCGGCTTGCCACTGCACCTTCCCACGCAGCCGATCGATCAGCGAGTCACCGGCACTGGCGGAGGGGCTGGTGTCGGTGCCCAGCAGCGCAGCTCCACCGCTGCGCAGCGAGACGGTGGCTGTGAGAATTTCGGCCGACGAAATTTCCAACCGGCCAGTGGCTGGATGGAGAAGACCCGCAGCGCTGACCACCAAACGGGGTTCGCTGATCTGACGCCCGGCAAACGTCGCCACCAGTTTTTCAATTTCACCGCCAGCGCGCTCAATCTGCCAGCTGTCGCCGCGTGCCGTTAGCGACGCCGAGAGTTGCAGCTTGCCGGCGAGTGCCAGATCACCGGCTGTTGCAAGCGGATAAATCCCCATCAGCCGCGCCTGCCAGCGGGCCAGATCCCCTGCCAGCGAGCAGTCGGCGGTGATGCCTTGAGAGTCTTGGGCCGCCCGCACCCACGGCGTGTAGTTGGCGGCGCCGGCTGCTGGACTGCCCAGGCCGGCCCACAGATCGATGAGCGTGCCACCGTTGAGCGTGAGCTCCAAAGAGTCGTCTGCCGATAAAACTTTGGCGTGGGCCTGATCCACCAGCACGGCGCCGCCAGCCAGACTGCCGCAGACCTCCGCTTCCAGTGTGATCTCTTTGTCGCGCCACGCCGGTCGGCCCGGCGCGAGCAGCGCGAAGTTGGCCATGCTGGCCGAGATTTTCGCCGTTTGAGCCCCGTTGGCTACCGAGCGGCCGATGTCGATTTTACCGCGGGCCATGCCGGCCATTGTCAGCGACTCCAGATCGAGCACCTCGGCCGCCTCTTGAATGAGCTTGTCTATGTCGACGGTCCACTGCAAGCTCGCAGAACCGGCATGACCCGTTGCTAGAACCTCAACGGCAGGCGACGCGATGCGCGCCTCTTCAATGTGCAGAGAGTCGCTGCGGGCCGGGCCCCGTCGCCCCCGCAGCCAGGCTGTGAAGGGCTCGTTCCATCGCAGGAGCCGCTCGTGTGCTGCGATCGCGGGCGTTGCATCGTCACCGCTGCCGCCTGCCGCGGTAGCAGCCACGCTTTGCACTGCGGCCAGATCGCGTGAGGTGACCCGCACCTCTAGCAAACGATCGCCTCCATCGGCGTGCGCTGCAGCCGCCAACTGCAATTGACCCGCCGTCACGCGCACATCAGGCCGCACGGAGAGCCCACCGGGAATCGCCCGCGATGCAGCGGCCAGATCGATGTCGGCTGCCAACGCAAAATCTTCGCCGATTAACGCCTCGGCCCAGTCCCACGAGTTTCCCTGCGGAATCTGAATGCGTCCGGAGGCCTCGGCTGTAAACAGCGGCGACGTGGCTTTGAGATGGCGAACCGTGAGGAGTTGGCGAGTGAGCGAAATGTCGAGCGGGATCTCGCAGCGCGCGATCGAAGCAATCTCGGCCAGCGTGTCGGCGTGGCACAGTGCCAACTGCAAACCGGAAATCACCCCGCTGATCTGCAGGCTCTCGTTGCCCATGGCACGCGGCCGCCCTGTCCCCTGAGAGCCGGTGTCGGCGGCGGTGAGTGGGAGGAGAATGTCGACTCGCACGTCAGCCAAGCCATCGAGCAAATGCTCGGTGTCAAAGCGCGTGGCCACGACGCTTGAAATTCCCAGCGGTAGCCGATTGGTGGCAATGGCCAGCGTGCGCGGCAGCGTGGGCACCGGTGCCGCCGGAGACGAAACCGACCACCCACCATCGCGCGTCAGCATGGCGGTTGCGCCTGCGGCAATAGTCGTGCGATCCAGTTGCATACCCCTGCCGTGCTCTGCCGTTTTGGTAGGCACCGTGTGTGTAAAGGCGGCCATTAAATCTGCCGCCGGTTGGCCGGAGTGCAGCACCCGACCCGACACCGTCCAACCGGCCAGCCTCGCATCGGGTCGCACGGTGCCGGCGGCAAGCAATTCTGTGATCTGCCACGCATCGCGCCGCTCCAGATCAACCAGCTCCACGGCCGCATCGACGAGCTCAATTTCAAATGAAACCGGTGCCTGCGGCGGCGCAGAGGCACGCGTGGCCAGCCACGGAGCGAGGATGTCTTCCAACGTGCTGCCGCCGCGACGCACCTCCACCAGAGCCGTAGCACCGATGAGCCGCACCGTGCCAAGCTGCGTGGGATCCAAGGCCAGCGCAACGAGTCCGCGTTCGATGACAACGCGTTGCACAGCGGCCACGGGCCGGCCGTTGCGGTCCAGCAACGTTACGTTGCGGTATTCGCTGCCACCCAGCCAGTTCCAACTCGCCCCGCCACTCAAGACGCTCCCATCGATACCTGCAAAGAGCATCTGCAGCGGACGGTCACGCAAATGCGTGAGCACCAGCACGGCTGGTGCCAGCCAAATCGCTGTGCCGCCGAGTGTCAGTGCGGCCAGTGAAAAAACGGCCCAGCGGCGGCGGAACCGCGAGCCTGCACTCGATCGAACGTGTCGCGTTGCCATAGCGACGAAGTATAGAAGTCAGCGATCAATTCCGCGAAGGCGGATATCCCGGCAGCGTCTGCAGACGTTCAAAATCGTCCGCGGTATCAATGTCAAAAAACGATGCCAGCGCCGGATCAAAAGTGGTCAATTCGCTGGCCGTGACAAGACGAATAGGGGAGGGATCGATCGCCAGAAGCTGCGCGACAAGCCCCTGCGGATCGCGGCGGCCGCTCGCCAGATAGGCTTCCATCTGCGGTAACAAAGCCAGACTCGCGGCCGAAACGAGCACCTGCCGATGAGCGTCCACCCACGGCAGTGCCCAGGCGATCCCGCTCGAAGCCACTGCGGTGTGTGCGGCGATCTGGATTAAGTGTCGCACCACCAACGGGTGCAAAAGCGGCACATCGCACGAAGCGATAAAGGCCACCGACGGCGGCGGCACACCGAGTCGCGAGGCCTCTTCGAGGCTGCTGCGCATCCCGTCGCGAATGCCCGCCAGCGGTCCTGCGCCCGGCAGACCATCGCGCACCACCCGCACGGCTCCCGCCAGCACGGGGAGCGTTTGATGAGGCGCTGCCACAACGATGACTTCCGCTACTGCATCGGCCAGACTCGCGCAGACGTGTTCCAAAAATGTCCGGCCACGAAACTGGAAGAGCGCCTTGTCGATGGGGCCAGTCGCTGTGCTCGACACCAGCGGCCCATTTTTTTGCAGCCGCCGCGAGGCACCGCCGGCCAGCACAATTCCCACCGCAGTCAAGCCGCCGGTCGCACTGGTCTGCATGCGCTGCCCCATCACTCCGCTGCACGGGCTGTCAAAAATTCTTCGATGCGATCGATCGCTGCGGTGAGTGTGTCTTCGCTGGCGGCGAATGACATCCGAACGTGGCCTTCAGCACCAAATGCGCTACCGGCAACAAGGGCCACGTGCTGCTTCTCCAGCAAAGCCTCGCACCACTGCAGGCTGGTGCGGATACCGGTGGCTGGTGCGCGGGCCAATGCCTGTCGGATGTCAAAGAATGCGTAGAAAGCGCCACCAATCGTGGGCAGGCCAATGCCCTCGATCGCCGTCAGGCGGGCGGTGACAAGATCGCGCCGCCGCTGAAACGCCCGGCACATTTCGCTCACGCATTCTTGTGGGCCGGTGAGAGCCGCCAGCGCCGCATGCTGGCTGACGCTACAGGGATTGCTGGTCTGCTGGCTTTGCAGATTGCCGATGGCCTTGGCGAGTGGCTCTGGACAGATCGTCCATCCGATGCGCCAGCCCGTCATGGAATAGGTCTTGCTGACGCCGCCAACCACCACCGTCCGCGACTCCAGTCCTGGTCGGAGAGTGGGAAATGACACCGCTTCCCGGCCATCGAAAACGAGCCGGTCGTAAATCTCATCCGACACAACGGCCAGATTGGCCTCAATTGCAATGTCAGCCAGCGGCAGCAATTGGTCGGCTGTATAGACCACCCCAGTGGGATTGCTCGGCGAACAGAGCAACAGCATGCGCGTGCGCGGTGAGAGGGCCGCCCGCAGCACCTCGGGCCGCAGGATGAAATCCTCTTCGATCCGGGTTTCCAGCAGCACGGGCTTGGCCCCCGACAGCTTGATTAATTCGGCATAGCTCACCCAGTAGGGGGCTGGCACGATCACCTCATCGCCTGGATTTAAAAGGGCGACACACGCATTGTGCAGGGCGTGCTTGGCGCCGTTGGAAACAATCACCTGCGCCGCGCCGACAGCCAATCCTGTGCGGCGGGAAAAGTCGCTGGCAATGGCTTTGCGCAGGTCGGGAATGCCGGCGGCCGGAGTGTATTTTGTTTTCCCGTTTGCAATGGCGGCCTCGGCGGCACGGCAGATGTGCGGGGGCGTTGGAAAGTCGGGCTCGCCCACCGATAGATCGATCACCTGCTGGCCGGCGGCCGTCATGGCTGCAGCCCGGGCAGACATCGCCAGTGTGGCCGATGGCTCCAAAGCAGCCATGCGATCGGCCAACTGCAGGCTGTTTGTTCCGGGGGTCGCTAAACGGTGTGAACGCTCCATGCTTTTGTCCGCAATCCTGATTGTCTGCAAGGCTCCAGTCGGTCGCTTGACGGCTGTTGTGTGAAGCGGAATGATACCAAGCCTCCGTCCGATTCCCAGTTGCCTCTCCCAGCCTCGTGTCCGCTTTGCCAATTTTGCATTGGCTGCGGGATGCATACTCTCCCTCCAGAAAGTTTGTGCAATGCCCAAGCAGCGCATCGGTCTGTGGCTCATCGGTGCCAAGGGGGGCGTTGCCACCACGGTGATGACCGGCTTAGCAGCGCTGAGCCGACAGGCCATCGAGCCGATTGGATTGGTGACTGCCCTCGAACCGTTCACGCAGCTGGATCTGGTCGATTGCGCAGAGATCGTCGTGGGCGGCCACGACATTCGCCCCGGTCGACTGGCCGACGAAGCCCGACGCATGTGGACCGACAGCCGTGCCATCGCGCCGGAGTTGCTCGATGACGCTGCTGATTTTTTTGCTGCGGTGGAATCGCGGCTGCGGCCCGGCACGATCATTGCTGCCGGCGATAAAATTTGTGAGTTGGCCGATCCATCTGTTGTGTCCATTGTGGAAACACCCCGCCAAGCGATCGATCGCGTGCAACGCGACATCGAAAATTTTGCGCAAGCGGAAAAACTCCGGCACGTGGTGGTCGTCAATCTTTCTTCCACCGAACCCACGCCCACGCTCCCTTTTCCAACGCATTGGTCCGAGCTCAAAAAGTTGCTCGACAACCCGCTCACCTGCCCGCTGCCGGCCAGCAGTCTCTACGCGTTGGCCGCATTTTTTGCCGGTGCTTCCTACATCAATTTTACCCCTTCCACCGGGGCCACTCCCGAGGCGATCCAGCAGTGTGCGATCGAGCATAAGGCTGCCCACGCCGGCTGCGACGGTAAGACCGGCGAGACGCTGCTCAAGAGCGTGCTGGCGCCGATGTTTGCTGCGCGCAATCTCGACGTCATGAGCTGGGTCGGCCACAACATCTTTGGCAACATGGATGGCCGCGTGCTGGATGATCCGCGCAACAAAGCCACTAAGGTGCGCAGCAAAGACCACCTGCTGGCGAGCATTCTCGGCTACCCACCGCAAACGCACGTCTCCATCGAATACATTCGCAGCCTCGGCGATTGGAAAACTGCTTGGGATCACGTGCACTTCCGCGGCTTCCTCGGCACGCCGATGACGTTTCAATTCATCTGGCAGGGCTGCGATTCAATCCTCGCTGCCCCGCTGGTGATCGATCTGGCGCGACTGGTCGAACGCGCTCACCGTGCCGGTGAGAAAGGGGCTTTGCAGTGGCTGGCTTGCTTCTTTAAAAGCCCAATCGGAGTCGACGAGCAAGACTTCTCCAAGCAAGGCACGCTTCTTGAAACGTGGGCAACAACCCACGCTCGTACCAACGCAGCGAACGAATCTTCGCCAGCATGACGCCAGCCACGCTGGGCTGAGGCTCGATGCCTCGCCGGAGTTCCTGCTAAAAATTCTGAAAAACTTTCGAGAAGTTCTCTTGACAGTTTTTGCTCTCATCCCTCACAACTCTCTTGTGAAGACTGCGTGACGCGCAGAAATCGTTTCTAGAAAAGATGAAATGGTTTCTAAAAAAGTCGTGTCGTCATTTTTCACTCCAACAAAAAACACTGGAAATAAAGTTCGAAACGTCGCCCGATCCCTTCGATAGAGCACCAAGGGATCGGTCGTGTGTCGTGTATCCTGGTGCTCGTGGCAAGGAGCCATATCGATGGCAAAGAAGAAGGCGAAGAAGGCAGCTGTTAAGAAAGTTGCCAAAAAGAAGAAAGGCCACGGCTAGTCCTGACCCCGACAGCGATGGCTAGGCAACGGGTTCTTTCGAGACCCCGCCACCCGGCCAACAGCCTGTTGGGGATTTTGGATCAGTCGGGCGTTCAGACGAGAAAGACCGGCCCGGGCCCTTGGGCGCCCGGGCCGGCCTGATTTTAGGGCTTGTTTTAGGGCCTGTTTTGAAGGCTTTTCTTGAAGTCTTTGGACGGCTGAGCTGTTTCAAGACCGCTCGGCTCTGGCATTTCCGCCCTAGCAGCTCTGGGCACTTCTCCGCCCTAGCAGCTCTGGCACTTCTCCGCCCTAGCGGCTCAGGCATGTCTCCGCCCTAGCGGCTGTAGGTAGCTGAGATAGAACAGTGCTCATGCCACGTGCCGCTCCAAATGTTTGTCAGCCGATCCCCGCTCCGAAAAACCGTGGCGATTTTTTACTGGTCAGTTGCCAAGGTGGGGCTGAGGCGGCACTGTGTCGGCGGCAGCAGGAAATTCTGCCCGCCCTAGCCAAGGGAGCTTGGCGCCGTGGGCTGGTCACCTTTCGGTTGGCAGCCGACGCCAAGTCTGCTGCCCAAGCTGCTGCGTCAGTCGGCTTTGATCCTCCCGATAACTTTTTTCCCGATCTTATTTTCGCGCGTGCGGTGATCCGTTCGTTTGGCCAAGTGGTCGGGGCCAGCGATGAGGAACGGATTGAAAAGCTCCGCCTCCTAGCCGGCCACTCGACATGGGACAACGTCCACGTTTGGCACCGCGATCCGCGGACAAATGCTGCCAGCCAACCGGTGCGGTGTCACTTGCTCAAGCTCTACGAAAAGTCCGCTGCACTTCCGGCTGTCGCCCAGCCTGGCGACCTCGTGCTGGACTGCGTCATCGATTCGATCGACCGCTGGTGGGTCGGTTGGCACCGCGCGGATACTCCCTCCAGTTGCTGGCCCGGCGGCGTCTATCCCGGCGTGCTGCCTGAGGACAAAGTCTCGCGGGCATGGCTCAAGCTGGACGAAGCGCTGGCCACGTTTGCCGTCGCCCTCGAGCGGGGCAATCGCGCCTGCGAGTTGGGGGCGGCGCCCGGCGGCGCGTGCCAGCGGTTATTGGAGGCCGGGCTGATGGTAGTGGGCATCGATCCGGCACTCGTCGCGGATGCCATCGCCGCAGACCCCCGCTTCGAGCAATGGCGGATGCGGGCCCGCGATGTGCGGATTCGCATGTTCCGCGGATTCGATTGGATCGTGACCGATATGAACATCGATCCGAAGAGTACGTTGGAATCGATCGAGAGGATCGTGACCGCACCGGGCGTGCGACCCGCCGGCATCATCGCCACGCTGAAGCTGCCGGAATGGTCGCGCAGCGACTCCTTGCCGGCCTGGTTGGCCCTGTTTCGCACCTGGGGCTTCCAGCCCCAAGCCCGGCAGCTTTCCAGCGGCGGTCGAGAGGTGTGCGTGGTGGCACTCCGGGATGCTGCCCGTAGAAAATCGACTGCCCGCCAAAAAAAGAGCCGCCAAAAAAATGCCCAGCAATCGGTTGTCAGGCGGGCTCGCAACCGCGCCACACATCAGCCGGATCAGTGAGGCTTCCCGAATGCACTCGCAGGGGTCCGGTTTCGGCGTCGAGCAACAGCGCGCCGTCGGCGGCAATGCCCCGGCACAATCCGCGCAGCAGAGTGCCGCCGCGATGGATCGTGACTACCTGCCCTGTCAAAGCGCAGAGAGGTCGGTAGCGCAACTGCAGCACGCCAGGATCGGCAGCGATCGCGCGCAGCAGTTGAAAAAATCTCGGTAGAAATTCGGCCAATACTCGCTGGCGGGGCAAAGGCCGGCCGGTGAGATCCGGGAGCGTGGTGAGCTTTGTGCGCAGTGGGATTGGGGCCGTGGCAGCACTGCCGGTCGTGTTGACGCCGATGCCGAAGATCACTCGGTCTCCGGGAGCGGTTTCCACTAAAATTCCGGCCAGCTTTTTGCCCTGCACTTCAATGTCGTTGGGCCAGCGCACGCGGGGCCGCACCGTGGGCAGAAGCAGTGCGAGGGTCTCCGCGAGCGCGACGCCGCAGGCCAGTGACCAAATCGGCTGCGGGGCGAGCGGGGCAGCCGGCGTCCCGGCATCCACTGCTCCTAGCACCACGCTCACCGCCAAGCTCCCCGGTGCCTGCCACCACCGTGCGCCCTGCTGGCCGCGGCCGAATGTCTGCCGATCGGCAACGATGGCCGCCGGGAGGGGCAGCCCCACTGTGATCGCCATCTCACGCGCCCGCTCCATCGTCGAGACGATTTCGCTGGAGTGCTCAAAGGTCGCCAAACCACTGGCGGCCAAGAGAGCTGCCGGATCGATTGGGTCTGGGGGAGCTAAACTCTCTGGCAAACCAGATGCACAATCGCGCGGAGACAATTCGCTACTCATAAAGATCAGGCCACCCTCAGTCGTGCAGTCGGTCGTGCACAGACGATCAAAAAGAATCCACATCTTTTTCCACTGCGCAAACCGGCGGCAACATACTGTTTTCGACAGTGCTGCGCACTCTTGCAACTCCTTCCAGCCATCCGGTGCCGCCCCTCCGATTTCCAGGCTCCTTCTTTAGGAAGAGACACAGCCGCTTTAGGCCGAGACACAGCCGAATCGGCTCGTTCACAGCGTGAGGCGTACGCAGTGAACAAAACATGGGCGCTTCGCGCAGTTTCCATAGTTTGCGAGTTTTTTGAGCACGTTCTTGTTTCCCAAGTACGGTCTCACTCCGCGCTTGGACCTTGACCCTTGTGCGCGAGGCGCGGTACCCCTCGCTAGAGACATTTGTGTTTGTGCGTTGGTTTTCCTTTTTTGCGCGGAGTTGCTCCGCTGACGTGCCCGTGGTGGTCTCTCAACAACTCTTTTGGCTGCGGTCTTTCGCGCTGGCCTCGATCGCCGTCGCCGGGCTTGTAGCTGCGCAGTCGGCCGCTGCACAAACCGTTCAACTGCCACCGCCGGCCGCGTCGTCACTCGATCGGCTCGCGCAGAATACCTTCGGCACTCCACTCTCGCCCGCTCCACCAACATGGGATCCCTACGCACCGCAGGCCGCGCAGGTTTTTCCCCCCCCGGCCGGTCTGCAACCGGCGGGGCTCGCACCGTCGGCGATCGGTGGCCAGCCCGGCTATCCAGGCTATTCAACCGCGGCACCATCCTTGACCAACACGCAGGGAACCGCAGGGAGTCCAACGCTGTTCCCGCCTGGCTACCCGCAACAAAATTCTACGTTTCAACAGACGATGCACCTGTACCAAGGCGCGCGGGGGAGTTGGGCCTACTTAGCCGGCAACGGTCAGGGTACGAGCGTGGGCGTTAACGAACTCGACACCTCGGCCACATTTGCGCTGCCGTTCTTTCACAACTCAGCTGCCAATTTAAATCACGCGCCTTTGCTGATCACGCCCGGTTTCGGTCTGCAGTTGTGGGATGGACCCGAGACCAGCTCCACCATGCTCGCCGATCTGCCTCCCAACACCTATGACGTTTTCATCGACACCGCTTGGAATCCGCAGTTCACGCCCCTCTTCGGCGCGGAGTTGGGACTGCGTCTGGGTATCTTCACCAACTGGGATGTGTTTGTCTTTCAAAGCTGGCGTTTGATGGGACGGGCCATCGGTACGTTGCAGCTCACTCCCACCATGCAGGGCAAGGCGGGCATCGTCTACCTCGATCGCAATCAAGTGAAGCTGCTACCGGCGGTGGGCCTGACTTGGACGCCAGACGCCGACTCGCGGTACGACATTTTTTTCCCAGCGCCCAAGGCGATGAAACGCATCACCAACGCCGGCAAGCATTCAATCTGGGGCTATCTGGCCGGCGAGTACGGCGGCGGCGCGTGGACGTTTCGACGCAGTACAGGACAGATCTCGCCGTTCGACTACAACGACATCCGCGTTTCGCTCGGCACCGAGTGGGTGCCCCAAACCCCAACCGGTTTCTCCGGTAATTTTGAAGTGGGCTACGTCTTCTACCGGCAGCTTTACTTTGTCGATGGGCCGCCCAATATCCAAAACTTAAACAGCACGATCATGTTTCGCCTCGGACTGGCTTACTAGCCCGGCACAACCATTCCGTGCGCAAACAATCGCGGCACACCACACGTGCACACCACTTTGGCACACCTCCCACCACCTCGCGACTCACCGGCCAGCAGCCGGGCCAACGGGCCCCCCGGCGGCCACTTTCGCTGCCTGCCCGTGGCTGGCGTGCTGCTGGGAGTTGCGGTTGCTTTTTTTTGTGCGCAGGGGCGTGCCGACGAAGCAGACAATCCAGATGCCGTCAGGCCACTGCCGGAGATCGATCGGGGCGTTTTTGATCGCATTCGTTTTGCAGCGCTGGGCGACCCGCAAGATTTATCCGAGCCGCTCATGGCCGATGATGTGGCTCCCCCTGGCCAGCCCCGGCAGGAGTTTGAGCCGCCCGCCGGTCGTAAACTGCCCCCCGGAGCCAAGCCAGGCATCCTGCAGCAGGCCCTCTTTACGGTGACGGAGTTGCCAAAGTTTGGCTCCAATGGCCTCGGTCTGACAAACCTTGAACAATCGATCACTCTCGGCCTGCCGGCCCCCACACCCGCTTCGCCACTGCTCGTCACGGCGGGCTTTGTCGGCACGCTCGTCGACAAGCCGACGGGCGTCGATATGCCCAACGAACTTTTTGAAGGCTATGTGCAGGCCCGCTGGCTGCGCAAGCTCACCGAAAAGTTGGGAATGGACCTGGCTGTCTCGCCCGGTTGGTACAGCGATTTCAAAAACGACACCCCACAGGCCATGCGCATCACCGGCCACGGCTTTGGGGCGTGGGAGGCAACCGAAAATTTACGCGTCATTGCCGGCTTGATCTATCTGGACCGCTACGATGTCAACATGCTGCCGGCCGGTGGATTGCTCTGGACGCCCTCCGACAGCACACGCTTTGAGTTGATCTTTCCGCGTCCGCGATTGGCGTGGCGGGTGGCCGAAAGCCAGCGGGCCGCGCAGTGGCTCTACGTGGCTGCCGAGTTTGGCGGCAACCAATGGGCCACGCAATCTTCCAGCGGCAACGATCAGGTGATGGTGATTCGCGACTACCGCCTGTTGGCCGGTTGGGAGCGGCGACCGGCCAATCTCGGACTCAATTGGCGGCTGGAAACCGGCTGGGTTTTTGGTCGGACGGTGCAGTATTACTTCTCCAATGATGAGACCTTTAACCCCAGCAATACCTTTCTGGCCCGCGCTGGTATTTGGTATTAGCTGCCACCCACGCAATGGGTAGCCGCTTTTATCTTTTCTGATGGATAGCGTATCCTCGCAAGGATTCGCCACCGCGCACGTGCTCGTGCATCTGGGCCACCTTTCGTAACAATAGCTGGGCATCGCAATCATGAAATGGCTCCTTATCTGCGTGCCAGCCGCGCTTGCCCTCAACTTCTACCATGCCAATTCACTGCTCGTTTTTTTTGTCTCCCTGACGGCGATCGTGCCGCTTGTGGAACTGATGGGCGACACCACCGAGGAATTGGCTTCGCGGTTTGGTACCACGATTGGCGGTCTTCTCAACTCCACGCTCAGCAATGCTCCGGAACTCATCATCGGGATCGTGGCCCTGTCGCACGGTTTGGCCTCTGTTGTCAAAGCATCGCTGACGGGTTCGATCATCGCCAATCTGCTGCTGGGGTTGGGGTGTGCGCTGCTGATTGGTGGCCTCAAATATGGCCCGCAGAAGTTTGAGGAACGCCGCCTGCGATCCAACGCTTCGATGCTGCAACTCTGCGCCTTCTGCCTGATCGTGCCGGCTGTTTTCAGCATCGGCACGCCGGAGGGAACCCGCGGCCTGTCGACTGAAATCTCCGTCGTATTGCTCGTTGTGTATTTAATCAATGTTCTCGTGACACTGCTTGGCGGACGCAACGAAGCTCTGACGCCCGAGCCAAAGATCGACAAGACAACGGGTCATACCGCAACGAGTCAGCCTCATCCGGTGCATCCCAAGTTGTGGATACTGTTGGGCACACTGGCGATGGCCGGCGTGATGCTGGCGCTGATCAGCGACGCGCTGTGCGAATCGCTCGCGCCCACCGCAAAGGCACTGGGGCTCTCGGATGTCTTTAGCGGTGTCATGATTCTGGGCGGCGTCGGCGGCGTCGGCGAGGTGCTCAGTGCGATCCGCTTCGCGCGGGCGGGCAAGCAAGAGTTGGTGCTCAGTGCGACGGTCGGTTCGACGATTCAGATGGTGCTGATGGTGGCCCCCATTCTGGTCTTTGTCGGTATGTTTATGGGGGTGGAGATGAGCCTGACCTTCACGAACTTTGAAGTGGTGGCGATTGTGTTGGCGGTGGTCGTGGCCCGCGAGTTGATTGTCGATGGCACCGTCAACTGGATGGAAGGCGTGCTGCTGCTGGCCACCTACGTCATCTTGGGCTTCGGCTTTTATCACCTCCCGGATGTGCGCCCCAGCACGGCGGTGGTACAAACCGGACTGGCCCCGTAATGGTGTCCAGCCTGCGCACATCCACTCTTGGTGTCGACGCTTGGCTCGACGCTTGGCTCGATGCTCAACTCGACGCTCAGTTCGACGCTCAACTCGACGTTCAGTCTGTTTGCGGCCCGGCAAGTGGGCGTGCGCTACTTGCAGTTGCCGCACTGCCCCTTGAGCAGGACCTCTGTCACAAAGCGGATGCTGCGTGGCTTGGCGGTGCCTGTCTTGGCCCGCCCGATAACCGACGGCTTGGCCGCCTTGGGCTTGGGGGTGATGGCCACTGTCACGTCCTCTAAGCACGACACCACGCCGCAGGTGGTGCAGAGGAAATGCGGATGGGCCTCGCTGCTCCCGGCCGGGTTTGGCCGCCGCAGTTCAAACCGCCAGACGTGATCGCCCAACTCCATGCGCGTGAGGAGTTTGGCTTGTGTGAGTTCTGTGAGATTGCGATAGATCGTGGCCCGATCAAAGCCCCGCTCCACCAGTGCATCGGAAACTTCTGCATGCGTCTGCGGGCCGTGTGCGGCGATGAGGTGTTGCAGCACGGTCAATCGCGCTGCGGTGCAACGCAAGCCAACCGCGCGGATACGGGCTTTGACGGCGTCGTGGGCGGAGAGGTGTTCTGTACTCACACAAGCGATTCTACACCACTTTTGTCCGGACGAGCAGCGCCACCATTGCCCCCATAAAAGCAGGCAGGTCAGCCGGTTTGCGGCTGGAAATAAAATGGCGGTCGACCACAACGGCGGCGTCCTTCCAAAGGGCACCGGCGTTGACGAGATCATCTTTGATGCCCGGGCTGCCCGTCACGCTCACGCCGGCATAGACGCCGGCTGAAATCGCAATCCAGCCACCGTGGCAGATGGCCGCCACGGGCTTTTGAGCGTGAGAAAATTCTCGCACCAACTGGAGCACTTTTGGCAGGCGGCGCAGGGCATCCGGCAGCCACCCGCCGGGCAAAACAATCCCCTCAAAATGCGTCGATTCTACGTCGGCGATGGCCGCATCGCTGGTGCATGGATAGCCATGTTTGCCGGCATAGACCTGGCCTGCCAGCGGGCCGGCTAGCGTGACAATTGCGCCGGCCTCTTCCAGTCTCAGTTTGGGATACCAGAGTTCTAAATCCTCGTACGCATCCCCCACCAACACAAGCACGCGACAACCGGCGAGCGGGAGGGGCAAATCGTGTGTCATACTGGTGAGAACTGGCATGCTTGAGAGTCTTTCTAGAAGGGATGTTTTGGGCAGCAAAACCCGTTGCCAACACAGCGGCGACTGCGGGGCCACACGCGTGCCACGCTAGCGGCCTCTCGCCGGCGATCCAACGCGACAGTTATGCGTTATTTAGCCCGTTTTTGCCAGACAAAAAAAAGTCGCTTGACGCAGCAAACGCACTCACTACATTCACGCCCCGGCCATATGAAGTGGTCGTTGGGACAACCACCACAAGATATTGCGATAGCACGCAGAGGGAACTGCTTTCTGAAAATCGCGTTTCCTTTTCGTTTTTGGAAAAACTCCCACCTCTTTTGCCAGCGTCTGCCGATGGTATTTTGCACGAAGACTGTACGGAAGTATACTTCTTAAACTCACTCGCTTTCTCGAAACTCTTTCTCTGCCAACTCAAGCCCTCTCTCTGACAATTTCCCCCTGACAAATGGAGTAGCAACCGATGGACTCTTTAGAAACCTCCGCCGCACGGGTTGAATCCGCATCCGCCGCCACCCGATCGCCCGCAGCCGCTCCGTCGGCAGGCTCACACGCCACCGGCAACACTGCCCGGGTGCCCATCGAGATCGCGTCCACGTTCTGCCCCACGGATGTGGCGAGCCCTTTTGACACGACCGAGTGGGATCTGCGCACGGCGGCCATCAAGGGCGAAGATGGCAAGGTGCTCTTTGAACAACCGGCCTGTGAGATTCCGGCGGCCTGGAGTCAGCTCGCCACCAACGTTGTGGTCAGCAAATATTTCTACGGCGAGATCCACACGCCCCAGCGCGAGCACTCCGTCAAGCAGCTCGTGCATCGCGTGGCTCGCACGATCGCCGATTGGGGCATTGCCGATGGCTACTTCAAATCGGCCCAAGATGGCGAAAATTTTTACCGCGATCTGGCTTGGCTCAGCGTCCACCAACACGGGGCCTTCAATTCTCCAGTGTGGTTTAATGTCGGCCTTTACCACCAGTACGGCGTGAAGGGAACGCCCTGCAACTGGCGTTGGGATGAGGCCACGCACGAAGTGGTGCAACCGCAAAATCCGTACGAGTATCCGCAGGGCAGCGCCTGTTTTATTCAGAGCGTTAAAGACAACATGGAAGACATCATGGATCTTGCGCGCAGCGAGGCGATGCTCTTTAAATTTGGCTCTGGAACAGGCACCGATCTCTCGACGCTCCGCAGCCAGCGCGAAAAGCTAGCCGGTGGCGGCAAGCCCTCCGGCCCCCTCTCTTTCATGCGGGTCTACGATCAGGTGGCAGCCGTGGTGAAGAGTGGTGGCAAGACGCGACGGGCCGCCAAAATGCAGTCGCTGAAAGTGACGCATCCCGACATCATGGAATTCATTGAGTGCAAGGCAAAGGAAGAAAAGAAGGCCCGCGTGCTCATCGAGAAGGGGGGCTACGATGCCAACTTCAACGGGGAGGCCTACAGTTCGATCCTCTTTCAAAATGCCAACCTCTCGGTGCGTCTCACCGACGATTTTCTGGAGGCAGCCGATCGCGACGACACCTGGACAACCCGTTGGGTCACTGATTCCACAAAGGCTGGCCCCTCGTTCAAGGCTCGTGAAGTGCTCAGCCGGATGGCTGAGTGTGCTTGGCAGTGCGGCGACCCGGGTGTGCAGTACGACACGACAATCAATCGCTGGCACACCTGCCCCAACTCAGGCCGGATCAACGCCAGCAATCCTTGCTCCGAATACATGTTCCTCGATGACACCGCGTGCAATCTGGCCAGCATCAACCTGATGAAGTTTCGTCGGCCCGACGGCACCTTTGAGGTCGATCGGTTTTCAGCAGCTTGCAAAATTTTTCTTATTGCTCAGGAAATTCTCGTCGACCACGCCAGCTATCCGACCAAACGGATCGCCAAAAACAGCCACATGTTTCGGCCGCTGGGGTTGGGCTATTCCAATCTCGGCAGCCTGCTAATGGCAGACGGTTTGGCTTACGACAGCGCGGCCGGTCGCGGGTTGTGCGGAGCGATCACGGCGATCCTGCACGGCGTGGCCAATCACACCAGCGCCGAACTGGCGGCGGCTGTTGGGCCTTTTGAAGGCTACGCCGCCAACCGGGAGCCGATGCTCAACGTGATGCAGATGCACCGCGATGCAGTCGCCACCATAGACCCGTCCTGCCCGCAATATCTGCAGGATGCGGCCAGCGCAATCTGGGATTCGGTTCTGGCCCACGGTCGGCGGCATGGGTTTCGCAACGCCCAAGCCACGGTGCTC
Source organism: Planctomicrobium piriforme (assembly GCA_945871035.1). Lineage (GTDB taxonomy): Bacteria > Planctomycetota > Planctomycetia > Pirellulales > UBA1268 > BAIKAL-G1-2R. Next base: position 17,038 of record CAMBUD010000019.1, on the reverse strand, counting down.
GCGCCCACCGGCACCATCAGCTTTCTGATGGACTGCGATACGACTGGCATTGAGCCCGACATCGCCTTGGTGAAATACAAGCAACTCGCCGGTGGCGGCATGCTCAAGATCGTCAATCAGACGGTGCCGTTATCATTGCGCACGCTGGGCTACGATGAGCCAGCCGTCGAAGCGATTTTGGCCTTCATCGACAAGCAGGACACGATCGAAGGGGCCCCCGGCCTCAAGGATCAGCATCTGCCCGTCTTCGACTGCGCCTTCCAGCCGCGACTCGGCACGCGTTCGATCGCGTGGGAGGCACACGTCAAAATGATGGCCGCAGCGCAGCCCTTCATCTCGGGTGCGATCTCCAAAACGGTGAACATGCCTCGCGAAACCACCCCCGCCGACATCGCCGGGGCCTATGCCGAGGGCTGGCGAATGGGTCTGAAGGCTCTGGCAATCTATCGCGACGGTTCGAAGGAGAGCCAGCCACTTTCCACGAGCACCGAAGCCGACAAGGCTTCCGCCAAGGTGACCGCCACGCCACGCCGGGAGCGACTGCCCGACACCCGGCGCAGTGTCACGCACAAGTTCAATGTGGGTGGCCATGAAGGCTATATCACCGTTGGACTTTACGATGACGGTCGCGCCGGTGAACTCTTCATCACCATGGCTAAGGAAGGCAGCACGATCGGCGGCCTGATGGACGCTTTCGGCACTGCCGTCTCGATGAGCCTGCAGTACGGCGTGCCGCTGGAGGTGTATGTGAAAAAGTTTTCACACACACGCTTCGAGCCTTGGGGCTACACAAAGAATCCCGACATCCCGGTGGCCAAGAGTCTTGTCGACTACATCTTCCGCTGGATGGGAACAGAATTTATCCAGGGGTTTCGCGAGGCCAACCGGCCCGGGGGCCATCACGTCGATGGACACAGCGGCGGCGATGACGCTGCTGCGGGTGACGACTCCGAAAGTGAGCGCAAGCCCGCCGCCACGATGGCGAGCGGGCTGGCTGATGGACAAGGAAAGTCCAAAACAACGATCGGACAATCGGCAAATGGTGCTGTCGTCCGAACCAAAGTGACGTCCAGCGCAAACGGCAAATCGGCAGTGGCCGCTGCGCCGTCCGCCAAGGCCACTGCGCCGTCTGCCAAGGCCGCTGCCGCCAGCGATACCGCAGCGCTGTTGGAGCGGGCGGGCGTGGCGATGCGTCTGGATCCCACCGCGAGCGCTGCCGATCAGCAGAGTCAGTTTGCCAAGTTTCAGATCGATGCCCCGGCTTGTGATAACTGCGGGGCCATCACCGTCCGCAATGGAAATTGCTACCTCTGTCACAACTGCGGCAACAGCATGGGCTGTTCCTAGCTCCCAGCAAGCCAGCTATAAAAAACGCAAACGCTCCCTGTGTCTGTTGTGCGCATGCCCCTTTGGCGGGGTGCGATCGGCGGCATGAGCGTTGACCAGAGCGCATGCGGCTGATGCGTATCGGGGGCGGCAGAAGTCTCGTTGCTGTGGGCCGCAAGTGGCCAAGCGCTCCAACTCGGCCGCATGCGCCCGAGCTGTCGCAACTGTTTAGACGTCGACAATAAAAATCTGGTTGTAGAACTGGCCGGCCTCGGGCAGGCCGTCTGCGGTTGATAGCACCGGCTGCATGAAGGCGACGTGCTTGCCGTCTGGCGAGAAAACGCAGGCTTCTGGACGGGGGCCGGCCCTGCCGCTGACTGAGTGCGTGAGCCGGCGGCTTTGACCGCTGGCCACGTCGATAGCCAACACGCTGCCGTCGGCGATGCAAGCCAGTTGGCTGCCGTCGGGGCTCCACGTGAAAGCGCTAGAAATGCTCCACGGATCGTGTGTGATCTGTCTGGGCTCACCGCCGTTTGGACTCACCGCGTGGATCTGCACGTGCCCGGCGTCAGTGCGCATGAGAAATGCGATCTGACTGCCGTCAGGGCTCGAACGCAGCCAGTGTCGGGGGCCGCTGATGCCCGGATGTTTGCGCGTGGCCGTGAAACTGATGCGTCGCTGCGATGCACCACAGGGCACAGCGGGTCGACGGGTGAGCGTGCCGGCGATCGGCGCGGTGGCCCCTGTTTGCAGCAGCGCGAGATTGTCGGGCAGATCGACCACAAATACTTCGCTGATCGCCTCACCTGTCGCCGTCGAAACCAAACCTTGAAACGCAATCGCGTTTGCCTGCCAAGCACCTGTGGATCGCCGGTAACCATGCGTGCCGATCCAGGCCTCTTCACAGGCGCGAGAGATTTCGTCACTGCCGGGTGCTGGCGCATCGGTGAGCTCTGTCACGAGCACGCTGAATGCTGTGCCGTCGTGGTTGCGGGGATGGGTCTTGGGCACCTGCACGGCTCGACCGCAAATACTCACGCCGATTCCGCGCAGATTTTTTTCGGTGGCCGCTGTTCGTGGCCCGCCAAGCTGATCGGCCAGCACAGCATCTTCGTAGGTGAAGCTCACGAGTGTGCCGGCACAGTTGAACGCATGCAGATGGCTCCCACCGCGCAGCGCCCCCGGCGTGAAGGGAGGGGTGAGATTGCGGGCATCGAGTAACTCAAACGCGTCTGGCCGCGTAGTGCGCACGACAACGCCTTGCCGATGGGCGGCTCCATACTCCCAGTCCGGCGTTGGCTCAAACGGCCCCAAAATAAAAACGATGCGCTCGTCCTGTGGACTGGCTGTCACCACGCCACAGCCCTGTTGAGGCGCGTTGGCAAGCACCTCCACTTGCTGCGTGTCGACCGCCACTCGTTCGATCCGCGTGCCGTCAAAGACAGAGCCATCGAGTGTCCGCCGCGTGTCGTACACAATCCAGCGGGAATCGGGCAGCCAGACGCCGGCATGTGTCAGCATGTGACCGTAGGCACCGCTGGTGAGTTGACGGATGGGCATTGGCAAGGGGTGGGTCTGGGTTGCGCTTGTGGCAAGCTCTTGGCTGGTCGGTCTATTTCTCTCTACCATTCCGGCGACGCTATCTTCTGTGTCTGTGAGAAATCGGCAAGGACCTTTGAGCAGTGCAGACGGGAAAGCCCCTTGATCGCCGATCACCCAGCAGAGCAAACCCTTGAACACCAAAGCCACTCCCACAGCCGAGGACACCGCCCACCCACCGGCCGCTGTGCCGATTGTATCCGCCTACCGCTGGCAGGTCGTGGCAATGCTCTGGCTCGTCTGTTTTTTTAACTACGCCGACCGGCAGGCGATCTATGCCGTCTTTCCATTGCTGGGTGCGGAGTTTCATTTCGACAAGGTGCAACTGGGTTTGATCGGCTCGGCCTTCATGTGGGTGTATGCCGGCGGTGCGCCGCTGGCTGGCTACATTGCCGACCGGGTGAAGCGGGTGCACCTCATCTTGGGCGGCTGCATCTTCTGGAGCTTTGTCACAGTCGCGACCGCCGGCTGCTCGAAGCTCTGGCACTTTGTTGCCGTGCGCGCTGCCGAAGGTCTCGGTGAAACATTTTATTTTCCCGCTTCTCTGTCGCTGGTGGCTGATTATCACGGCCCCGCAACTCGCGGTCGCGCCTTTGCCTTTCACCAATCGAGTGTGTACGTCGGCACGATTCTGGGGAGTTGGTGCGGTGCAGTGCTCGCCGAACACTACGGCTGGCGGGCTGGGTTTTTTCTCTTTGGTGGCGCCGGGCTGGTGGTAGCGTCGGTCCTCTATCTTTTTTTGCGCGAGCCGGTGCGCGGCGCTGCTGAAGCTCCGGCGCCGCTGGGTCAGCCAGCACTGCCAGACACCGGGCCGGCACTGCCAGACACCGACGGGCTGGCGGCGGCGCCGCTGGGCATTGCCGCCACTGCGCAGCTCGTGCTGGGCCGGCCAGTGGTGCTCTTGTTGATGCTGGCATTTCTGGGGGCAAACTTTGTGGCCACGATCTTTCTCACGTGGACGCCGACTTTTTTGGTGGAGAAGTTTGACTATTCCCTGGGCTCAGCCGGGCTCAACGGCACGCTCTTCATTCATCTGGCCAGTGCTTTGAGCGCTCCCTTGGCTGGCATGGCGGCCGACCGGCTGGCGCGGCGTTTTGCCGGTGGACGCATTGTGGTGCAGGCGGTGGGGCTGTTGAGCGGCGCGATCTTCGTGGCAACGGTGGGCCTGTGCACAACGAAGCCTGTGCTGCTGATGGCGATGACAGCCTTCGGGATCTGCAAGGGCTGCTACGACGCCGGCATCTTCGCCTCGCTCTACGATCAGATTGAGCCGGTGGCGAGAGCCAGCGCCACCGGCATCATGAACACCGTGGGTTGGGGAGGCGGGGCACTGGGCCCGCTCTTCGTGGGCTTGGCAACGCGCTACGGCGGCGGCACAAGCGACGTGGAAAATATGAGCCGGGCCATCGCGGCCGGGGGAGTCATCTACCTTGTCTCGGCAGCCTTGCTGGGAGCCGCTGTGCTCTTATCGCAACCCGCCAGGCCGGCACGCAGAGTCTGACCGTCCAAAAAGCCACTGCCCGTGTGGCGACGACTGGCGGGGCGACTGGCTCGCCAGTACAGTAAGAGCGTCTGCTGGGCGTTTCAACTTTTATTATTTTTTTAAACATTGACTCTGGCGTTGTGCCATGACAGCCCGGCACCCTGCATGACAAACCGATCCCCTCTGGATACGAAAGGTTGACCCCCAAGCATGACACTCTCACAGCGTGTGACTCTGGCCACTGCAATGGCTACGACTCTGTTTCTGGCCAGTGCTGCCCAACTAGGGGCGTGGGAGCCCAATGACGACGATCTCGACAAGGCCATCGCCAGCGCGAATTTCACTGCCTATTTTGAAAACGCCACCGCGTGGCTCAACGAGCAAGCCCCGGCCCAAGCCGATCAGGCTGCTTGGTTGGAACTGCTAGAAAAACCCGTTTTTCGCTCGGTGCTCGATCAGCGGCAGTTGATTGCCAAGTGTGGGCTCAATCAGTTGGCGGCCTTTGCTCAGGCCGATTCGGCCAGCAGTCCTAAGGAGTTTCTCCGTTGGCTGCTCAAAAACACTGCGGCCATGGATCTGTATTTGGAAGGCGCTGTGCCGCTGGGCTGGGCGGCCCGCGAGCGCAATGATTACACGCTCAACACTGCGGCGCTTGAGATTTGGAAACAGATTCTGGCGGTCGATCCCGATGCGAAGGAGGGCCTGCCGTTGAAGCTAGCGATCGCCACGGCGCTGGCCCCGCCTGGCAGCGGTGCCCCCGGTGCCGGCCACAGCAAGCCAGCCGTCGATCCTGTCGAACGCTACAAGCACTTCAAAACAGCCCATCGAAATAAAGAACTGGTTCCCAGCTTCGATGCCTTGTCGGTTTGGGAATACCAGAAGGTGGTGCAGTCGGGGGCTTCCAACGAGGATCTGGCCTGGGGCCGGAAAATGATCAACGACTGGCGGCCGGATTTGCTGATTGACGAGATGGTCGTCAACTCGACGAGTTTTGTCTGGCGACGCAATGCGCCTCCTCAGTATTATCCCTTCAAGGGCATGCGGGATGTCATGGCCGGTGGCGGCAAGTGTGGGCCACGCTCTTCGTGGTCGGTGTTCATCTGTCAGGCCTGCGGCGTGCCAGCCATTGGCGTGGGGCAGCCTGCCCATGCCTGCGTGGCCTACAAGGCCGCAAACCCGCAGACCGAGCCGCAACCCGGCAGCGCGTGGAAGGTTGGCTTTGGCCGCGGCTGGCAGGTCTCAAAACTGGAAAATATGAGCGGTCCGGAGTTTTTGGCGGCGGTTGAGGATCGGTCACGCCGGGCGGAGTTTTCACAGATTGAACACCTCCGCTGGCTGGCAGCAGCGCTCACTCCAGCTGAGAAAGCTGGCCCCGTTTTGGAAATGGCCCGCGGCATTCAAGCTTCGCGAACTGCTGTAAAAACCGATCTCACTGCATCGCTGAAGGCCGAGGAGGCGGAAGCCGATCCCGGCGCGAAGGCCGCTGCTGCACAGTCGGCAGCCTTGCAAACCAATCCCACAAACCCCCGAGCCACGGAGCCAATCGAGGCCAGAGGTGGCGTTCTCCACGTCGCTGCCGCGGCCTTTCAAAAGACAGGTGGCGAGATCTCTTGGGGCGGTCAATCGCCGCACGTTTTAGTACACGCTTTAGCGCACAACCCCAAGGGGGAGCAGATGCAGCAGCAGATTTTTTTCCAACAGCAGATGAAGAGTCAGTGGGTGGACTACAGCATTCAGGTGCCGCAGGCCGGCACCTACTGGGTTGTCATGACGGCTGCCTGTGTCAACGACAGTCAGAAGCTGGAAATCTGTGTGGGCAACGCTGTGTTGGCCACGGTTGCGATTCCGCTGACGCATGGCCTGTTTCAAGAAACGCCACCGGTCGAATTAAAACTCGAAAAGGGTCTGCAGACGCTGCGCCTACAGACCTCGCCCACAGAGCACATGCGGGGCATCGCCCTGCGATCGTTTGATCTGACGCTCAAGAAATAGCGCCGCATATCGGCTGGCAAATAGCGCCGCATATCGGCTGGCAAATAGCGCCGCAACATCCGTCTCCGCAAAGTTTTCCTGTTCTGCTGAACTCACCGGCGATGACGGCTGCGCACCCGTTGAAAAAAACGACTGCAGACGCAGGGCCCGCCAGGACGAAACCTCTGTCAGCGATACAAACTTCGAATCCTGATTCCACGTTCCGTCGGAGGTGCCAAACCCATCGCGTTGATCCGGATCCTTTGAAAAGCACGTGCTCGTCACGCGCCCGATCCGCATCAGTTTCGCAATTTTCTACCCCGTTCGCTGGTGGAATTCAGGTTCGATTCACGGAAAGGCCGTGGCAGTCCCAAGCTGCCACGGCCTTTTTTTTGGCTGGCTAGAGGCGTTGCCAAATCTGTTCAATGACCGTTGTCTAGGACCGTTGACGAGGCCGCCGGTGTCGATTGTGCCGATTGAACAGGCGCCGTCGGCTCACTGCCCGTGGAAAAAGTCCTCCACACACTTTTCTCCTTGCAAAACATCCGTTTTTCCGGGTGCCACGCACTCAGGCACCGCATCGTGCGGTCCAGCCAGCACTGTCTCTACGGCCCGCTAAGGGTGCCGGCGGCCTCGCAGATGGGAAAAATTGGCGTCGAGCAGAACCGTAATGTAGAGTGATTAGTCGGGTTCTTCTGGGCCGCACACCGCGGCTGGCCCGCGGCACATACTCCTGTTTTTTTTGAGGTGACTCTTGCGACGTTGGGCGCGTGTTTTCCTTGTCGGTCTCTTGGCTCTTATGCTCTCGATCGATTCGGCATCGGCCTGCCGATTCCGCAAGAGTCCGTGCCGGCCCAGAGCATGTGCAGCGACGAGTTGCTACGAAACACTCGACCCGTGCGCTGTCTCCACGGTGGTGATCTGCTGCCAACCGCTGCAGTGCTGCGTGCCCGCCGATGGATCGGCCCATGCTCTCAGCCCGACCCTTGCTGAGCCGACTGAGTCCGCAATTGTTCCGCAGCCAGCCAGCCCGCCATTCACACCGCCGCCGACTGCTGAAAAACCGCTGCCCATGCCTATTGCCACTGATGCGGTTCCGGCCATCTCACCGGTCGAAGAGCCGCGTCCGGTGGCCCCGGCTTCCGATTCGCAGCCGTTGCCAACTTCTATCGAGCCCGTAGCCACCGATACGCCCGGTGAACTGCCGACTGTCGATCCTCGCGACGATCTGTTCACCGAAAGCCCGATCGTTGAAAAGCCCGTCACAGAAGAACCGGCGCCAGAGATCGCAACAGAGCCAGAGCCCGTCACAGAAGAGCCGGCGCCAGAGATCGCAACAGAGCCCACCACAGAAGAGCCGGCGCCAGAGATCGTGACAGAGCCAGAGCCCGCCACAGAAGAACCGGCGCCAGAGATTGCAACAGAGCCAGAGCCTGCTGTTCTCCCCTTGGACAAAAAGACGGACAAAAAGACGGACGAAGCGGTGGACGAAGAGGAGAACCTTTTTGATGATGTGCCCGAGGCATCAATCGACGACGAATTGTCGAGCCCAGCGGCCGCACGGCCGGTCGATGCAAAGCCAGCACTCGATGAGCCAGGGGCTCCAGAAGAAGACCTTTTTGCTGAGCCAGCCAATAAAACTGACGAGGAAATGCCCGCCTCTGACGGCGACGAAGCCGCTGTGGAAGAAACGCCTGCCGATCCAACTGCCGATCTGTTCCCTGAAGACGCTGCTGTGACTGAAGATGCCGCTGTGACTGAAGATGCCGCTGTGACTGAAGATGCTGCTGTGACTGAAGATGCTGCTGTGACTGAAGATGCTGCTGTGACTGAAGACGCTGATTTATTCCGTGAAGAACCCGCTACGGAAGAAGCTGCGCCGGCCAGCGAAGAAGCCAGCGAAGAAGCTGCGCCAACCAAGCCAGCTCCAAAGGACGAGGAGCCTGCCGAGAGCGATCCGTTTGCTGGCACGTTCAAGGTTCCTCATGAATCCTCACGGCGTTGGCTCGACAACACGGGCATGCACGAAACGGTCGGCGTGCTCATCGAAGTGCAGCCGGATCAGATTCGTATTTTGAAAGCCAATGGGGCGTACGCAACCGTGCCGCTCAAACGTCTTTGCAGCCACGATCGGGCATACGTTGAAACCACTGGTGCCCGCTTGGCAGCCGAGCAGCGGTCAGCCACAGCCCATCCGCTGGAAACTGCCGGTCTCTAAAAATCTGTAAAAAGAGTCCGCGCACTGCAGCCGATCTGAAACAGCTCACCGGCTGACTGCTCGGACTACTTTTCGTCGAGCACATCGACGCTGGCAAAGGATTTTCCTTCCAGCATTTCCAGGGACGCTCCACCGCCTGTCGAAACGTGGCTGACAAGCTCCGCAAATCCTAACTGTTCCACCGCTGCGGCCGAGTCGCCACCGCCAATGATCGTGATGGCGCCTTGGGTGGTGGCGAAAGCCACCGCCTCTGCCACCGTTTTTGTACCGGCATCAAAGGGGGGCATCTCAAACACGCCCATCGGGCCGTTCCAAACAACCGTGCCGGCTGAGCGAATGATGTCCCGATAGATTTCTGCTGTTTCAGGGCCGATGTCGAGGCCCTCAAAGCCCGCAGGAATCTGGCCGGCTTTCACAATCTGCCGCGGTGCCGTGGCTGAAAAATCAGCGGCGCAGTGAGAGTCCACCGGGAGCTTGAGTTTTTTGCCCCCCTTGGCCAGCAGTTGCCGGGCCAGATCGAGCTTATCTTTTTCAACCAGCGACGTTCCGGTGCTGCCGCCTTGGGCCAGTGAAAAGGTATACGCCATTGCGCCGCCGATCAGCACGTGATCGCAGAGGCCCAGCAGATGATCGATGACGGCAATCTTGTCGGAAACCTTCTTACCGCCCAAGATCGCCACAAAGGGCCGCCGCGGCGCTGCGATCGCTTCGGACAGATAGCGAATCTCCTTCTCGACGAGAAAGCCCACAACGACTGGCTTGCCCTGCGCCTTCATCGCCACAGGCACCGCATGCATGCTGGCCTCTGTGCGGTGGCAGGTGCCGAAAGCGTCGTTGGCGTAGGCATCGGCCAGAGACGCCAGACCGGCGACATAATCGGCTTTGTCCCCTTTCTTTTCGCCAGGATTAAACCGCACATTTTCCAGCACCAACACGCCGCCGGCTGGCAGGGACTGCGCCTTGGAGTGGGCATCGGCGCCGCCGGTGTCGCTGGCCAGTTGCACCGGCTGAGCCAGCAATTCGCCGAGCCGTTTGGCAACCGGCGCAAGTGAATACGCTGCCTCAAAGCCTGTGCCGGCAGGCCGGCCTAAGTGCGACATGACAATAGCTTTGCCGCCGCGGCTAAGAATCGATTGGATCGTGGGCAACGCCATGCGAATACGTCGGTCATCGGTGATCGCACCGGTATCGCTCTGCGGCACGTTGAAATCGACGCGCACGAGAATGGTTTTTCCGTTGGGATCAATGTCGGCGATGGTTTGCTTCGGCATGGCACGGGGTTCCTTGGGGGGCACGGTGTGGAAAAGGGGTCTGGGAGTCTACCGCAACCCACCCACCGCTGCTTCCCCTCCCGACCACCGCTGCAGCGGTGCGGCTGGAGTCGCTGCTGGAGTCAAAGTCGAGAAGCAGAAAATTCGCGCCGCGGCAAACACGCGTTACACACTCGCCGGCATGTCGATGACTGCCTTGAGGACGCCGGTGGCGGGTGGGAGAAGATTGGGAAAGTCCTCAATTACGTCGGCAAACGGTAGGTGGTGCGTGATCCAAGGCTGTGTGTCGATGCTGCCGGCCTCGATCAACGCGATGATCTTTGTAAAATCGCGGGAGAGAGCGTTGCGACTGGCCAGGATCGAAAGCTCCCGGCGGTGCAGCAGCGGTGCGTGTGGCAACACAATCTCGCTCTGCGTGATCCCCACGTAGACCAGCCGGCCACCAAAGGCGCACAGCGATAAAGCACCGGCCATGCTGACGTTACTCCCGGTTGCATCGATAACCACGTCGCACATCCGCCCGTCGGTTAATTGTGCGATCGCCTGTTCATCATCGTGGGCACCGCTGGCAAGGTGCGACTCAACGCTCGGCAGCCGCGCACGCACTCCTTCCAAACGCATCGGGATGCGGTCCATCACGATCGCACGCGCTCCGGAGAGAACGGCAAACTCCAGCACCGACAAACCGATTGGACCAGCGCCGATCACCAGCACGGTTTCGCCCTGTCGGGGCGCGGCGCGGTCGATGGCATGGCAGCCGATCGCCAGAGTTTCCACGAGGGCATTTTGTGCATGGGACAGGCGGGGCGAGGGGTGCAGCTTCCTGGCTGGTAACGTGAACAGTGGCTGCAGACCACCGTCGCAGTGCACCCCGAGCGTCTGATGGTGTTGGCAGCAATTGCTGAGCCCGCGCAGGCACGCATAACACTGCTGGCAATTGATGTATGGCTCCACGCAACAGCGATCACCGACTTGCACGTTGCTGGTGCCGGTGCCCACAGCCACCACCTCGACGCCCAGTTCGTGGCCGGGAATGCGCGGGTAACTAAAAAATGGCATCGTGCCAAGGTAGCCCCCATAATCGGTGCCGCAGATGCCGACGCTGTGCACACGCACCACCGCTTCCCCCGGTCCTGGTGCGTCCGGTTCCGGCCTGTCGATCCAGCAGAAGTGCTTCGGTTTTTCCAGCAGCAGACAACGCATCAAAGGGCTCGTTTCTTTTCGGGTGCCGTGGGCAGATTATAAAAACGCACTGCCGTGCCGCCGCCAATCGCCTGCTGCTGGGAGGGTGAAAGCTGCGCGCAAAAGTCGACGACGATTGCCACGACATCGGCATAGTCTCCCGCCAGTAGACAGACCGGCCAGTCGCTGCCAAACAGCAGCCGCTCTGGCCCGAAAGCTGCCAGCACAGACTCTAAGTAGGGCGTGAAGATTTCCTTTTTCCAGCCCCGCCACGCCGCCTGCGTCACCATGCCCGACACTTTACAAAACACATTTTTGTGACGGGCAATCGCCGCCATGTCGACCGCCCAAGCAGCGAACTGGCCGTTTGCAATCTCTGGTTTGGCAAGGTGATCGATCACAAACAACTGCTCGGGCAACAGCTGCACCAGTTGGGTTGCGCAGCCTAATTGCTGCGGATAGACAAGCAAGTCGTAGGTCAAGCTGTGGGTTGAGAGTTGCTTGAGTCCACGCACAAACGACTCGCGCAAGAGAAACTCTGGGTCGCTTTCGTCCTGCACGACGTGGCGCACGCCGACGAATTTTTCTTGGCCGGCAAATTCCGCCAGCTGACTGGCCGACGCTGCGCTTTGCAGATCGACCCAACCGACAACGCCCTTTATCAGCGGGTGCTCGGCGGCAAGCGTCAGTAGCCAGCGGGTTTCCGCGATCGATTGCCGGGCCTGCACCGCCACGGTGCCGACGACGCCAGCAGCAGCGGCCAGCGGGGCCAAATCGGCGGGCAGATAATCCCGCGCGAGCTTTTCCATGCCAGCAGTGATCCAGGGGTATTCGGCAGCCGAGTAGTGCCAAAAATGCTGGTGCGCGTCGATGTGCATGCCGTGCCGCTGGCCCTGCGGGGCCGGTTTGTAAAAGTCGGTGCGTGGTGGGGTTAGTTGTTCTCGGGCAAACCTTCTGCATGACCAATATTGTGTACGCCAGCAAAGATCGCTTGCACTTGGCCAAGCAGTTCCTGATCGAGTGGTTGGGCGGCCCAGGTGGCCCAGTTGCGAATGTTGGTCGGATTCGCGCTGCCGGCAATCGTGGTGGCGATGTCGGGATTGGCAATGGCAAACTGCAGGGCGAGCTTGGCCAGTTCGGTGCCACGACTGCGGCACAATGCGCGGGCGGCTTGGGCCGCTGCCAGCACCGGCGGCGGCTCCTTCAGCCACACCGGCAAGGGCGCGTCGGTGAGGAGACGGGCGCTAAAGGGCCCAGCGTGCATGATGCCGATCGTGCGGGCCTTGAGGTAGGGAATTGTCTCCTCGGCAAAGCGTGTGTTTTGCAGCGTGTACTGATTGTAATTCAGCACGCAATCGACGTCGGTCTGATCGCAGATGGTGCGAAAGATCTTTTGCGGATAACCGCTGAATCCGATGCAGCGCACCTTGCCTGCTTGTTTGATCTTGCGCAGCGCCGGCAGCGTCTCTTCAACGATCTGCTGCAACGGTACAAATTCGATGTCGTGGCAGAGGATGATGTCGATGTGATCGGTGCCGAGGCGGTGCAAAGATACATCGACGCTTTCAACCACTCGCCGCGCCGAAAAATCGAAGTGGGGCAGGTCGTAGCGTCCCAGTTTCGTGCAGAGCAAATATTCCTGCCGCGGCAGGCCCTTGAGCGCAATGCCCAGCAACACTTCGCTCATGCCCCGGCCGTAAAAGGGGCTCGTGTCGAAGAGTCGCAGCCCGCAGTCGAAGGCCGTGCGCACACTGTCGAGCGCTTCGGGCAACGTGATGGAGCGGAATTCTTGCCCCAGCGATGACGCGCCAAAGGAAAGCAGCGGCACGAATAAACCGGTTGTACCAAGCGGGCGGCTGTCCATGTTTTCACTTAAATGTCCGGCAACCGAGCGACACGAGCAGATTGGCCCACGGAGCCTGGTCGGCCGTTTGCACGGTCAATACATGATCGACCGATGCCACCGCTTTGTAAAACTCCCACTTCACGATCGGCTCGAGTGCGCAGGGACTCTTGGCCGCGGCCAACAAGCGGCGATACTCTTCCCAAACCGGTGGATCGCCCGGCGTGGCCGCAGCGTACGGATCGCTGCGGTCAATGCCCATCGTAAACACTTCGTCGATTTGCACCGTGGCCAGCAGCGCCTCCAATACCTGCGCAACGGTCGGTACGCCTGGCAGCAGTTGCAGCGAGATCAATTCGGCCCGCGGGCCGCGCTGGTTGGCAGCGGGATAATTGCCGTCGGCAATCAGCACCTTGGAATGGTGGCCGGCCTGCGCCAGAATGCGGAGCATATCGGGATGCAGAAGACTGGTGTTTAGCATAGTTTTTTCTCGGTTGGTCAAGTCGTGATCGCCGTGACCGCCGTGATCGCCGTGATCGCCGTGACTACCGTGATCACTTTGCGCAAACTCTCAATGCTGGTTTGGGCGGCGCTGGCGGCCGTGGGGAGAGGGAAAATTTCGGCAGACAGATAGCCGTGGTACCCGATCTCACGCAGGCAGGCAATAACCGGCCGCGGATCGGTATGGCCCAGCCCCATAGCCTGCCGGTTGGAATCGGCCCAGTGAACGTGGCCGATGTGCGGGGCCACCGCTCTGATGGCTGCTGCGCTATCGGCTTCCTCAATGTTCATGTGAAACAAATCGCAGAGCAGGCGGACATTATGCAAGCTGCGTTGCTTGAGAAAATCGGCGGCATCGGCCTGGCGGTTGAAGAGATTCGTCTCGTAGCGGTTGAGCGGTTCGTAGAGCAGCGTTTGGCCGTGGCGACTGGCTTTGTCGCTCAGCGTGGCCAGCGAATCAGCCAACAGATCGAGTGCTTTGTCCCGCGAAACGGCCCCTGCGAAGCAGCCTTGCATCGAGCCAATGATCGCCGGTGCGCCGCACGCGCCTGCGGCGTCGATGATGCCGGTGATAAAGTCGGCTGCCTCCGTGCGCACGCTGGCCTGTTGGTGACACAGATGGAGTTTGTGTTTGATCCAACCGGCTCCGGTTCCAACGGCGGCCAGTTGCAAGCCGTGGGCTGCCAAGAGGCGTTGGAGTTCTGTGACGGGAAACGTCTGGCCACTGGCGGCCAACACCTCAACGGCGTCGTAGCCGAGTTGCGCGGCAACTTGGCAAGCGGCGGCGAGACCATCGTGGAAGACAAACGGACCTTGCCGGGCCTCGGGCAGCAGGCAGATCGTAACGGCTGATTTCATGCCGGTGCATTTCCCGTCGGGGCGTGGCTGTCCCCCACAAACAGCGGCCGCAGGTGCCGGTGGTAGAGGTTGTCGCACACCTGTTGGGCTACAATGTCGCGATTGGCTGTGAGCAGATCGGTGTAGCGTGCGCCCTGCTGGGCTGCCAATTTAAACGAAACGTGCAGCAACTGCCGGATGTTTGGGTTGAAATCGGGGTGCGTCGGAACGTGGCGGATGGCAGAGGCCAACTGCGGCCCGCTCCAGGCGTTCACCTCAGCGGCCCGCGGCAACCGCCCGGCATCAATGTCGATCACCGTTGCGTAGGGGCCACACAGTTCGGTTATTTTTTCAAGCGCCTGCGCGTAGATGAGAGCGACGAACGCCAGCCCATCGCCGCCCGCTTCCGCTAGGCCGATCAGTTCTTCCAGCCAAGTTGTGCCGGCTGTTTTCAGATGCACGCCGGCGCCAGTGTCTACCAACGCGCGACGGATAAATGGATAGAGCGAAAATTTATCGCTGCCGCTGTGGACGGAAAGCTTGAGGCCTTCAGGCAGGCCATAACGCTTTGCAGCGTATGCCAGCACGGCAATATCGGCAGCAAACTCCTGCGCAAACTGCGCGCTGTCGCCAACGTAATCGACCCCTTTATTGAAACGGCCGCTGAATTTTGGCGCGATTGTGGCTAAGGGAATCTTTTCGTCCGCCAGCAGGGCCAAGATCACGAGCAATTGCGGTGGCGTCTGCGGCGCATCTGTTTCATCCATGCTGACTTCCGTCACAAACTCTGCCCCGCCCCGTTTGGCGGCAATGTGGCGGTAGAGGTTGCCGGCCTCTTGGGCGGCTCGCAGATACGTACGGGTGATCGCTGTTAGGCTGGCGGGCGACAGTTCAATGGGTGCTGCGATCCCTGGAATCGAGAGCCTCTGCAGGAGTTCGCCGTGCCGGGCCACAAAGGCCGCCACCAGAGCGTCATCGGCTGGCTGGCCGATGCTGTCGGCCACATCGATCGTGAAAAAATCACTGGCGGCCAGAAATGGCTCCACCGTGTCGAGGCGGATATGGTCGGCATCGACAAACCACGGGTGCGGCCACTGCCGCTGGGCCACAGCCCGCTCGGCTGCCGCGCGCACGCTCTCCGGCAGGCTACCGATGAGGGAATGCTCGCGATTGGATTTGTTCCAGACCGGCGCCACCACGATGCCGTCGGCGGCCAACCGTTCAAAGGCAGCGAGTTGAGCGATTGCCTGCTGGGCAAAACGGTCACCGACGCCGAATGAGAAGCGCGGCAGTGCGAGCATGGCAGTCGGTCTAAGCGTGGCAGGAAAGACACCAGCGGCTCAAAAAAAGCACGCGAGCGAAGCCGGAAGCATAGATATGGAGTGTGGCCGACGCTGCGGGAGCCGTCAAGGCTGGGGTCTGAGCAACACGGTAAAGCCAGTCGTAGGCAAGAGCTACAGGAAAACCCTCCGGCGAAGCGAGATTGTGAACCGGCACCTTTTGGGATGGTTGTATCGGCAGTCCTTGACATTGCTCCGCCGGGGTGGCAATCTCGTAGACATTGCCCTTTGACGGGTATTGTTTTCGCCTGCCCTCGTGTTTTCTTTCGTATGTTCTTTACCGATTCTTAAACAACAAGAGATACAGATCATGTGCCTAAAAAAGTTAGCTGCTTTCAATCTTGTCGGCCTCCTGTTAGCGGCTACCATGAGCGCTGCACTGGCAGCTGTTCCGGAGACTGTCCCCGTCGGCAATCCTGAAAACAAATCAGATGCCACTGGCTATGGTGCTGTAGGATATGCCTACAAGATTGGCAAGTATGAGGTAACCAACGCCGAATACTGTGAGTTTCTAAACGCTGTTGCCAAAAACGATACCCGCGATCTGTACGATGGCCGCATGGCCGAGCAATACGGTGGCATTGATCGCAGTGGCAGTGCTGGCAAGTATGCCTACACAGTCAAGTCGGGCATGGCCAAGAAGCCGGTGGGCTATGTGACGTGGGAGAGTTGTGCCCGCTACACCAATTGGCTCAACAATGGTCCCAGTAGCACCGAAACAGAAACTGGTGGTTACGACTTTAAGAGCGGCTCGCTGAAATTGCCCAACCATGCAGAATTGGCCAAGGCTTCGACGGTGAAGTGGGCCTTGCCGACAGAAAATGAATGGTACAAAGCTGCTTACTTCGATCCGAGCAAGTCGGGCGGGGCGGGCTACTGGCAGTATCCGGGCAAGGGCTACACGGCCCCGGCCGCCAATCTCAGCAGCGATACGCCTAGCGAAGCCGGATCTTTCACGAAGGCCGTCACCGCCTTCGGCACGTTTGATCAGGGCGGCAATCAGTGGGAATACAACGAAGCCTCCTTCGACGGCAAAGTCGGCCTGCGTGGTGGTTCGTGGTATATTAACGACAACGAAGGATACATGGATGCCGCCACTCGCTATGACGTGCTGAGCGCCAAGTGGCCCAACTACGGTTTCCGGGTTGTGGCACTCGGCGAGGCCGCCAAGTAACAATCGAGTAAAACGGTACTGCCGACACGCCTTTCCCGGCGTGAGGGTACGGACCGTCCTGTTTGATACTCCTGCGTCACAAGCGGCGCTTTGAGCCTGTGGGGTGGCTGGTCGGCGAGAAAAATCGTCGGCCAGCCCCTCTGCTTATCCCCCGTCAGAAAAGTTCCCTCAGAAAATCCATCAGAAAAGAAAGAGAGCCGTGCCGTGAGAGCTTCCAATGTTTTGAAAACGTCTTGGATCGTCGGCGCGTGCGTGCTGGCTCTATCTGTGGCTGTGCCAGTGGCATCGGCGGC
>CAMBUD010000018.1 GCA_945871035.1 Planctomicrobium piriforme | reverse complement strand
GGATTGGTCGATGCCACTGCCAGCACAACGTGGCATGTGGGCATCGAACTAAAAAAACTGCAAACCGGCCACCTCCGTCAATACGTGATGTTCATTGTGATCGGCACGGTGGCGATTTTCGTATTAGCAAGCCTCCTGTTTCGCTCGGGCTTTTCCGCGTAGAAACAAAAAAATAGACAGCACGTTCGCCACCAGATCAGCACAACCAGACACCCCAACTCAACAACACCCACCAGACACCCCGACGGATTCTTGCCATGCCACCGATGCCTTCGCTCATGATTCCTTTGCTTGCGTCTTCGATGCCTTCGCTCACGCAGCCTGCTCTTTGGCCTCTTTCGGCAATCGTCTTTCTGCCGGCGCTGGTCGCCCTCATTCTCGCGTTACCGATCATTCCCAAAGGTCGCGAGGAATTCATTCGCTGGATTGGCTTGCTGACAACGGCGGCTGTTTTCGCCCTCTCGCTATGGATGGCGGTGCCCGCCCTGTTTGGAGTACCACAAGCGGCACAGTTCAGCGTTGGTGAGGCAGGGATGCAGGGGGTGGTTAAGCTGCCGTGGATCGAGGCATTCGGTATCGAATACCTGCTGGGGGTCGACGGGATCAGCATGCCCCTCGTGGTGTTAACGACGTTTCTTTCGATGCTGGCGGCGGCGGCAAGTTGGCCGATCGGCAAGCATGTGAAGGCCTATTTCGTGCTATTTTTACTGCTGGAAACGGGCATGCTGGGCGTTTTTGTCGCACTCGACTTTTTCCTTTTCTATGTTTTCTGGGAAGTGATGCTGCTGCCGATGTATTTTTTGATCGGTATCTGGGGTGGCCCGCGTCGCGAGTATGCGGCCATCAAATTTTTCCTCTACACGCTGCTGGGCAGCGTGCTGATGTTGCTGGCAATTTTGATGCTCTACTTTGCCAGCGATTTGCGGGCGCTTTCCGATGAACAATTGCTCGCCGCACACGTTGTCAGTCCGGCGCTTGATGGCGTGGCACGCACCGAAGCAATGGCTGTGATCCATGCAGCCCAGGCGCCACTGCACACCTTTAACCTCATGGCATTGGCGCAGATTGGCCAACAGCCACAGTCACCATTTGCTGCTGCACAGGTCTGGGGAATGAGTTTGGAGACATGGGCCTTTTTACTGCTGCTGATTGGATTTGTAATCAAAGTGCCGGTGGTGCCAGTGCACACCTGGCTCCCCGATGCCCACGTTGAAGCCCCCACACCGATCTCAATGATTTTGGCTGGGGTGCTTCTCAAACTGGGCGGCTATGGCATTCTGCGAATCTGTTATCCGATCTGCCCGGGAGCTGGGCTTTCATTGGCATGGTTGGTGTGCGGACTTGGCGTAGTCTCAATGGTGTACGGAGCGTTTGCGGCGCTTGCCCAGAAAGATTTTAAGCGGATGGTGGCGTACAGCTCCGTCAGCCACATGGGGTATGTGATGCTGGGCCTTGGCGTTTGGAGCGCAGTGGCCGGACACGAGTACCGCTGGGAAGCTTGGGCGCAGGGCGTCAACGGAGCCATGTTTCAGATGCTTGCCCATGGCATTAGCTCGGCCGGTATGTTTTTTATGGTGGGCGTGCTCTACGACCGGGTGCACCATCGCAACCTCGATGAGTTCGGCGGTATTTTTAACCGTTTGCCAGTCACCAGCGGGCTGGCGATCGTGGTCTTTTTTGCCGGCTTGGGCCTGCCTGGTTTGTGCGGTTTTATCGGTGAAGTGCTGGTAACGCTCGCCAGTTGGAATTACAGCCGCGGACTGGCTGTGATCTCTGCCTTTACGGTGATTCTGACGGCGGCCTACATTTTGTGGGCGATTCAGCGCGTCTACTTGGGGGCCGAATACAAGGGGCCGCACGGTGAAGCCTTAACACCGATCACCCCCCGCGAACTGTCGATTGCAGTGCCGCTTGTCAGTTTGGCAATTCTTTTCGGAGTGGCTCCGCAGATTCTGTTTCGTTATGTCACACCGACGGTGAACCGGCAGGTTGAAACGCTGGCCGACTGGACCCGTCGCGTGCACGACGCGCGGGTTGTGGCCCCCGCGGGCACTGCCAGCACCGCTACAGATCCAGAAGCCATTCGCTAGCCATACCCATTGGATGAGGCCCCTGCACGCTTTGTTGGGCACGAGACAATTAGAAAAGGGAAAACGTCGACGTGAATCTTGGAACGCTTATTACCGGCTCGCTCAACGACACGCTCGCTGTATCGTTGCCTTTATTTCGACCAGAATTGTGCTTGGCAACCACCATCGTGCTGCTGCTGCTGTGCCGCATTGTGCCGCTGCTGCGTCGACTCGATTCGGGAATCGTGGCACTGGGCGGCGTGTGCTTTGCCCTCTGGTTTGCCTGGATTGATTTTCGGGATCTGCCCGGCTCTTTGTGGCTGTCGTCGAGTGCTGTGCAAACGATTTCCTCCCGGCAAGAAATCTTTACAGGCCTGCTTGTGTTTGACTCACTGACGGCCTATCTGCGGCTCCTGCTCGCCGGTTTTCTTGTGCTGTACATCCTGTTCACAAAAGTCTCCGGCATTCCAGATCATGAGGACGGCGCGGATTTCTACACGCTCGTGCTCGGGGCAGCAATCGGCATGTGTTTAATGGTATCGGCGAACCACCTCTTGATGCTCTTCATGGCAGTCGAAATGGCGAGCGTGCCATCGTATGCCTTGGCCGGGCTCTTAAAAGGTCGGAAAACAAGCTCTGAAGCAGCGATCAAATACGCCGTCTATGGAGCGGGTTCTGCTGGGGTCATGCTCTACGGCATCAGCCTGCTAGCAGGAGTTCTGGGCACGTGCCACTTTCCCAGCATGGCCGCTGAACTGGCCCGGATTGCCGGCGCCGGTGGCGATGGCAGCATGGTGCTGGTGTTGGGTGGATTGATGGTGGCAGTCGGCCTGGCATTCAAGCTCTCGGCGGTGCCCTTTCACTTCTGGTGCCCCGACGTGTTTGAAGGAGCGGCGGCAGAGGTGGGGGCCTTCCTGTCAGTGGCCAGCAAGGCAGCGGCAGTGGCGCTGCTGCTGCGTGTGGCTTTTAGTTTGGGAGTGCCCCCGGAAGGGGATGGCTCCATGCAGGTGGCACAGGCGCAGGTGCTCGTGGCCCTAGCTGACACACGGCACTTCATGGTGTATCTGATCGGCCTGATGGCGGCTGTCACCTGCACGCTGGGCAACTTAGCGGCTTATGGCCAGACCAACATGAAACGCCTGCTGGCCTATTCAACGATTGCCCACGCTGGTTATCTGATGATGGCAGTCGCTGCGGCTGTGGCCATGGTGGGGGTTGCGCCTGCTGGTGCCCGTGCGGCCATCAGTGCAGTCGTCTTCTATCTGGGAACCTATGTCTTTATGAACCTCGGTGCCTTTGCCATCGTGGCTTTGTTGCGCAACAAACTCCGGAGCGAAGAGATCAGTTCGTACGCCGGTTTGGTTCACTCAAGCCCTGGCATCGTTGTGGCGACTGCCGTTGTGCTGGTGAGTTTGATTGGACTGCCGCCGCTGGCCGGATTTGTTGCAAAGTTCCTGGTTTTTGCCAGCCTTGTCGAGGCGATTGCGGTCAGTGCCGAGCGGCCACTGATGCTCGTGCTGCTCGTGGTTGGTGGCATCAACACGGTTGTCAGCCTGTTCTACTATCTGCGCGTTCTCAAGGTGATGACATTCGATCCGCCTCCGCTCGACCGAGTCGGCGAGTCGTTTTCGCTGGTGTCACTCCCCGGTGCCGTCGTAACAGCCCTTGTCGTGCCGGTGGTTGTGCTCGGTCTCTTTTGGTCCAGTCTCTATGCCTGTGCTCAACTCGCGGGCGCCTTCGCTTTCTGATGCTTTCTGAACCAAAGAACAGAACACCACAACTCATGCCTATCGCTATGCCATCCAGTGACACTTTGCTCCGTCTGTTTCAACTGCTCAATTCGTCGTTGGCAATGTATATCGCCGATTCGGGGATCTGGTCGTATCCGGGGAACGAGGCGATCAAGCTGGCGATTGCGGATCTGGTGGGTGATCAGAAAAATAGTATCGAACGCATGGCTGTGATCTTAGAAGAACGCGATCTCCCTCTGCCGGGTCATAGCTATCCGCTGCGGTTTGCCTCCATTCATGATCTCGATATGAGATCTTTGCTGCCACGCATTATCGCCTGTCTGCACCGGCAGCTAGCGGCTATCGATGGCTTACTAGCGACCGGTTGCCGCGATCAGGCAGCCTGCCAACTCGCCGAAGAAGCCTGCAGTTCTATGCGTCGGCATAGCGAATTACTTGCGCAACTGCTGGCACGCCTTGCCGCAGCGGATCAGGTGCTTCCAGCAGCACCTTTAGCCCAGTAGCTGGCGGCAGAGTGCATGGACTACTTCGATAGCCACTGCCACTTGGATCCGTTGCGTTACGGTGATCAGCTGGTAGAAGTTTGTGCGCGAGCGCGGGCAGCGGGCGTGACAGGCTTGGCCATCATCGGCACGCGGGCTGCCGACAGTGAAGCCGCCGCGGATACTGCCGCTGGCGCATCGGGCATGGTAGCGGCTGCCGGTATTCACCCCAACGAGGTTGCCGGTATGGAGCCCAATGAATGGGATCGCATTACACGGCTAGCGGTCTCTGGGCGGGTGGCAGCCATCGGAGAAACTGGCCTCGACTGGCATCACGACCATGCGCCGCGGCCACTGCAGCAGGATTTTTTTGATCGCCACATTCGGCTGGCACAGAAGCTGGCATTGCCATTAGTCGTGCACACTCGTGAGAGCATTCCGGCTGTGTTGGGGGTGCTGCGTGAGGCGCTGCTCCGTGGGCCGCTGTCAGTGGTGCTCCACTCGTTCACCGGCACAGCCGCCGAGGCTGCCGAAGCGGTGGAGATGGGGTGCATGCTCGGCTTTTCCGGCATGGTCACGTTTCGCTCGTCAGCCGCATTGCGTGCCGTGGCCGCAACCGTTCCGATCGGTCACCTGTTAATCGAAACCGACAGCCCATTTCTTTCGCCAGAACCGCTCCGGGGCCGACGCAACGAGCCAGCCAATGTGGTTCATACAGCCCACTGCCTGGCGATTGCCCGCGGTGAATCGCAGTCGGAGTTTGCTGCTCGAACCTCTGCCAACGCGCGGAGATTCTTTCTGCAACGCTAGACTATGTTTTCTTTTAGTATTCCATCCGTTTAATTTTTCTGGAGACAAACATGGTGCGCACTCCCAGTACAATGCTGCCACTCGGCACGCAGGCGCCGGATTTCAAGCTACCCAACGTGGACGGGAGTGAGGTGAGCCTAGCGGATGCGGCGGGCCCCAAGGGCACGCTGGTGATGTTCATCTGCAATCATTGTCCGTTCGTGAAGCATGTGGCCGATCAGTTGGCTGCCTTGGGTCGCGACTATTTGCCGCAGGGGATCGGTATTGTGGCGATAAGTTCCAACGAAGTGGCAACGCATCCGTTGGATTCACCCGAACAAATGGTGCACGAAGCGGAAGAGCGAGGGTATCTATTTCCCTATCTCTACGACGCCTCGCAGGCAGTGGCACACGCCTACCGTGCCGCCTGCACGCCCGACTTCTTTCTGTTCGATGCCGCGCGGGCTCTGGTCTACCGTGGCCAACTCGACTCCAGTCGACCGGGCAACGAGATCCCAGTCAGCGGTTCAGACTTGCGGGCAGCGATCGAGGCAGTGCTAACCAACGGCAAGCCTACGGCCGAGCAAAAGCCCAGCATCGGCTGTAACATCAAATGGCGGTCCGGCAACGAGCCGTCTTATTTTCACGCCTGAGCATGCGCAGAGGCAATCGTTCCGGCGTTTCAGCTCCGTTTCAGTTCTGTTTCATCTCTGTTGTCACAAACCCGCCAGTGGCAGGCGTGTTTCTGTCAGAGGTCAACAAACTCGGGCTCAATCCGTTGCGGAATAAGGCCGGCATCGAAGGCTTCATCTAGAAACATTTTGACAGAAGCGCGACCGGGTGCACCAAAATCGCGCGTCCATTCGTTGACGTACATGCCAACGAAGCGATCGGTGCGTTCGCGGTCGAGATTGCGTCCCCACTGCATGGCGTACTGCAGCGATTCATCCCGGTGCTGAAGGCCCCAGTCGATACTTTCCCCGAGTAACCGGACGATATTTTGGATCGCTGCTGATCCCAGATCACGGCGAATACCGTTGGCGCCTAGCGGCAGTGGCAGGCCGGTGCGATCTTTCCACCAGACACCGAGATCGACAACCAACTGCAAGTGTTGCTCTGGGTAGGTCAGCTGTCCCTCGTGAATCACCAGGCCAGCGTCGATGGGTTGTTGATTAAAATGACCGGCCTCGACAACATCGAGAATCTGATCGAACGGCACAACAATGTGTTGGAATGGCCTGCCCAACCAGAGCGACAATGATAAAAAGGCACTCGTCAGCGTGCCGGGCACGGCGATCGTTGCCTCGGCTAGAGCGGCTTTGTCCAGCGACTTTCTGGCGACCACGATTGGGCCGTAGCCATCGCCCATGCTCGCACCGCAGGGGCACAGCAGGTAGCGATCTGCCAGATGGGCGTAGGCATGAATGCTCAGGGCAGTGAGTTCTAATTCACCACTAAAAGCTCGGCGGTTGAGCGTTTCAATGTCGACGAGTTCATGGACAAAACGGTAGTCACCGGTTTGAATTTTCCCTGCTGCAAGAGCGTAAAACATGAACGCGTCATCGGGATCGGGACTGTGGCCAACGCGAACCAGAAGAGGGGGCTGCTGGGTTGCAGAGTCGGGTGGGAGGTTTTTCATTACCCCACTATATCTGCAGGCTGGAAACCGGCCATCCCGACCGTGTTGTGCAAAGAAAAATACCTGCCCCGGCTCTGGGGCGTCAATTATGAAGGCCTACGCACAGCCGGGCATGGCGCGACTAAAGTTAAGCGTGCCCCGGGCCTTCGGGAGCGTTTTGTTGCCCGTTGGTTCGGGCAACGTCCGTAAACTTACCGATGTCCTGTGTATCGGCCGGATCCAGTCGCGAGGCCCGCATGTTTTCCCGTTGGATTGCTTCGTAGACTTCTTGGCGATGCACCGGGATTTCTGACGGTGCATTGATGCCAAGACGGACTTTGTCGCCGCGAATATCGACGATCGTCACGACAATCGTGTCGCCGATCATGATACTTTCATCGCGTTGTCTGGAGAGTACGAGCATCGTTGGTTCCTTCCTAAAGCCTGTCGTGAGTCTGGCAATCCTGTGCCAGCAGTCACTTCTATTATGCACTCTTTTTCAGAGCGTGTCGGTCAGTCGTGAGTTCGTATTGCATGGAATGTTCACCGCTGGCGACGACTTGCCGGCCCGTGCGGGCTTCAAGGTTGATGACGATTGGCGCTTTCAAATTGAGCGTGAGGGCTTTGCCGTTTTGTCCAACAACCACAACAACCTGTGCCTGACGAATGTCGTCGATGGCTAACGGCGTGAGTTCACTGCGCGGAATGCGCACCTGATAGCTCGGCACAAACCGACGCGGACTGACGACAGCCAGTGCAATATCGGGACGGGTTGTGCTCTGCAACCAGCCGAGAGCATCGTTGCTGGAATCAGCCAGCAACGCCCACTCGCGGCAATCTTCCAAGCCCGGTAGGCCACTGGGAAAATTAAGAACGTCATCTGCGGAGACGTCGATCCGACCAAATCTGTTTGTGTTGATGCGCATCGCTGTGGCACTCCTTTGCCCGGCCAATGACCAAAAAGCGCCTTCCGAAGCAGCTTTTTCCCGATCTGTTCTGTCTGAATAATCGTCCGTCCTTTTGAGATCGGCTGTTCGGGGGTTCGGGGTAGAGAAAAAAGGCTTGGAGAAAAGAAAAGGATGCGCGGGAGCTTGCCGGTCAAGGGTTTCGGGCTGCAGGCGGCGTTTATTCGGGTAGAGTGTGTTCGCCTGATAACCGGCACAATTGTCAGAGCCAGACTCTGCCGTCACACTGACCTCGCAAAAGTGGCAGCCCGCCTTGAATGAAGGACAGAAGCGATGCGTCGAACGAGCACATTTTTTTTGGCTGTGTGTCTGTGCGGTTGTTGGTCAGCGGGCTACGACAAGGCTTATGAAGCGAGTCTCGATCGCTACCAAGCTGAAGCGGAGTTTGCCAGCCTGCACGCACAACCCATTGCCCTTTTTGAGGAACAGATGCAGGTGCGAGTGCCCAAGGTGTTTGTCAAGCAATTGGATGGGACCGAGTCCCCACCGCATTCGACGCCCCCATTTGTGCGCAACTTCCCCGGTTTTCTAACGGCCTTTGAGGCAAGCATCAACGCCGTCAACTTACAAAGCCAAGCGTTGCTCACGCTCGGTGCAGTGCCGGCTGCAGAGCAAACACACGAAGATGTCGCCGCCACAATTTTAACGCAGGTTCAAGAGGACGAATCTTTTCCGCAAGTAAAATGGGAGCCACGCGACGTGCAGTCGCAGGCTGGTACTACCGAGAAGTGGAATGTGCTGGAGTTGCGTGGTCCGCAACTGTTTGATCAGATTGTTGCCGGTAATCCAGAGTCCAAGCGGTCGGCTGGCGTCTGCGCCATTTGGGTGTCGGCTCAGCCCCGGCAGAGCTTTTGTACGGTGATTGCATGTCGAGCCCCCGATGGTATTTCGGCCGCGGTGCCGGTCGCCAAATTGGCAGAACTGGTGGCCCGCACCGTCGAGGTTCACCCGACTGAAAAAAATCCGGCTGTGCCGCCTGCTTCCAAGCCACCCGCTCGACGAAAGCCAACAGCCGAGTGAAAGTGACGGTATTCCCCGTTTGTTACTGCCACTTTTACTGCCACATCGGCTGGGCCCGCCAAGCAGCCAGCGGCGCGAGAAACAGGAGTGGCACCCAGGCCCCGATTGATGGGCCCAGCACGTAACCAGTGACCAGCGCGTGGCAGCCCAGCACCGAGAGGAAAAAAAATACGGTTAAGGCCACGCATAAACCGACCGCCACGAAGATGCTGCGACGGCTTGGGCCAACCACGAGTGGAATCCCCAGTAAGGCCAGCGACATGTCGAGCAAAGGGGCCACAAAGCGGGCATGCACACGCAGTGGAACATCTGCCCCCACACCCAAGCTCGGATTTTTAATGGCCCGCAGGAGTTCAGGCGTTGAGGCATACTGGCTCCAGTTTGTGGAGCCCATCATTTGTTCGAATGTCACATTGCTAGCAACGAAGCACTGCAAGGGCTCCAGCCATGCAGAAGCAGCGCGTGTAAACACAACGACATTCCCACCACATTCGAGTTGCTGAAGTCGATCAATGTCGACTGGCTCGCGCACATTGCAGAGTCGGTAGCCAGCCGGGTGCGAGTCGTCTGCCGGCTGCCAGAAAGCCTCGGCGGCATCGATCTGCGGGCCATATTCAGCGAGGAACGGCGGCATGAGCAGGCTGGGTCCGTCGATGCGAAAGGTTCGTGCTTGGGATGTTTTTCCGCGAAAGAGGATCTCTGTCTGATGGTCGTACCGCGCTTCAAATGAATGGGCTACGTCGCCGCGCAGATCCTGAGCATTTCTGGAGAACGCCTGCCGGATCTGAGGGAGCACAAACTCTCGATTGGCCATGGCGAGTAGGCTAATAACAGCGGCAAAGAGCAGCGTTGATCGGGCAATCCGCCAGCGTGTCACGCCGGCTGCCAGTAGGGCGGTGAGTTCGTTGTGTCGTTCCAGCCACGACAGCGCAAACATTGCGCTGGCCAATGAGATCACCGGGCTTGTGGCATCAAAAAATGAAATCAGCCGACAGCCGTAGTAACTGCCAAGCACTTTTGCCAAACCGCCCGCTTCTGGCGCGTGAGCGATAAACTCCTCCATATTGGTGAAGGCATCCACCACAAACGTCAGCCCCGCGAGGCTAATAAACACAATGAAGAACGCATGGCACTGGGCGCGGGTGATGTAGCGGTCGATGAGCAGCATCGCTTGACTCTTTGGAATCGCAGGGGACGATTGATTTGCCGTTAGAGTTGGCGTGGAAAGTGCCAGCAGGGACGGTGAGGATAGAAATGCTCTGCAGAAGCGTCAATCGGGGCTCAACTGGCACAAATGCGGCCAACTTTAGGGTGGATAAGCTTTTATGGCGTGGATCGATCGCTTACAAAGAGAGGGCGCTCGCTGGGCTGGACGGGGCATTGATCTGCTGTTTCCCCCCCGCTGCATTCTCTGTCACGAAGATATTGTCGCTGCAGATCCGATTGCTTCAGCCAACAATCAGGCTGCCGAGGCCTGTCGAGGAGCTGTCTGCACGGCGTGCATCCGAGCCGTCTCGACCGACGTCATGCGCTGCCTGCGGTGTGGCGAGGCAGTGTCGGACACCAGCGACTGCCGGCGCTGTCGGGGCCGGCCCTGCGACTGGGACGGCATCGTTGTGTTGGCTGGGTACAGCGACCGACTGCGCGAAGCGGTGCTCAAGGCCAAACATCCCGCCTCCGAAGATATTTCCGCAGCCTTGGCCACGCTGCTGGTGCGCAAGCACCGCGTAGCAATAACCGGCTGGAACATCGAGGCGGTTGTGCCAGTGCCGATGCACTGGCGGCGCAGAGCGCTGCGCCGAACAAGTGCGGCGGATGAATTAGCCCGTCGCATGGCGTTGCTGTTGCATGTGCCGGTATGGGCAGGGCTCAGGCGGCACAAGGCCACTCGCATGCAAAACGAATTGCCGATCGAAGAGCGCCGAGAAAATGTTTGCGCTGCCTTTCGGGCACAAAGGCGGCTGGATGGTAAGTGCATCCTATTGGTGGATGATGTGGTGACTACCGGCGCCACGCTGGCGGCCTGTCGCCGCGCGTTGGTTGCGGCTGGTGCACAGGCCGTCTTTGTCGCCGTCGTCGCCAAGGCCGATCGCTCGGTAGCCCAAGGCGATGATTGATCGACCGCTAGGAGGAGCCCGTTCACCGGCGCAACGACGAAACGGGCCAGACAATGGAAAGGATTGAACAGATGGAATCGTCGCGGATCGTGCGTGTTGGCACGCGTGCTTCCACATTAGCGCGGACGCAAACGCAGCTCATGGTCGACGCGTTGCGTCTGCTGGGCCATGCGGTGGAGATCGTCACCATTTCCACACAAGGCGATGTGCGTTCGGATGTGCCAATCTCCGCCATCGGCAACGACGGCGTCTTTGTGCGGGAGTTAGAACGTGCGCTCTTAACCGGTGCGATTGATGCCGCCGTGCACAGTCTCAAGGATCTGCCAACAGCCGAAACAACCGGTTTGTCGCTGGCTTGTGTGCCCCAGCGGGCGAGTCCCTTCGACGTGCTCGTCAGTCGCGAGCATGTCTTGCTTGCAGCGCTCCCGGCCGGTGCCGTTGTCGGCACATCGAGCATTCGGCGTGTGGCGCAGTTGCAAGCACTGCGCAGCGACCTCATCGTCCGCGACATCCGCGGCAACGTCGATACGCGATTGCGACAGCTGGACGCCGGCAACTACGATTGTCTCATCCTGGCCGGAGCCGGGCTCCAGCGACTGGGGCTGGCGGAGCGGATCACCCAAGTGCTGCGACCGGATGCCTTCTGGCCAGCGATTGCCCAAGGCGCACTTGTCATTCAGATTCGGAACGACGATGCATTTTTGCGTCAGGCACTCAAGCCACTGGATGATCCGACCACTCATCTGGCCGTTTGGGCTGAGCGGAGCTGTTTGGCCGCTCTGGCCGGCGGCTGCCTAGCGCCCATTGGGGCGTGGGCACAACAAGAAAGCGACGGCCATTTCGAATTGGGGGCTTGTGTGCTGGACAATAGTGGCGATAGTGTCGAGCGGCTGCTCGCAAAAAGATCTTCCGCTGTGAGTTCGGAACAACAGGCCGTCGCGCTCGGACAATCCGTGGCCGCAGACCTTCTGGATCAGGGAGCATTCGCCCTGCTCTCCCAGATGAGGAGCAGAGGGCTATAATCCCTCTACAGATGCAGTTTTGACTCAAATAATGAATCTAACGAAAATCACACAATTGCAAAAATGAGTTGTTGCTCCTAGATTTTTCATTAGAAGTATTTATTGTTGAAGTGTTTATAAAGTGTCGAGTTCATCAAGCGTCGATTTGTCATTTTTTTTAAAAAGGTACATGCAGTGCGAGCCAGCCCAGTTAAAATTGTGATAGCGGATGACCACGAGGTGGTGCGAAAAGGATTAGTTAGTTTGTTTGCCGGTTCGAATATAAAAATTGTGGGTGAGGCCGGCAGTGGCGATGAGGCCATCAAATTAACCCGTAAGCACAAGCCAGACGTGCTGCTGCTCGACATCCGCTTGAGCGGGAAAGACGGTCTTGCGGCACTGGATCGCATTCGAACCGACCAACCCGACGTGCGGGTTGTTATGTTTTCCTCGTTTGATAACCCGACCTATGTGGCCCGAGCGGTCTCCGCAGGGGCCCACGACTACGTTCTCAAAGGATCGAGCCGAGCCGAGCTTATAGCCTCGATCAATGGAGCCGCCGCTGGTACGTTGCCAAAGCGAGCCGGTGAAATGCGACGCGTCGCCACCACGATGGCCAATCGAGTGTCGACCCCCAATCCCGACATTCCGCTCACGCCCCGGGAAACTCAGGTGTTGCGTCACATAGCGCTAGGGCTTTCCAATAAGGAGATTGCACAGTCGCTGACAATCAGCGTGGAAACGGTGAAGGAACACGTGCAAAATATCCTGCGTAAGATCGCTGTCGGCGACCGCACGCAGGCCGCCGTCTGGGCTGTCCGTCGTAATCTTGTCTAAACAAAAACGGCAACTGGCCCACCGCAGTTGGCCCATTCACTGACGCCCCCAAATGCACTTGCGTACCCAAGCCGACCGCCGGCTTGGGTACGTTTTTTTACTGGGCACGGGGGTGGGCCTTGCGAAAGGCGTCGAGCAATCGAGTTGTGGTGACGTGGGTGTAGATCTGCGTGGTGACGAGGCTTTTGTGGCCGAGTAATTCCTGCACGCTGCGAATATCGGCGCCGGCATCGAGCAGGTGCGTGGCAAAACTATGCCGCAGGGTGTGCGGGCTGGCACGCCGGGACAGACCAGCAGTGGCAAGATGTTTTTCCAGCAAACGGGCCACGCCACGCACAGAGAGCCGATTGCCAAAACGATTGGTGAACACCGGTTGCGGGTTGGTCCCAGGCTTGGCTGATAAGCCTGCTTGACGGGCCGAAATGGGTCGGATGGCCAGCCACGCCCGCACGGCTGCTTGTGCATAAGAGCCGACCACGCCGAGCCGTTCACGGCGACCCTTGCCGCGAACACGAATCGTGCCGCCGACTAGGTCCAAATCCTGATCGTTGAGGTTGACAAGTTCCTGAACGCGGATGCCAGCGGAGTACATCAGTTCGAGAATTGCCTGATCGCGGAGGCCGCCGCTGGCCTCTGGCTGTGGTGCTGCCAGCAAACTTGCGATCTCAGCGGCAGTGAGAAAGCGTGGCAATTTCCGAGCGCGTTTTGGACTGCGCAGCGGCTTGGCGGGATTGGCCTTTACCCAGCCTTCCCGTTGGCCAAAGCGATAAAAGCTGCGTGTGCTTGCTAATTTTCGTGCCACTGTTGCGGCTGCGTAGCCAGCAGCGTGCAAGCCGCTGGCAAAGCGACGGAGGATCACGCTCGAAGCGTCTCCGGGTCGACGGCAGCCAGCCGAGTGCAAAAAATCCTCTAACTGCAAAAGATCTTCGCGATAGCTTTTGAGCGTCAGGCTAGACGCACCGCGTTCTGCGGTCATGAAGCGGAGGAAGCGTTCGATAGCCGATGAAAAAAGGCTGGTAGGCTCGTCCTCTGATCCTGCTGGCACCCTCAAAGAACGGATTGCCATCGGCTCACCGCCTACCTTACGCTGCTCTGTCGGCAGGGGGAACGAAGCGGGTGCGGTGGGTACGGGAAGAGTGTTGGCGAACCTTCTGTCCTAAAACAGCGGCATCGTGCCAGGAGAAGCTCAGGTCTGGGTTAGAGGCATAGCGGCCAAGCACGCCCAGAGCCTCAGTTCGACTGCTATCGTCATAGAGGAAAACATAGCGTTCGCCCCCCTTCACGAGTGCCAGCACGTTGATGTCGCGAGAAGTCATGGGGTTCACCAGAACGCATGGGGCAAGTCAATTTTTGTGAAACACTCGTTGGCCTATCGGCAAAAACAACACTCCAAGAACAGATTTCTCGCCCGCGTCTGCTCAATCTCCACACTCTGGCCATGGAATTGCTTCCCTGTCTTCTATAAACCGCATGGTTGAACGCTCGGAGGGCGTTTTTTAAGCGGGGCAAAAAGCGGCTTAAAACAGGTCGGTGAACCCGCGCAGGGCCACCGGTTCGCGCGAGGCGAATGGTTCGCCATACGCCGTGCCAATCATCGATCCCCACCACGCCGCCGCAGTTTTCACGCGATCCAGCGTGGTCGGTTTTGTGGCAGTCGGAGGAAACTGGCTAGCGTAGCACGAGAGGCAGCGATTTTTTATCTCCCACGTTGAGGAAATATCGACGACAAACGCCGGCTGACGGATCAACTTCAGGTGCACGCTAAAGTAGGAGTAAATCCGTTCGGGATGCCAAGGCTCCCCCGGCAGATCGCACTTGGTGAGTTTCGCCCAAAAGCGTGCTGCTTCGACCAACCGAGTGGCCGCTGTGTGATCGGGGTGGGCATCCACCCCGTAGGGCGCAAACAGCCAACGCGGTCGTGTGCGACGAATGACCCCAGCCAAAGCTGCGCGGGCCGCCAGCGTGGCCCTCAGCCGACGATTGGGAAGACCAAGATTTTCGCGCCAACTCAGCGCGAGAACGGCAGTGGCCGCCGCCGTTTCTTCTGCGCGAAGGCTGGGCGATCCCAGCGGCGTGGGCTCGCCATCCGTGAGGTCGAGAACACCCACCCTGAGCCCCTGTGCCAGCATCAGTGCGATCGTTCCGCCCATGCCCAGTTCAGCATCGTCGGGGTGGGGAGCGATCACTAAAGCATCGAGCATGATTCCAGATTCTCCGCTCTGGGGTCGGTCATTCAACGTTGGAAAAGAAATTGGTCGGCAACAATTTGTCGCCAGCACTTGCTATAGCATACTCTCACACGCGCCGCTTGCAGCGATTTCCCCGACGATTCACAGGGCATTGGAGGATTGAATGTCAGCCGACTTGTTGTCCGCTTCCAGCGATGATGCAATGTTTGCTGCCGTTTGCGATCATGCGCGGCAGGCTGCAGTGCTGGGATCGATCGAATCACTGTTGGGCTGGGACGAGCGGACAATGCTCCCCGTGCAAGGGGGCACTCACCGTTCCGATCAGGCCGCCGCCCTGGCAAGCCTTGTGCACAAGCAGCGCACCGATCCGGCCCAGGGCGATCGAATCGCGACGCTGGTCGGCAGTAGCCTAGCCAAAAACGGACCACCGGCCGTGCGTGCAACCATTCGGATTCTGCAAAAAGATTTTGCCAAACATGCCCGCCTGCCGGTGCAACTTGTCCAGACGCTGGCTAAAACAGCTGTCGAGGCGCAGCAAGCTTGGGCAGCCGCGCGAGCGGAGTCGTCGTGGCAGATACTGGAGCCCTGGCTGGTGAAAATGTTTGCTCTCAAAGCCGAGCAGGGAGCCTGCCAGCGACCCGATCTCGATCCATACGACGCGCTCATGGACGATTACGAACCAGGAGCGCGATGGCAGGTTATTGCGCCTCTTTTTCAACGCCTCCGCGACCAGATCGTGCCGCTGGTACAAGAGTGTGTGGCCTCGTCGCAGCGGCCCAACGACGCCATTCTCAAACGATTGTTTCCGATCGCCGATCAGCAGCGGTTCGTTCGGGAAATTGCCAGTCGCATCGGCTTTGATTTCCAGCGTGGGCGGCTCGATACAACCGATCATCCTTTTTGTTCGACCATTGGACCGGATGATTGTCGGATTACCACGCGCTGGGACGAGAAATTCTTGCCCACGGCGCTGTTCGGAGTGCTGCACGAGGCTGGCCATGGTCTCTACGAACAAGGGCTTGCTCGGCAGTGGTTTGGGCTGCCGCAGGGCGAGGCGGCTTCGCTGGGCATTCACGAGTCGCAGTCGCGCCTCTGGGAGAATATGGTTGGCCGGTCACCAGCCTTTTGGGAGTGGTGTTTTCCGCTGGCACAGCAGATGTTTCCGCTCGCGCTGGCAGATGCAAACGCCGCTGCGATGCAGCGGGCGCTGTTGGCGGTCCGTCCCTCGTTGATTCGCGTTGAGGCCGATGAGGTCACTTATAATTTGCACATCATGCTGCGATTTTCTCTGGAGCGGGAGTTAGTGTTGGGGGAGTTGCGAGTGGCCGATTTGCCGGCCGTTTGGAACGAACGTTTTGCTAACGACTTTGGCATTCGGCCTTCGTCGGATGCCGAAGGGGTGCTGCAGGATATTCACTGGAGCGGCGGTCTTGTTGGCTATTTTCCGACCTACACGCTGGGCAATATGTTTGCTGCGCAGTTGATGGCCGAAGCCCAACGCCAACTCCCCGACCTCGACGGCCAAATTGCCAATGGTCGGTTTGGTGACCTCCTGGCTTGGCTGCAACGCAGCGTCCATGCGCACGGCCGCTTGCTCGAATCAGAACCCCTCATCGAGCAGGCCTGTCAGGCTCGAGTTTCTGAACGCTGGTTGATGGAAAGCCTGCGTAATCGCTATGGCCCGGCCCATGGTTTGGCCTAGAAAAGGGTTTGGCCTAGAAAAAGGGTTTGGCCTAGAAAAAGCTCGGCCCGGACCCCTGTGGTGGCTGCAGAAATCCGGATGGTACACTGGGAGCATTCAAGGTGTTCGATTTCTCTAGAGCTCAATAGACAGTCGGGAGAATTACGGTATGGCAGACGATAACAAGGACAATCCGGCGCCAGATTTATGGTCGGGTATTGATTCTGATGAATCTGGATCGGGAGAATTATCGACTGATTTCTCATTCACATTTGACACCGTTCCCGACACCATCCAGGCCGCCGACGCGCCGCCGGGTGAACGCTCTCCGACTGCCGCTGCAGCGGCGAGTGCTGACGAAGATATCGCTAGCGATGACAGCGCAGAAGATGGCGATCCCAATCTTTCCGACGTGCCAGACGATGCCCTTGTCAATCAGTCCTCGGCCATCCAAATAGGAACGGGTCATTCCGGTATTGTCTCCAACGATGAATGGGACGTAGCCGCTACTGGCTCGGGACTAGATGCTCAGAATGCAGCAGCAGAATCCACGTCTGAATCGAACGGCTTTGCTGATTTTCCAGATCCGACAGACGGGGGAGATTTTCCATCTCTCGCCTCTGACGTGTCTGATGAGACATCACAGGGCATCAACGTTGAGGATCCAGATGCCGCCGATAGCGGTGCCAACGATGATCCGTGGGGCAGCACGGAGTCTGCGGAAGAGAAGGCCGATGAGAATGGCGAAGATTTTCAGCCTGAACCCGATGCCATTCAGGATGCCGCTGCGTTTGGTGGACTCCCGACTGATGAGGATAGCGATTTTTCCACGGCCGGCAGTCAGGTAGCTTCCATGGCTGCGACGGCAAGTGTCAAAAAGAAGACCAAATCTTCTTCACGCGCGGCACGAGCCAAGCCGGGGGGCATTGGTCAAATGATCGGCGTGGTGCTGGGGGGTCTGATGGCCCTGCCGATCACGTATGCCATTCTCATTTGGGGCTTTCAGAAAGACCCATTCAAGCTCGCCAAACTCGTTCCACAGGAGGTGGCCTTTCTATTGCCACAAAAATTTCAGCCGGGCTATACGAAGCCGGCGAATGCCTCTGTCGAGTCCGGAAAAAAAGGCTCACCGCTCGATAATCTGCCAACCGGTGTCGAGGGCGTCATGGAGACCGTGCCTGCTAGCGGGGACGAGGATGGCATGGACAGCAAGCCAGCCAATCCAGCCGGCGGTAGCGTGGCCAGCGGCAGTGAAGGCAACGGGCAGGGACAGGCAGTCGCTCCTTCTGCTCCTGAGCCGCTCGATCTTTCTCAGCTGACTGCGGCGGTGAAGAAAGCATCGGCTGCTTCGGTCATGCTGGCGGATCTGGATGACCCAGCCGATCCAAAGCGGAAAAAAATGCTTGTGGGTTGGTACAAGAGTTTGGCAACCGTTGGTGAAGAACTCGTCATGCTGGAAACGGTTGCAGCCGATGCGGGTCAGCCGCTGGAGCAGGTGCCCGCTGCGGTGATCGAACTCTCTGCACAGATTGCTGCCAACGGTGCGATCGTTAAAGATCTGAGCAAACTTGGCAAGATGTGGCTTGAGAAGCGGCCCTCAAACGGCGTAGCCATTCTGGCAACGCTGGAGGCATCGCGGCAAGTTGGGCCCTACTGGTGTTCGCAGGTTTCGCTAGCCTCGGCTGAGTCCCGGAAGATTTCGATTATTTCACGAACCCAGCCGCTGGCCGTGACGGGTGATCAGATTATTGTGTTGGGCGTTTTGCTGGACGGCGATGTGATCTGGTCTGGTGATTGCCGACAACTGCAAGCCGAGCAGGTTAAGCCACCGACGGTCGAAGATTTGTTCTGATCAGAAGGAGCCGAACGCTGCCCTGTTTGTTTGTGCATTGTTTGCCGCTGGCAGTGGAATCGGTCAGGAGAATGGCGTGTGGAATCGGTGGTGCAGATTGCCGATGCGGTGGCTGCTGGGCGAGTGAAAGCGGCAGCTGTTTTGGACGAGCACAGAGCGCGGTATCGCGAAACCGCAAAGCGTCTCAACGCACTCGTGCAACCGCGTCATGCCTTGGCAGGCGCGGAGGCATTGCAGCTGGATAGCATGCCAAGCGATAGTAAAATCGGTCAGCTGTTGGCTGGTGTGCCGATCAGTATCAAAGAGTGTTTTCCCGTCAGCGGCCTGTTGACCACGCTGGGCATCGCTCAAAGGCATTCAGGATCGAATCCAGATGCGATCGACAGAGAGGATGCGTGGCTCGTCACCCGCTTGAAAAAAGCTGGTGCAATCGTCGTTGGCAAGGCAAACGTGCCGCAGGCAATGTTTTTGCACGAGACGGTCAATCCCGTCTGGGGACGCACCCTTCACCCGCTGGCCATTGATCGTGGCCCGGGTGGCTCAAGCGGAGGCGATGCAGCGCTGGTGGCTGCAGGAGTGGTACCGCTGGCCGTTGGCAACGATCTGGCCGGGAGCATTCGACAGCCGGCGCACGCTTGTGGCATTGTTGGCATTGTGCCTCGGACAGCCACGCTGGGCGACGGGGGTGCCTTTCAGATTATGCATAAACTCGAGGTGGTGTGGCCGCGGGCGGGATTTCTTGCCCGCCATGTGGATGATCTGGCGCGGGCATTGGCAGCGGTGGACGCGATCGGCTGCGAGGCTGCCGGCGCTGCCATTGAAAACCAGCCAAGCCACTTGCGCATTGCATTCTGGCTTGATAGCGGTCCGCTTGAGCCGTCGGCTGCTGTGCAGCGGGCAGTGCTGGAGGCAGTGGCCTGCTTAGAGCATGCCGGTGCCAGAGCCACTCGCCTGGATGGCGCACTCGCGCACGCTGCCGCTTGGACGCATTTGGGGATTCTGTCGGCGGATGGTGGTGCCGATGTCCGCAAGCTCTTTGCTGGCTCGCGTCCCATTCCTCCAGTGGCTCGGTTGTTACGACTGGCCAGCCTGCCCCAGAGCATGCGACCGTTGCTAGCAGAGACAGTGAAATTCTTTGGCCGGCGCATTGAGGCCGAATCATTGCGGGCAACCGGTCCGCGGCGTGGCGCGGCGCTCAAACTGCTGTTCCAAACGCGCCAAGAGATTGCCACGCAGTTTGTGGAACTGGCCAGACACTACGACGCCATCATCTGTCCGGTTTCTGCGCTACCGGCGCTGCGTCATGGAACTGCCAGCCGTTTGGTGGTTGCCGCGGCGCCATGCTGGCTTGCCAATCTGCTCGATTTGGCTGCCGGCAGTGTGCCGGTGACGCACGTCGGTCCTGAGGAGGAGCATGGCCGTGGCTTTTCGTGGGATCCAGTTGTGCGGGCCGCAAGACAGACCGACCGCGGCAGTTGTGGGCTTCCGATAGGCGTGCAGGTTGTTGGTTTAGAAACAGAACCAGGGCGCGGCGAAGCAACCGTCCTGAACGTGATGCGCATCATCGAGCG
Organism: Planctomicrobium piriforme; assembly: GCA_945871035.1. Taxonomy (GTDB): domain Bacteria; phylum Planctomycetota; class Planctomycetia; order Pirellulales; family UBA1268; genus BAIKAL-G1-2R. Next base: position 17,764 of record CAMBUD010000018.1, on the reverse strand, counting down.
CGGCCGAAAGAACTGAGCCAACAACTGTTTGGGCATTGGTTGCGATCTAGCCGGTGAGGCGTGCACTTATCACCCGCGGCATCTGGTCGATCGCCAGCACCTCGCAGGCAGCACCGGCCTCAATCGCAGCCTTAGGCATACTCCAGACAATGCTGCTGGCCTCATTCTGGGCGATCGTGTGCCAGCCGCGCGTGCGCAACTTGAGCAATCCCTTCGCGCCGTCTTTGCCCATCCCTGTCAACAGGAGTGCGATCCCGGTTTGCGGCCAGTGATCGGCAACGCTTTCAAAAAAAACATCAACGCTTGGTCGAAAAAAGATCTCTTTGGGCTCTTCGGTGTATTCCAGTGTCCGGGATTTTGACATCACGAGATGATCGTTTGTACCGGCAAGCAACACATCACCGGCCACCGGTTGCTGGCCGTGTTCGGCAACGCGCACCGCGCGGTGCGTGCGATCGCCGAGCCACTTGGCAAGCCCTTGCGAAAAAGCCACGTCGACATGCTGCACGATGATAACGGCTGTGTTCCAGTCTTGCGGCAGTGGCAAGAGAAGATCGGAAACTGCTTTTGGTCCACCGGTGGATGCCCCTACGACCAACAGTCGAGGTGGTGTCGCAGCAGTCGTGGTGCCAGACTTTTTTCTCGGCTCGCCTGTGCTGCCGACTAATTTGGCAATGATGCCGATTTTATCCACGAGCGATCCAGCACCACTCACCTCGCCGGCAGGACCAAGCATCGGCGTGTCAACAGCGTCGAGCGCGCCGAACCCCATCGCTTCATAGACGAGAGAAATGTTGCCGCTCACAGTGGCTGTGACAACAAGAATCGCACACGGACTAGCCGTCATGATCTGACGAGTCGCCTGCACTCCATCAACGTGCGGCATAATCAAATCCATCAAGATCAGATCGGGACGATCGCGTTTGGCCATTGCAATTGCCTCAACGCCATCGACTGCAGTCCAGGCGATGACGTGGTCAGGCAGGCTATTCACAACCCGACGCAGGGCCTCACAGGCCGCGCGCATGTCGTTGACGATTCCAATCCGCACGGCTGTTGTGTCCTTACTGTGTTGGCTCACCGATCAGATCCACGATCGTACGGAGAAACGTCTCATCGTGAAAGCTACTCTTGGTGAGGTAGCGGTTTGCGCCTGCATCGAGGCCGCGGAGTCGGTCTTCCTCCCGGTCTTTATACGATACGATGACCACCGGAATATCCTTCCGCGCCGGATCGGCCTTGATGAGGGCCACCAACTCAATGCCATCCATTCGTGGCATGTCGACGTCACTCACCACGAGGTCATAGTGCGTTGTGCGGACGGCATTCCAGCCGTCCATGCCGTCGACGGCAACATCGACAGCGAAGCCCCTCGACTGCAACAACTGTCGCTCCAATTCCCGAACCGTGATCGAATCGTCAACAACCAGAATCCGCTTGCGTTGCCGCGCCTGATCCGCCATCCGTTCAAACTCAACCCGCGAGAGCCGACGGCCCATCAGCACATTGTCGATCGATCGCACAAGATCCTCGACGTCGACAATTAAAACAGGATTGCCGTTTTCAAGCAGTGATGCGCTGTTGATGTTGGGTACTTTTCCAAGTCTTGGATCAAGCGGGCGTACTTCTAGATCGCGTTCACCCAGGAAGCTGTCGACGATCATGCCAAACTGCTGCCCGCGATCACTGATCACAACCACCGGCATCGGATCTACGCCCAATGGGAGCGCTGTTGTTTCCAGAATCTGTGCCGCCATAACAAGTCCGATGAAAACGCCGTCGTGCTCAAAATATTGCCGCCCCTCGACGGTGCGAATATCGGCATGACGGCAAAAGAGGATCTGATCAATGCGCATCAGCGGAAAGGCATACGGCTCACCGCCGATGTCGACTAGCAGGGCACGAATCACCGACATCGTGATCGGTAGTTGCAGCGTAAAAACCGTCTGCTGACCAAGCGAAGTGGCCACGCGCACGCTGCCACCGACCGCCTTGACCATGCTCTGCACAACATCCAAACCAACGCCCCGTCCGGAAATTTCTGTCACCATTTCCTTCGTGGAAAAGCCGGGTAAAAAGAGGAATTCAAGCAATTCGATTTCGGAAAGTTGCTCGGCCACCTGTTTGGCAACGAGTCCTCGGCCGACGGCCTTGTTTCGCAGTTGTTGGATGTCGATGCCGCGGCCGTCGTCGGTGAGCGTGATCTGCAGCATGCCAGCCCGATGCCGTGCGTCGAGGCGGATCACGCCAGTTGCGGTTTTACCAGCCGCTTCACGCTGCGACGGCGATTCGATACCGTGATCCAAAGCGTTGCGCACAAGATGCGAAAGCGGTGATTCAAGTTTGTCTAGAATGTCGCGATCGACGCCGGTCTGGTCCCCGCGTGTCTCCCAGCGCACCTGCTTGTCGAGGGAGCGTGCGACATCACGTACGAGTCGGGGAAATCCACGAATGCCGTCGGCCAGCGGTCGCATCCGGCTCACGATCACTTCGTGATGCAATCGGCCTGAAAGATCCTCATTGCGTCGGGCAAAGCTTTCAAAATTATCCGCTTGCTTAGTCAGACTCGACAAGCACTCATCGGATCGTTCGCGCACGCGGGTGAGCATCGAGATAAAAGAGGCGGAGAGTGCGGCATTTTCGAGCTTGCTCTTATCCTCGAGCACGGCAAGGGTGTCGCAGAGTTCGACCTGTGTCGCCCGTAGGTTCAGCAGGGCATCGACAAACGGACGCAGTTGACGAGTTTCGACCAGCGATTCACCCGCCAAGCCGACCAGACGCGTTAGGCTTTCCGCCGACACCCGCACAACGCGGTCGGCTTGCTCGACATTCTTAACAGCGGAGAGTGCCGCCGACTGGTTGGCGGTCGGAACCTGTGGGCCCGAATTCGTTTCTGGAACGGCCGGCTCTGTTGCCGCAACGAAAACCGACGGTTCAGCGGGTGCGTCAGCAGGATCTGGTGGCGGTTGGCGCGCAGGCTGCGAGACAATGACGGTAGAGGCTGCGACCGGCGCTGGTGCGGTCAACGTTGGTGCGGTCAATGCTGGTGCGGTCAATAGAGTGTTGAGATCTGTCACCAGTGCGCTCGCCTTCTGCGCCCACGACCCATTAGGCTCAAGGGCATCATCGCTGCGGGCGATTGTGGCGAGAAAGTCTGTGGCGGTGAGCAGCAGGTCTGCGTGCTCGGGACGGACCGTGAAACGCCCCTTATCTGCCGCGACAAAGCAGTCCTCCAAAGCGTGCGCAACGCGCACGGCAGGATCGAGTCCGACGATCCGCGCAGCACCTTTGAGCGAATGGGCCGCCCGCATCATCGATTCAATCGTTTCGGGGGATCGCTGGAGTTCTTCAATGGCAAGGATGCCGGCCGAGAGGATTGCCGTCTGGCTCTCCGCCTCGAGCCGAAACAGCTCAAGCATTGAAAATCCGCTGAGGTCTTCCGCCACGATCGTCTTGCTCCGTGCAATGGTTAGTGCTGAGTTGGATTTCCGCTATGCATCAGCTTGAAATAAGATCCCGCAGTCCCTCAAAAATGCGAGCGGGATCAAGTATGCCGACAGTCTGTTCCTGAAAATCAAAAAGGTTGAGCGTCGAGCGAGCCCCAGCGTGGCTTACGGTCGACGGCACGGCCCGCATGGCCGAGCGGGCAACTCGCTGCACGCCAGCCACTTCATCGACAGCAAACACCCAGCGTTCTGCTCCGTGCTGACCGCTGCGGTCCACAACGAGCAATCGTGCGCTTGGAAGTGCTTGGAAGTCGGCGTCAACCACTGGCTGCTGAGGGGCTTGATACACCGGTGGCTTTGACTCCAACTCGAGCAGTCCATGCAGTGAAAAACAGAGTTGCAATTGGCCGCGAATGTTTACCAAGCCCTCCAGGATCGTGCTGGTGCGGTGTGGCACCCGATGCAGACGGCGCAGGGTTGTGATCTCAACGAGGGTGGCGGTCGGCAGCGACATCCACTCGCGTCCGAGTCGAAAAATGAGCACGCTCAAGGCATCGCTGTCGGTCGGTATCTCCGGCTCTTCGAGGATGGCCCGCCATGATTCCAGGTAGCCTTCCGGGGCATTGCGATCAAAAAACGTGCTGGCTGCCCGAGCGAGTACGGGACAGTTACGACAATGAATGTAGGGGACGAGTTCAGGACAGCTGCGGTCGCCGCTGACGCCGATTCTGCGCCAGCACGCGTCGATTGGGGCGTCTGTATTTTCGAGGACAATGGGTAAAGAATCATTCATGACGAAGCCTTTCGCGCAAAGGCACGCGTTGCCGATTGCCGATACATGTCGGCCATTGCATGATCACCGCGCTGCGCGGCAATGAGGGCCAAAGACAGTAAGGCCTCTTCGTGCGAGGCGTCGAGATAGAGCGTTTTGTGAAAGCAGCCTTCGGCGCGATCGAGGTCACCGCCTGACTGGTGGAGCATACCCATCAGGAAAAAGAGCTCTGGCGAGGGCCCCAGAGCTTTCTGCTGCGTTTCGCAGAAGGCCAGTGCGTCTGAGGAGCGGAGAGCATTGGCCAGCAGTCCAGCCTCGTGAAGAACCTCTGGCAGCGAGAGTGGCGGCGGATCGCTCGGCACCGCCAGAGTGGCTGGCTCGGGGCTCTTGTCTGTCGACGGCAAGCGGCGCGCGGCAAGGGATTTGGCTGGCAGGGAGTTGAGCGGTGGATAAGTCCCTGCGGTGCGCACGCCGCGCCGGATTGCAAAAGCAGAAGTAGCACCAGCCGGAATCCATTCGCCCTTGATGATCGCCGGTTCGGCAGCCCCTAAGATGAGCAAGCCATCAGGTTTTAAGAGCGTGTCGAGCGTCCGTTGCACGCTGGCCCGTGCGGTATCCGTCAGGTAGATCAAAAGGTTGCGACAGAAGATAACATCGTAGCCCGACCGCTGTGTCACGAACGACTCATCGAGTAAATTGCCCCACGCAAAATGCACGCAGGCCCGCACCTTTTCGTCGAGCACCGATGCGCCTCCCTGACTGCGAAACCAGCGGTCACGGAAAGTAAGATCGGCATTTCGAAACGCATTTGCCGAATAGCTGGCCAGCGCCGCCCGTTCCAGCGACCGGTGGCTGACATCGATGGCATCGATCGTGAATTGCACTGGCAGTAGGCCGACATCGAGCAGATCCATCGCCAATGAGTAGGGCTCTTCTCCAGCAGCGCACGGCGCGCAGAGGATGCGTACCGGGACGCGATGGGGGAGGGCTGCGAGCGTGCTGACAAATCGCCGCACAAACTCAAACACCTGCCGGTCGCGAAAAAACCAGCTTTCTGCCACAACAATCTCTTCCACAAAGAGATCCCGCTCCCTCTCGTCGGCGCGGATTCTCGCCAGAAAGTCCGGCTGACTGTCGGTGCCAGTGGCTTCCATTCTCAATCGCACTGCGCGTTGGATCGTTGTGGAGCCGATTGTGGTGGGATCCAGCCCAATCCAGCGTCGGAGGAAATCTTCGGCAGTGTTGGCTGGTGTCACTTGTGAAGAAGTCATGACAACGGCACCTCTGCGGCGGCAGGAAATAATCCGGCTAGGAGAGCCGGAGCCAAGAGATGCTCGATGATTAGCAGCTGCACTGTTTGTCCATTGATGCGCAGAATCTTACCTAAAAAGAGTGCGTCTGGCAGTTGCATCGCAGGAAAAGAAGTATCAGCGTCCTCTGCTGAGCAGATCGATATCACGTTTTCAGCGATCAGGCCCAAGCGCACAGTCGGCGCACGATCGGATTGTAATGCCAAATGAAGTGGCCTCAGTTCGACCACCATGATCCGCGTGCTCAGCCGCTCTGCAAGCGTGTGGTCGGCAAGCCGACGCCCAAGATCGATCATCGGCACCAAGTGGCCGCGGTAAGTGAAGATGCCGCGCACATAATCGGGCATACAGGACAGCGGCCGCGCCTGAACCAGTGGCAGCACCTCGATTACTGCGCGCGACTCAATGGCATAAGGCTGGCCAGCGACGGTGAACGTGAGCAGCTGCATGGATGGCGTTCGCGGATCAGGTTGTGAACCGCGATACTTCCTCCTTGAGATCACCCACTGCACCGCGCAAATGGATCGTGGCGCTGTTAAAATCATTGAGCGACGAAGCTGTGCGGGCGGCGCCATCCGCGAGCCGGATCATGGCCTCACGAATCTGCTCGGCTCCCTGCGATTGCGCACGCATGCCTTCGGTGACCTGACCAAAGCGGCCGGAAATGCCCTGGACGCCAGTAATAATTTCACCGAGTTTTCCAGAGACTTCACCAATTTCCCGCACTCCCATGCGCACCTGTTCGGCAAACTTATCCATTTCCATTACGCCTGCCGACACGCTGTATTGCATCTCCTTCACCATGCGCTCGATATCCAGAGAGGCCACGGCCGTCTGATCGGCTAGGCGACGGATTTCTCGAGCGACCACCAGAAAACCGAGCCCATACTCGCCTGCTTTTTCGGCCTCGATGGCAGCATTGATGGAAAGCAGATTTGTCTGATCGGCTACTTTAGTGATCGTTGTGACGGCCAGATTGATCGTGGCAGCTCGTTCGCTGATGGTGGCTAGTTTGGCACCGAAGGAAGAGGTGCTCTCGGCCAGTTGCCGCATTGTGCCGTCCATTCCCGACAGGTTGCCGCGACCCTCAGCTGCCATCATGCCTGTGTGGGCAGCCATGTCATTGACTTCCGTCATTGTGCGCACGAGTTCTTGACTCGTGACGGAAATCTCTTTGACAGCCGCGACAGCTTGGCTCGTCGATGCGCCATAATCGGCAATCACCTGCTGCTGTTCACTGCTGGTGGCTTGGATGGCGGTGGCTGTCGAAATCAAGGCAACGGATGACTTTTGAATACGCCCGATGAGTCCGCGCAGATCGTTTGTCATCGTTTGGATTGCTGCTAGCAGGGCACCGGTTTCGTCATCTGATGTGATGCTGACCTGCGCACGCAGATCGCCGCCGGCAACTTGCCTTGCGACCGCGACTGCCGTGCGAATGGGATTGCTGATCGTGCGGGCGACTAACAGGGCTGCGAGCGTTACGCCCACAATAGTCGCCAGCGACAGGCCGATGATCGCTGCCCGCTGAAAACGCACCAGTGCGAAAGCCTCACTGGCATCCTGCTTGACTGTCATACCCCAGCGGTAGCTCGGAAGAAAGCACCACGCGGCCACGACATCCTCGTTGCGGTAATCTTTGGTCAGTCCATAGCCGCGTTCACCGCTAGCGGCTTTTTTTGCTGCGGACGACACACTCGACTCCAGCGGTATCTGTAGGTGAAAAGCCGCATCCGCGGACTGTCGCAGCGGCGCGGTTACCAAAATACTGTCACCGCTTTGTTGACCGGTGACAATTTCACCGGTATCTCCTAAGCCACTGAGATCGGCGAGCACCTGCCAAATGCGCTCCGGACCCAGTGCCAGCGCTAACACGCCGATCACTTTTCCACCAACAAAGATGGGGCTCGTTACAAAAGCCAGCGGTCGTGGATGCTGGCCGTAGGTCTGAAAGCCAGTCAGCTCCGCTTGGAGCAGCTTGCGAGAGCGATCGAAGCCCACAGCCAGTTCGGAAGAGGCCAGCACCCCGGAGAGCAGATTGCCACCGCTCGGCACGGAGTTGTTTAAGCAAAAGAGAATCTGCCCATTGCTATTGATGAGCAGCACATCGCTGTAGCCAAACGCTTTGGTGGCGTAGGCCAAAAAAATCTCAAAAGGACGGACTTCCGTGCTGCGTTGAACGGTCTGTGCCGCCACAACAGACGGCCGTCTCTTTTCGCTTGCGGCAATCAGCTCTTCGAGGCCACTCATAATGCTCGGCACTCGAGCCAGCGCCGTGCCATCGCGCACGCGCTCCATTGCATAAGCTTCCAATTCATTTGCTTTTGCAGCTGCGATCTGAACGAGTTTATTACGCACAGAACTGTCTAAGGCACTCGAAGCAATCCGCGCTGTTATGGCCGTTAAGATCGCGCAGGGAATCAGTGCGATGACAAGAAACCAGAACAGCAGACGGCCGGCAATCGACCGTTGCATCGAATGGTTTTCCAAGACACGAATCTTGCCGGCGGGAGCAAGCGCTTGAGTGACCGATGGGTGCATTATGGATTCGATGCCTTCGGGTCCAAGTAGATGTCCCTGTTGGGAGTGAGAGAGGCAGAGGAAGAATTATTCTGCGCGGTGATGCCCTTGGGATTGATCCAAGCGCCCCCCCAAGCCTGCTGCAAAGTTGTTACCAATGTTTCCCAGTCAGTGCGGGATCGTGAAATTGGAAATGGCACCGGTCGTACGGCTGTTCGGCTCGACCAGACGATGTCAAACTGACCGTCACCACGGATGCGTCCAATAAATACCGGCCGCCATGTATGCTGGGTTTCGGGATCGATGGCGATGATTCCCTCTGGCGCATCAAGGCTCTGGTAGCGGATCGTGCCGCGAACGCGACGGACATCTGCTGTGTCGGCCTCTCGAACGGCCTGTGCCCAGAGATAAACGCTGTTGTACGCGGCAGCAATCGGGTCTGAAGTTGTGCGGGCATTGCCGTAGCGGGCCTTAAAAGCCCGAACAAAGGCGATGTTTTTTGGGCGGTCAATGCTTTGAAAATAGTTCCAAGCGGCATAGTCGCCGACAACATCCTCCCGCGACATCGTGCGCAATTCATCTTCTGCCAGCGCAAAGGTAACGATTGGTGTTTGCTCCGCACGCACACCCGCCGCCCGTAGTTTCTTCATAAAGGCGAGCGCCGAGTCACCGACGACTGAGCTCAGCACAACATCAGGCGCAGCGGCAACGATCTTGCCAACAGCCTCGTCAACGCTGCTAGATCCAAACGGGATATAGGTTTCGCCAACACACTCGGCACCCAAGCCGACAAGTTGATCCGAGATAATTGCATTGACGCAGTGGGGCCAGATGTAATCGGAACCGACAAGAAAAAACCGCCGTGCTGAGAGCGTTTCGTGGCACCACTGCACCGCTGGTGTGATTTGTTGATTGGGGGCAGCGCCGGTGTAGACAATATTCGGCGACTGCTCCAGACCCTCGTAAGCCATTGGGTAGACGAGAAGGTGGTTTGCCGTCTCGACAACGGGCAGCACGCTCTTGCGGCTGGCGCTCGTCCAGCAACCAAAGACGACGTTCACGCCATCCTCGCGGATCAACTTTGCAGCCTGCCGCGCAAAGATGACTGGATCGGAGGCGCCATCGGCAATCACCCAGCGCACCTGTTTGCCGAGCAATCCACCAGCCTTATTAATTTCCTCTAAGGCCAGCACCTCAGCATCGATCATGGATTTCTCACTGATGGCCATCGGCCCGGTCTGTGAGTGGAGAATGCCAACAACAATCGGGCTGCGATCGATGAGGAGTCGATCGATCCCCAACCACACCAACCCACCCAGAGCGGTCAGAAAAATCAACAGCAACCGATTGCGGCGTCGACGGTGGCCAGCTGTCAGTGGCAGGCTGTTTGAAAGAGCAGCCGAAAAGTCGCGACTGATTGGGGGCGTTGACGAAAGCATCGATTCACACTGAACTGCAGGAGGAGGCACACGGCGAACGGCCACAGCAATCTTTGCCCATCTTTCCCTGTCCGGCGAGAGAGTGTCGTAGAATTTTTTTGTAGAATCCCTACAGGTGCTGCATTCACTTTTCTGAGCACAACCAGAAAGTCGGCCCAAGACTCGCTTTTTTTGCAGGAAATGGGTACTATTTTTCCTGATCTGCTGGGTGAATCTCGGTCATATGGTTGTGCCGTTCCCCAGTGTATTTTTAAGCCACTGGGGTTTTGGGATTCATGCCAACTGCGACTGATAACCTGCGGGCTGAGGCTGCAATTCAAAAGATTGCCGGTGTTTCGCCGTGGTCGGATCGGGTGCGCAGCGACATAAAATTGGTGGCAGCGCACCAGTCGAGTGTTTTAATTACGGGGCCCAGCGGCACGGGCAAAGACCTCATTGCCCGCGCGATTCATGCGAACGGCAATCGTGCGGGTAAACCCTTTATTCCAGTCGACTGTGCGGTAACGACCGGCACGTTATTTGCCAGCCACATGTTTGGCCACGTCAAGGGATCATTTACAGGTGCCAGTTCATCGACACTCGGTTGCTTCCGTGCGGCAGAAAACGGCACAATCTTTCTAGACGAGATAGGCGAGATGGAGTTGGAGTTACAGGCCAAGTTGCTACGCGTGCTGCAGCAGCGAGTGGTGGTTCCGGTGGGAAGCCATCAAGAAATACCAGTGGACGTTCGTGTGCTTGCCGCCACCAATCGCGATCTTACCCGCGAGGTGAAGGAGGGGCGTTTTCGGGAAGATCTCTTCTACCGCTTAAACGTCGTCGCCATTCGAACAATGTCGCTCAAAGATCGGCCAGAGGACGTCCCTGTACTCGCTTCGCGTTATCTCGGAGAACTCGCTGCCCGGCATGGCATGCCGCTGTGCTCGCTCTCAGTCGATGCCCTGAATGTGTTGCAGCAGTATTCGTGGCCTGGAAATGTGCGTGAATTAGAAAATGTGCTCGAGCGAGCGGTGATGTTTTCTTCAGGTGATGAAATCGATCCGGAAGCGATCACGGGGTTGATGGGGGGCACGGATGACCGCGATGCTGTGTCGACTGTGCCATTGTCCGAGGCAGAGAATGTTGACAGCCTCTCCCAATTAGCCTTGGCGGCCAATCGCGGCATTCTATCGGCCACATCTGTTTCTGGTGTGTATCGGGTCGAACCGACCAGCGGCAGCGCGTCTGTGTCTGGAAAATTGGCAAAAGGTTCGCTCGATACTCCCGTTCCGAATGCCGGGACGGCAACCGATCAAAGCTCGCCGCTTTCGGAGTTAAAAGCACCCTGGCCCACGTTGGCAAATATGGAGCGACTGCACCTAGAGCGCACGCTTGTCGAAGCGATGAATAACAGATCCCTCGCTGCAAAATTGCTAGGCATAGACCGTTCAGTGCTGCGCCGAAAACTCCAGCGACACGGTCTTGAAGACGCTTTAGACCCCTGAGCCGGCTCAGCCCGCCTTTGCCCGCACGGTGGTCGCAACAGGGTCTTCATCGGCCACTCGCAATCGCAGGGTTGCCGCCGGCGGTGCCCTTCGTTCCTGAGAAAAGCCGCGACTTCCCAAGCTGAGGAATGCGTGCAACTCTACCACCGGACCAGTTTTAAATTCTGCGCAAAGTACCTTGAGCACTTCCCGCCACGGCAAGCCCCTGCGATAAACGATGCGGTATGCCGACTTGAGGTCGACGATGTCGTCAGCCGAATGACCGCTGCGACGCAGTCCGACGATATTGAGCCCCACGATACACCCGCTCTGTCCATCGACAAGCATGTAGGGTGGAACATCCTGCACAACACGAGCGTGACCACCAATCATTGCCAATCGCCCAATACGGCAAAACTGATGCACGGCAACGGCGCCCGATACAAACGCACGATCCTCGACAATAACGTGGCCACCCAGCATGGAACCATTGGCACAAATGCAATTATTGCCCACGGCGACATCGTGGCCGAAGTGCGCATTGGCCATGGCATAGTTGTTGTCGCCGATGGTTGTGGAATGGTCTGGCTTGAGGGCGCGGTGGACCGTGGCGTACTCGCGGAAAACATTATGATCGCCAATGACAACCTGCCCAATGCGCTCCGGTCGAGCGATGTGCTGTGGGGCTCCACCGATAACCGCATACTCGCCAAACTCATTGTGGCAACCGGCCTTCACACCACTCTTCACCACGGCACCATTGGCAACGGTACAGAAATCGCCAAGTTCAACATCAGCTTCCACCGTTGCAAAGGCACCAACCGTGACACCGACGCCCAGTCGTGCAGTTGGATGGACGGCGGCAAAGGGGTGGATGCTCACGACTCGTCTTTTCGCACGGTTGAATCTGTTTAAAAAAGATGCGCTGCATCGATGCCAAGGCGCGACCAGTCTGCGGTTTATCGGCTTGAGTCGGCCTCGGATTCAATGCCAATTTTGAACGGCGGTCTCATCCTGCCCCAACCTTCCCATTTCCCTCAATACGGGAGATTAAAGGGGTTTATGGAAGAGAGGCACGCAAAGCGGTACACTTTGTGTTCCCGTTTCAATTCTATGTAGGAGCACTTGATGCCAGTCATGCCCAGCCGCGAAGACCGCTACGAATCAGCAGAACAGCTCAAAAATGCGGGCAATCTTGCCGAAGCGGTTGCCGCTCTGGAAGCGGTGGTGATCGATTTCCCTGATTTTTCCCTAGCCCATTCGGCGTTAGCCGCTTGGTGCACACGACTCGAGCGGCACGAGGATGCGGTGCGGCATGCCCTCAAGGTCTGCCAGCTCGAGCCCACCGACCCATTTAGCTACACGGCCATGAGCGTGGCTTGCATGCGTGCCGGTCGTATTACTGAAGCCGAAGACGCACTGGCAAAGTCCCGCCTGCTGGGTGAAAAACACTAGCAGACTTACGCAAGGCGTTACGGTACGCATGCGCAACGTTTAAACACCAGCTGGTGGTGCTTCAATCTGCCTCTCCACACGATTGAGTCGAGCTTGTTCGACAGGGCTCAACTGCTTGGCGTCTAGGCCAAGCTTTTTGGCTTTTTCAAGGGCCCGTTTAGCGGCTTCATTCTGCTTGGCATCCACTTGAGCGCAAGCGAGGTGTAAAAACTTAATTGCCGACGGGGCAAGGATCGCTTCTTGAAGATCTTCCAGCGAACGCTTGCTATCGCCTGCGCTCAGATAAATCATCCCGCGGGTATCGAGCAGATCGGGGTGCGGCCCCAGTTCACTAATGGCTCCATCGATTAATTTTTTGGCTTCCGCAGCCGTCTCGGGTCGGGCCAGATAAAAGGCCAGATTGTTGGCAACAATGGCGGCTTGGGCTGGAGCAAGATCTTTTCGTGCCAGGGTCTCCCGATAGAGTGTTTCGACCTCTGCAGAGCGGCCTTGGAGTTCACGCAGTTCCGCTAGTAACAGCGAAAGACCAACAGACTCGGGGTCCTCTCGTCGAGCTTTCGTAAACCACGGCTCTATCCGAGTTGTGGCGGACTCGGATAGAGCCGTGCCCTGTGCTCGAACGATGGTCAACGCTGTTTGCAAGACTAATTCTAAAGACAGCCGATCCCATGCCTGCTCGAGCAGATCGAGGCCCTCGTCAACGCGATTGTGCCGACCGAGAAACTCCGCTCGCGCAATCACTCCATCGGTGGAGCGAGCGGCAAAATCGGCCAGCAACTTGTCAGCCGCTTTGGGAAACTGAAGATCTTCCATCAGCCGAGCAATCATCAGTAACTGACCGAGTTGTTCCTGCGGCAGAGGGCCGGCGGGCATCAGTTTTTTAGCAGCCGTTACGGCTGTCGCCCGATCGTTTTCTGCCAGCGCCAGTCGTGAGGTGAGGGCTAGCGTTACAGAGGCGTCAGGGGATAAAGCGATTAGTTTTTCCAGCCAGATTTTTGCCGAGGAGTATTCGCCGTGGTCGATCAGCTTTTCCACCAAGATTGCAAACAGGGCCGGCGGTGTGTTGGGTGTCGCTACCAGTGAGATAAAATCCTCGCGGCACTCTTCCCAGCGGCCTGCTCGATCCAAAAGCTGGGCCAATTGAATCCTTTGGCTGGTGCTCAGCGGCTGTGTAATCGCCAGCTTTTCCAGCAATTCAACCGCTTTTCGCCAACTGACAGGCTCTGGCCGATTGGTGAGTAAAACAATTTTTAAGGCCACGTCCTCGGATAAAATCTTGCCGTCCCGACCCACATTGAGATCAAGAATAGACAGAGCTTTTTCCAGTGAATTGTAGCCACCGTTTTGGGCTACCAATTCAGCGAGCGACCGTCTGGCCCAGATTTGGGCGCTCTGAAAATTGGCCTTGTCTGTTTTGGCAGCCACAATCTTTTCTAGCTCTTCGCGTGCTGGGATCAGTCGGCCGCGTCGTACCAGAAATGCTGCCAGTCCTCGGGCGATCGTCAGGTCGTCTGGGGCCAGGGCCACGGCCTCGCGGTAACTTTTTTCAGCATCGTCAAGCTTCCCGAGCATTTCACTTCCCTGCGCAATGAGCAACGGACTTTTATCGGCAGGCAGTTTTTCAGCAGCGCGACGCAGCACCTGTTCTGCAGCCTTACGTTTCCCGTTGGTGAGTTGATGGGAAAAGAGGCAAAGCCACGTTTCCGGTTCCTCGGGAGCAGATTCCACGGCGCGTTCGAGCGCTGTGTTGGCTTCCTCTACTTTGCCCGATTGGCTGAGCAACTGTCCGAGCCACAAGAGATCGGCCGGATTCTTGGAGTCGGGAGCTACGCTGCGCTCGGCCAGCGTGACAGCACTATCAAACTTGCCAGATCGCATCTCCATCTCCGCAGAGATGTGATCGAATCCGGCAAGGCCTTCCGGGCCGAGCAGATTTAATGCATCCTGAGTTTCGTTGAGGCGATTGGACGCATAGAGCAGGGCGATGAGCTGACGGATGACAGTTGGCTTCACCGGACCCAGTTTCACGGCCCGTCGCAGGCGTTCGATAGCCGCGGGCACGTCGCCAACCAACAGATCGATTTCAGCAAACAGATGCTGAATCTGCCACCATCCTGAGCGATCGTTCTCAGCCTCGATGAGAAAGTTACGGGCTTCGTTGAGATCGAGAATGCTCTGCTCGCTCAGCAGGGAGGTGTCGGCGGCGGCGAGAGCCTGCTTTTTCTGCAAGTCCCGCACTTTGAGCACACGAACGGTGGCCTCGCAGAGGCGTGTCTGTGGGTCGTTCACTCCGGCCAGAGCGGCTATTTCTTTTGTAGCAGCCAGAGCTTTTTCGATATTTCCTGAGTCGCGAGCCAGTTCAAAGAGCGTTACGTGCACGCGAAAATCGAGTGGCGTCTTCTCCAGCACCACTCTCAACAAGCGTTCCGCATTTTCATAATCGCCCATACTCATCCGGATGGAGGAGAGGCCAGAAAGCAGGCGGACCGCCTGGTCAGTCGGCAGCAGCAAGACTTGTTTTTCGATCTGTTCAAGACGTTTACTGGCTTCCTCGGCCGGTTCACGGGCGGCAATTTGGGCGTTTATAAAGAGCACTTCAGGCTCGTTGGAAAGCTCCTGCGGTATGCCATCCATCACCTCGCGTGCCGCCGTCACGCTCTTTTCTCGCAGGGAAAGCATGGCCAGCGCTGACCAGAGCTGCGCATCCGCCGGATTGTTTTTGACCTGTTTCTCCAGAAAATCGGCAGCAGCCTCCGCTTCCCCCTTCCGCACAAGCATATCGATGCGCAGCAGAGTCAACTGAGTATCCGATATCTCCGTTGACTGCTGGAGTTGATCGATCAGCTCATCGGTATTTGTCCAATCCCGTTCCGCCTGCGGCCGTTTCATTTCGGTGGCAATGCGCAGTTGCAGCAGAGGATTCCAGATTTGCGGAATGGCCGCTAGTTGCTCGGCGGGTATGGATGCTGCTATGGCTTCAAACTCAGCCAAAGCCTCAACGGACTTGCCAGCGGTTATGAGTGCCGCCGCCGATCCAACGCGGGCAGCCAGGGAGCTAGAGTCTTCGGTAAGCACCCGTTGGTTGGCGCTGAGTTGTTCGTCAAATTGCCCGAGCTGCTCGTAGCATTGCCCCAAACAAAGGTCGACCTGCCGAGTAAGATCCTTAGAGCCCGCCACCATCGGCCGCACCTGATCTAGCTTGAGTTTTGCCGGTAGCCACTGTTGCTCCAAGATAAAAACACGGGCTTGCAATAACCCAACTGCCGGACTGGAAGGCCCAATCACATCGCTGAGCTTTGCGATGGTCTGCTCGACGGCAGACAGTTGTCGCTGTTGCAACTGCACATCGGCTAAAAGCAAAAGGAGGCTGACCTTGCCCGGCAGTTTTTCGAGCCCTTTTTCCAGCAGTTCAATTGCGGCACTCAGCTGCTGTTTTCGCAGTGCGATTGTGGCTGCATTGCGGTAGCTGCGATCGTCTAGAGGAAAGAGTTCGAGGCCATTTTCTGCCAATGTTTCAGCGAGAATAAGATTTTTATCCAAGCTGGCTATCTCAAAGCTCAAGGCCAATGCATCGGGATTGTCTGGAGCGAGTTGCATAGCCTTGGCAGCTTGCGTTGCCGCCAATTTCAGGTCGTTGCGCTGGCCATTTCTGCGTGCCAGTGCCAGCCACGCCAGAGCATCATCCGCGTTAGCAGTAACGAGTTGTTGAAGCACCAGAGTGGCACTGGCGGCATCTTTGAATTTGTCCTCCAGTATGGCGGCCAGCAGGATGTACGCATCGGTGGTGTTGGGCACGCCCTTCTTCTCGGGATCGAAAGTTTTTGTCTTCATGTCGAAGCCGATCAAATCGCTGGCAATGGTGGCTGCCTGTTCTAAATCACCGGTGCCGATGTAAGACTGGATCAGCATCACATCGATGGCTGACACGTTGAGTGGCGCCTTGTCGGCGGCAGTTTTGGTGGCAGTTTTTGGCGGTGTATCGGTCGACTGGTTGGATGCATCCGCTGGCAGAAGAGGCTCGAGCGCTTTTTTACGCAGCAGGACGAGGTGTTGACGCGAATCGCTGAAGCGGCCGATCTGCAGTTGAAACTGCGCAAGTTGTTGGCGCAGGCCATCGTCAGCAGGATTTCTACGAACGGCTGTTTCCAGCGTACTGAATGCCCGCGCAACATCGTTGGAAGTGGCCTCTGGCGATCGGGCCCGAATCAGAACGAGTTGCGCGTACTCGGCGTAGACGGCGTGGTCATCGGGGCGAAAGCCCAGATAGCGTCTAAAAAGGTTGAGGGCTTCGCTGTTCTTCCCTTCCGAGAGACGCAACTGGGCAAGTTCGGCCAGATTGCCGGCATTGCGTCTAACCTGGTATCGCTGAAGAAAATAGATGCCCGCCGTCGCTATCACGGTGATCGCGACCAAGAGCATGAGCAAACGGATGTTGACGCGTCTCACGGTTGAAAAGACCCTTTAATGAATGAACACCCCGAAAAGGAGCACAAGCACTCCTAAAAGAGCACTCCGAAAGATTACCCAGATTTCCATTGTAGCAGGGTTTGTAAAACGTTTTGTTGAGCCACTGTCGGGGTTAAAGTGTCGGTATTCAAGTGTCGGTTACCACAAATTTACCGACAGAAAACAGCGTTCCCAGCCGGGGACGTTTTTCCCGAGCGCCCTATTTCCTCACACTCCAGAGCAGTTCTGGGTCTCGCAAAAACATCGGGCGCACAGATCGGCCTCAAGAATGCGATCGATTCCGGCCGATTTCCTTAGCAGCGACTCTACCGGTTAGGAGAATTCTAAGGATTCCTTCGACTTTAACAGCCGCCATTGCAAGCAGCTTTCCTAAAAAAGCAGAACCCCCAAAGCCATGAAAACTCAACCTATGTTCTTTCTCTTATTTCGCTTCGCGAATCTCTCGCGGCCGCTGCTCTATCCGGGGTGCCGTTCTCCCAGCATGTGGGTGGCCTGCTTAGCAGCGAGTATGGCATTTGCTGGCGTCAGCGGTCGATGCGGCGAACCCGTTGCCGTGGCACCAAAAAAACTGGCTGTTTCTCCGCGTGCCGTCGTGATCGACAGCCAGGTCCAACAGGCCAGTGGCATACAACATGCGGTCTGTCGAAATCCTAATTGCCAGCACGCCGTTCACGCCCCAACTGGTCGCTGTAACGGGCATTGCAAGAGTGGCACCTGTCCGGCGCATTGTCCGGTGCGACCCGAGTCGTTTGGTTTTTACGGAACGCAGTGGCGGGTGTGGCCTGGGCAGGCGGAGGTCAAAGCGGTTGAGTATGATGCCGCCACCCCCGATTCACCGCCCGCATCAGCAGTGCCTGACGTGGACGAAGAGTCGCTGGAATCAAATACTCCAACC
>CAMBUD010000017.1 GCA_945871035.1 Planctomicrobium piriforme | reverse complement strand
CGATTTCCTGGATGCTCCTCGACTGGGCTGCGAGTGCGTTTTCAGCGATCTCAATCACTCTGCTGGTGGCTTACGTTGAAAAGATTGTGTTTGCCGAAAACGTCTGGGGCGTGCCCGGCGGCGTGGTCTGGGCATGGATTTTAGCAGCCTCAATGCTCGCCTCGGCTGTCGTGGCGCCTGTGCTTGCTGCGTGGGCGGATCGTAGATGCAGCCACAAGAAGACGCTTATGGCCAGCGTGATAGTCGGCAGCGGCGCGTGTTTGCTCTTGAGCATCGCGGCGCCAGAGAACCGGATTGGGATCGCAATCTTGATCGGATTGGCAAGCGTCGCCTTTGACATGGCTGCCATTTTCACCGGTAGCCTGCTTCCAAATGTCGCCACAGGGCGCGATGCCGACAGGCTCTCGGCCGCTGGCTTTGCCGCAGGTTACGCCGGTGGGGCTGTTGCACTCGTGGCGGCAACGACAATCGTGACGGCCCACGAGGCCCTCGGCCTCTCCATGGCGGGGTCCTTGCGCGTGGCCTTTGCGTTGATGGGCACTTGGTGGCTCGTCTTCTCGCTGCCCGCGGCCTGCGTACGATTTCAACTAGACAGTAACCCAAACCAAAAAGAACCGTGCAGCACCAGCGGAGAGCGGCATAGCGATTCCTCAATCGGCGAACTGCTTGCCTTCGCTCGGTCGCTGGGTCGGGGCGATGGCGGATGGCACCCGCTGGGAACCGTCCTCGTGGGAGCCGTGCTCGTGTTAGGCGCAGTGCAGACGGCGATTTCACAATTTTCGAGCGTTGCTCTGGAAGAATTTCATCTCGATGCCCCGGCGCTTGTACGCTTGGTGTTGCTGGTGCAACTGGTGGCGATGCCCGGAGCGATTGCCATTGGGTGGATCTCTATACGCTGGAACCGGCAGGCGGCACTCTCCATTTGCCTGACTGGTTGGGCCGCCGTGCTGGGGCTGGCTTTTTTGGTGAACTCGCCCGAGCACCTGATGGCCTTGGCTGTTTTACTAGCGCTGGTGCTAGGCGGCGTGCAGAGCGTGCTGCGGGCGAGTGTAGCAGTGCTCGCGCCGGCCGGCCGCTTCGGCACAACCTTCGGCCTCATGCAGGTGGGCACAAAGTTGGCAGGATTTGCAGCGAGCGCGGTCTTCGGCGTGGTCTACGCGGCTTCAGGCCATCCTCGGGGTGGCTTGGTCGCGCTGCTGGTGCAACTCCTTGCGGGTTGGTGGATTCTCTCGCGGGTCACCCGCCAACGATAGAACTTTGTTGCCTGACAAGCTCAGGCATTTTGCTGCAGCAAGCGTCTGTTGGCTGTTTTCATACGGAGACAAACACCGCCTTGCAACGGGCGCAGTGGAGGCTTAGCCGGCCGAGAGACCGAGCACATCACGCATCGAATACAGCCCGGCAGGCTGGCCCACTAAAAAGGCAGCAGCGGCCAGAGCGCCGCTGGCATAGCAATCGCGATTGGTGGCTCGCACATTGACCGACAACGACTCCCCATCGAGGCCAAAGAGAACCGTGTGCTCGCCTGGATTATCACCGGCGCGGATTGCGTGGTACCCAATTTCATCAGCCGGCCTTGCCCCTGGCCGGCCTTCACGACCGTGCGAGACGCGAAGCTGCCCCATCGCATCAGACACAATCTGTCCAAACTTAAGCGCTGTGCCACTCGGCGAATCTTCCTTGTGCCGATGATGCCACTCCATGATCTCGACATCGCTGCGGCCGCCGACGCAAGCCAAGAGCGCAGCAGCACGACCGACTAAATCCATGGCAATATTTACGGCCAAACTCATGCTCGGTGACTGCAGCACCGGAATCGATCCCGCGGCATGTACAATCGCTTGGCGGTCGGATTCCTCCAGCCCCGTTGTCGCCACAACCAACGGCACGCCAGCTTTGACGCAGGCCGCGGCAATCCCAGCTACCGCCCCCGGCAGTGAGAAGTCAATCACAACATCGGCTGCACAACTCCACGCAGCGCCCACGGTCACATTCGCCGGCGCGATTCCCGCGAGCAGGCCGGCATCGGCACCCGTCTGCGGATGGCCGGCCCTCTCAATGGCTGCCACGAGTTGCCAGGAAACCGCATCGGCGGCGGCACATGCAACCACGCGTTGCCCCATGCGGCCAGCCACACCGTGAACAACAAGACGCAGCGGGGAATTTGAATTCACGGCTTTCCTCATTCAGACAAAAGGCTCAAAATGCAAGCGATTCGGTGAAAAATGCCACGGGCTACAAACACGAAGCAACGGGGCGTTCAGACAGTCTAACGGTTGTCCAGTCGCGGTGGGAGTTCCCTGCAAACGCAACCGGCGTGCCTGCAATCGGTATCTCCTCACCGCGTTTGTTCTGAGAACGTATCGATCAACCGTATAGATCGATCGCTTGCACGATTTCATCAAGCCGGTTACCAACGCTGACGGCCCGATTTGCAAAGCTTGCCCGACTCACACCGCGGCTGCCGAGCACTTCGTTGAAGAGCGACTGATCTGTTGTGTGGTAGGCCACGGTGGCGGTCGGGTCTTTGAGTTGATGCCCGGTGAGCACGCAAACCACCCGTTCGTCGCGGCCAATCACGCCTTCGGCCACCAGTTGCTTGGCACCCGCTACGCTCGCGGCACTGGCTGGCTCACAACCGAACCCACCGGCACCCACTTGCGCCTTGGCGTCTAGAATCTCTTGCTCGCTCACCTCGCGCACCACACCGTCGCAAGCCTCTAGAGCGCGGAGGCACTTATTAAGATTCACCGGGCGATTGATCTCGATGGCGCTGGCGATCGTATCAGCGCGTTTCTTCGCGCGGTCGAGTTCGTCGTAATAGTGGCACGCCGGCGCGAGATCAGCCCGACCACCGCCCCAGCGCAAGCCACGCTTGTGATACAGCTCGTAGAGCGTATTGGCACCGGCCGCATTGATCACGGCCAGACGCGGTATGCGGTCGATGAGCCCCAGCATGCGCAACTCAGCAAACGCTTTGCCAAACGCACTCGAGTTGCCGAGGTTGCCGCCAGGCACCACGATCCAATCGGGCACCTCCCAGCCGAGCGACTCCAGTACGCGATACATGATCGATTTCTGGCCCTCCAACCGAAACGGGTTGACGCTATTGACCAGATACAAACCGAGCTTGCCCGACACCTCTTTGACCCGTGCCATCGCGTCATCGAAGTCGCCGGTAATCTGAATCGTAAGCGCACCGTAGTCGAGTGCCTGCGAGAGCTTGCCGTATGAAATCTTGCCAGAGCCGATAAAAATGATGCCCCGCATCAGACGGGTGACGGCGCAGTAAACGGCCAGCGAAGCGCTGGTGTTGCCTGTCGATGCGCAAGCAGCCCGCCGCGCGCCGATCATCCGTGCGTGAGTGAAGGCGGCTGCCATGCCGTTATCTTTAAACGAACCCGACGGATTGAGCCCCTCGTACTGCAGATGCAGGCGATTGGGTTTCATTCCGACAAAGCCTCCCACTGTGTCCGACACCGAGAGCAACGTTTGCCCTTCGCCGATAGTGACAATCGATTCGCGTGGGGCAAAGGGCAAGAGTTCGTGGAATCGCCACACTCCGCTTGTGGCCAACGGATCACTGCGCTGCATCCACTTCCGTTCAAACACCTCAAAAGAAGTGGGTGGCCGCAGGCGATCCCAGTCGTAGGTCACATCCAACAGGTTGCCACAGACAGGACAACTCGTCAGCACCTCATCGATGGAAAAAGTTGCCCCACAGACAGGCGATATGCACTGCTGGAAGGCAAGGTCGGTATGCGCAACAACGGCCACAGAAAACACTCCGGTAACTCTTTCCCCTTAACTGTCGACAGATTGAGGACTACGGCTGCGGAAAGAGTTTTCTAAAACACATTCGAACACAGGTGAGGATCAAAGGTATGTCATCCTTGAAACTGCAGCAAGTTGGCCCACGGTCGCCGATTTAAAGAAATGCTCTTTTTGAGACGTTTTGACCATTTTTACATCACATAACCCGCATTCTAGTCTGCCAGTTTGACAGATCAACAGCGGATGGATAGTGTTTTTCGTCTGCGTTTTCGATTTTCTGGCGGTTTGGGTTTTCCTTCTGGGTAGATATTCACCATGAAATCTGTAGAGCTAAAGGCCTTTCGGGTGGCGTTGTTGGCCTTGAGATCGCGATTGCGGGACGACGTTTCAACAATGGCCAGCACGGCTCTGCCAAAAAATGGCTCGGCGGCAACCAGCGCATTGTCGGGAATGCCAACGCTGATGGCAGATGTTGGTTCCGACGGCTACGAACAGGAGTTCACGCTGAGCTTGATGGCCAACGAAGAGGGCACGCTTGACTTAATTGCACAGGCCTTGGAACGCATCCGCACAAAGCGCTACGGCACCTGCGAAGAATGCGGGGGTGTGATCGCAAAAAAGCGACTTGAGGCGTTGCCGTTTGCAGCCTTTTGTATCCGCTGCGCAGAAAAGCAGGAGCACGGCTTCGCCCATCGACCGGGGCAGCCTCGTTAATTTGTTGTAAGCAGACAAGAGAAACGCATCGCCGCCAGATCGGCAATGCACTGGTTCTTCAACCGGAATGATTGTGCACGGCCATGGCGAAAAACTTGCGCGGTTGGTTTATTTTCACCGCCATTGTAACCGTGGCGGCCGCGCTTGATCTGTTGACGAAATCGCTGATATTTAAAAAGCTTGGCATGCCGGGTCAAAGCTTCGGTATTGAAGTGGTACCGAACATATTACTGCTGGAAACCAATCTCAACGAAGGAGCCCTCTTTGGCATGGGGCAGGGGATGGGCTGGTTTTTTGCATGCATTTCGCTGATCGCCATTCTTGGCATTCTGGCTATGGTCGCCCGCCAAGCC
Source organism: Planctomicrobium piriforme (assembly GCA_945871035.1). GTDB lineage: Bacteria > Planctomycetota > Planctomycetia > Pirellulales > UBA1268 > BAIKAL-G1-2R. Next base: position 33,022 of record CAMBUD010000017.1, on the reverse strand, counting down.
ACACGCGACGATTCGTGGTTGCTAACCGCACTGGCGCTGATCTGCGGTGGAGTGCTGGGCAATCTCTACGACCGACTCGGACTGCCGGGACTCACATGGCATGCACCACCAGAGCGAGTCGGCACCGCTGTGCTGGCGGTGCGCGATTGGATTCACTTTAGCATCGACGGCGTTATTGATTGGCCAATTTTTAATCTGGCTGACTCATGGCTTGTGATCGGCGCGGGCTGCATGGTGCTGCACTCGCTTTGGCCGTTTGCGCACAGATCTGACCAAGCAGTGAAATAATGCCCACCGATCGACTGCCATCGCCGCCGCTCGCACCGCCCCCGCTCCAGACAGGCGTTTCTGCAGAAAATGCAGCACGCCTGTCGGCCGCGCTTTGCGCGGTCCAATTGGCAGCCCAGGAAACGCTGCGCTGGTTTAACGCCTCCGCACTCATCGTGACGGCAAAATCGGATCAGTCCCCGGTGACTCAGGCCGATCATGGGGCCGAGGCAATCCTGCGCCGCGAATTATTGCGTGCCTTTCCCCAGGATTCCTTTCTAGGCGAGGAATCCGGCAGCGTTCAGGGAACCTCTGGCTACCAGTGGATTGTGGATCCAATCGATGGCACGAAGTCGTTCATTCGTGGCGTGCCCCTCTATGCCACGCTCGTTGGGTGTCGCTGCGAAGGGCAGGGCGTGCTGGGCGTCATCGCTTTGCCTGCACTTGAAAAGCTCGTGTATGCCGCTGCCAACGGCGGAGCCTGGTATTCCAGCGGCAACCAAGCACCTGTGCCGGCCCGTGTGTCAACGCGGACAACGCTTAGCCAGAGCCTACTTTGCACCAGTGACTTCACTTCTTTTGCCCGGCGACGGGCGGATAAAAGCTCGACTCCAGATGGCCAAGACGGCGGAAAAGCTGGGGCCGCTGTGCGACAACGACTCGAAGAAGCCTGCCTTGTGTCGCGCAGTTGGGGCGACGGCTACGGCTACTTCTTAGTAGCGACCGGCCACGCTGAGGTGATGATCGATCCACTCATGAATGCCTGGGACGCCGCCGCCGTGGAAACAGTGATCACCGAGGCCGGTGGCAGATTTTCCGATTGGCAAGGCCGCGGCCGCATCGATTCCGGCGAGGGTCTCGCTACCAATTCACTGGTTCACGAAGAAGTGCTGCAATTGCTGCACGAATCAGGCTAACGGCGGGCGCAGCGGGCATTTTCCCTGCGGGCTTGGTGTTTCATCTTGCGAGAATATTCCAAAAGACTATTCTTTTTGATTCGGACAGCCACCATTCACTTGTTTTGGATTGGCAGTTTTTCAACAACCTCCTTCGTTACAAAGAGCTTTAACACGTGGCACGGTCCTGTCAGGTTTGCGGCAAGGGTTTCTCGATGGGAAACAGCGTCACCATTCGCGGCAAGGCGAAATACCTTGGCGGCGTCGGCACGAAGGTGACGGGCATCACCCGTCGCAAGTTCAAGCCAAATCTCCAACGCTTGCGAGTTACAATCGGCCGTGGCACAAACACATCGTTGCTTGTCTGCACGCAGTGCATCAAGAGTGGTGCCGTTACCAAACTCGTGAAGCATCAGCCTTTCCGTCTACCCACCGTTGAGAAAGCCAAGCCAGCAGCCGTCGAGGCGGTGCCGTCGGGCCCGCGCGCACGACCGTAGTGTTCTAGAACTTCTTCACTGGTCAATTTTCTCTAACCCCTCACCATGACACTCTCCCAGCAGGAAGTCGCCAAGGTGGCAGCGCTCGCTCGACTTGCGCTCTTTGACCACGAACTGGCTACGATGACAAGTGAACTGTCGAACATCGTGGGTTTTGTTTCGCTGCTTGAAGAACTCGATACAACAAACGTTGATCCCTTAGCCCATCCTCTCGACGCGGAAAACGTTTTTCGCGACGATGTTCCCAGTCCCTCGCTCTCAACGGCCGAGGCCCTGCAGTCGGCCCCGCGACACGACGGCCAGTATTTTCTGGTGCCGGCTGTGCTGGGCGAATCAGGGGCGGCCTGAAGACTGCTCTGCTTCTGCCATGCAACCAGCTGATCTTTCTGCCATCGATCTCGTCGCCGCCGTCCGGCAGGGCGATCTTTCGGCTGTGCAGTGCACAGAAGCATTTCTCAATCGCATCCAATACTGCAACGGTGCGATCAATGCCTTTCTCAACGTGGATCGCGCCGGGGCACTTGCGTGTGCCGAAAGCATCGACGTTCGTCGCCGTTCCGGCCAACCGCTAGGACCGCTCGCCGGTTTGCCGGTGGCAGTGAAAGATGCGCTGTGTACGGCAGATCTGCCCACGACGGCTGCCTCAAAAATGCTGGAAAACTTTCGCCCACCCTACGATGCCTTTGTCGTGTCTCGACTGCGTCAGGCCGATGCTGTCATTGTTGGCAAAACCAACATGGACGAGTTTGCGATGGGCGGTTCAAACGAAAACTCTGCGTTTGGCCCCGTGCATAACCCCTGGGATTTCTCGCGAGCACCGGGCGGCTCCAGCGGTGGCTCGGCGGCTTGCGTGGCCGCCGATATGACGCCAGTGGCCATTGGTTCCGACACCGGTGGCTCCATTCGACAACCGGCCGGCCTCTGCGGCATCACCGGACTCAAGCCCACCTACGGACGCGTCAGCCGCCGTGGCCTGATCGCATTTGCCTCCAGCCTCGATCAGATCGGTCCGATGGCCAGAAGCGCGGCCGACTGCGCACTTGTTCTGGAAACAATCGCCGGTCACGACCCCGGCGATTCTACGTCCTTGACGGACGCTGTGCCGCGTTACACAAGCCTGCTGGAACAACCCTTGGCAGGCGTGCGTGTCGGCCGCGTTCCAGAACATTTTGCCGCTGGCCTCGACCCTGAGGTAGCCAAAGGAGTCGAGGAGGCATTCGCCGTCTTGAAAGCTGCTGGCGCAACTGTGCACGACATCGCGATGCCGCATGCTAAGTATGGCGTGGCTACCTATTATTTAGTGGCGCCGTGCGAAGCTTCAAGCAATCTGGCTCGCTACGACGGCGCTCATTACGGCCATCGTGCCAGCGCAAAACCTTCCAGTGCGTTTGAATCGCCGCTCATCGAAATGTATTGTCGAAGTCGCGCCGAGGGATTCGGCCCAGAGGTCAAGCGGCGAATCATGCTTGGCACCTACGCTCTTTCGTCTGGCTACTACGACGCCTACTACGCCAAGGCGCTCAAGGTGCGTCGCCTGATCCGACAGGATTATCTCGACGCCTTTGAGCACGTTGATCTGATCGGGGGGCCGGTTTCTGCCACGCCTGCGTTCAAGCTGGGCGAAAAAACTGGCGATCCATTGGCGATGTACCTTGTCGATCTTTACACCGTTTCCACCAATCTCGCTGGAGTTGGTGGGATCTCGTTTCCCTGCGGCTTCACGAAGTCGGGCCTGCCGATTGGCTTTCAACTGCAGGCGCCAGCATTGGGAGAGCCGCTCTTATTGCGGGCCAGCGACCGCTTTCAGCGTCTCACCGACTGGCATCTGCGGCGGCCACCAAACCTCACCGCGCTCTGCACACCCAAGGGCTGAACAGATCTCCACCCTTAGCCCGAGTCTAAGCCCACGATGAATGCATCCACGTCCGAAACTCAAGTGCCCTTTACGACGATTATCGGACTGGAAGTCCACGTGCAATTGCAAACGCTTACCAAGCTTTTCTGCGGTTGCTCCACAGCATTCGGTGCACCGCCAAACACGCAGGTCTGTCCTGTCTGCCTCGGACTGCCGGGGTCGCTGCCGGTGATGAACCAGCGGGCCTTTCGGCTGGCACTCAAAGCCGCGCTCGCGCTCGACTGCAACATTGCAAGCTTCACCAAATGGGATCGCAAGAATTACTTCTATCCGGATCTTCCTAAGGGCTATCAGATTAGCCAATTCGATCTGCCTTTTTCGACGGATGGCACGCTGGAGGTGATCGACCCGAAGGGCACAATCGGGCCCTGCCGCGTGGGAATCGTCCGGGTGCATCTGGAGGAAGACGCTGGCAAGAGCATGCACGACGAGACGGCCGGCTCCGGTGACACCCGGATTGATTTAAATCGTGCCGGCACACCGCTCTGTGAAATCGTGACTCAGCCAGACTTGCGCTCGCCGCAGGAAGCGCGCTTATGGCTCAACGAGTTAAAACTATTGCTGGTCTATCTGGGCGTCAGTGATTGCAACATGCAGGAGGGCAGCCTGCGGGTGGATGCCAATGTCAATCTCCACATTCCACAGCCCGACGGACGCATTGCCAAAACACCAATCGTTGAAATCAAAAACATGAACAGCTTTCGTTCCGTTGAACGCGCGTTGGTCTACGAGACAACAAGGCAGTGGGGGGTGTGGCAGGAAACTCATGCCGAAATGGGAAAAACGCCCAAGCAGACGCGGGGCTGGGATGATCCAGCCGGTGTCACTCGAGCCCAGCGGCACAAAGAAGAGTCGAGTGACTACCGGTATTTTCCCGAGCCGGATCTCGTGCCCGTTACCGTCTCCAGCGCCCAGCAAGCAGCCGTGCGTTCAGAGATGGGAGAGCCGCCCGTTCGCGTGCGTAAGGGGCTAGAGACGCGCTGGAAGATTTCGGCTTACGATGCCGATGTGCTTGTCAATCAGGGCCGCCAGCTCGTCGACTACTTTGAAGAGCTCGCCACGCTCATTGGGGATGGAAAGATTGCCAGCAATTGGCTGCAGCAGGATGTGCTGCGCACTCTGAATGAACGGGGGGGTACGATCGAGGATTTTCCAGTGCGGCCGGCGGCCCTCGCCGAGCTGATCGCTCGCGTGAACGCTGGCGACTTCGACACCAGCCGCGCGAGAGAAATCTTTTCTGAGATGCTTGCCAGCGGCCGTTCGGCTGCCGATGCCGTACTCTCAATGGGCATTGCGGTTATCGGTGACGATGAACTGGTCGCCCTCTGCCGGGATATTCTCGCCGCCAATCCCAAGATCGTAGCCGACGTCAAGGGAGGAAAAGAGCAGGCTGCTGCGGGCCTGATCGGCCACGCCAAGAAGAAGAATCCCAACATCAATCCGGGCAAGGTTCGCACCATCTGCATCGATCTGATCCGCGCGATGCAATAGCGGCATTGCCGGCTGGACTCACTTGGGCTCAGACAGCACGCGACACACTTTCCTGCCGACAGTTAGACTTTCTGCATGACAGTCCCGCACGCTTTACAACGCTTGGCCGCACCCAACCCAGAAAGCCTGGCCGCTCCTCCCACAGCCCAGACCATACTTGCTCCTGATGGGGCGCTGCTGGAGGCGTGGGATGCTGACCACGTCTGGCACGCCTTCACACAGATGCAGGAATATGAACCGCTCCTGATCGAGCGTGGGGAGGGCGCGACGCTCATTGACACCGCTGGCAATCGTTATCTGGATGGCTCGGCAAGCATGTGGTGCAACGTCCACGGCCACCGGCATCCGCGGCTTGATGCCGCTGCTATCGCGCAGCTTGGCCGCGTGGCACACACAACAAATCTTGGGCTCTCCAATCCCACCACGGTGCACTTTGCAAAACGTTTAGTCGAGGTAGCTCCGCTCGGTCTGGATAAAGTTTTTTTCTCCGATGATGGCTCGACCGCCATTGAAGCCGCGCTTAAAATGGCATTTCAGTTCTGGCGGCAATGCGACCCACCGCAGCCAGAACGGTCCACATTTGTTGCGATTGGTGAGGCCTACCACGGCGACACGCTCGGCGCGATCGGTGTCGGTGGAGTCGACCGTTTTACAGCGCTCTTTGCACCGTTGACGTTTTCGGCCATTCGCATTCCATCGCCTGGCATGCGCTGCCTAGCGTCAACGCCCCAGCCGTCGCTTGCCAGTCACTTAGAACACGTGGAAAATATCTTTCGGCAGCATGCGAAAACCATTGCTGCCTTGATCGTCGAGCCAATTGTGCAGGCGGCCGGTGGTATTCTTGTTCATCCGGAGGGCTACCTGCGCGGTCTCCGCGACTTGACGCACAAATACAATATTCTTCTCATCGCCGATGAGGTCGCCGTGGGCTTTGGACGCACCGGCACGCTCTTCGCGTGCGAGCAGGAATCTGTCACCCCAGATTTTCTCTGTCTGGCCAAAGGTCTGACTGCCGGTTACCTACCGATGGCCGCCACGCTGACAACGAGCCGTATCTGGAACGCTTTTCTTGGCTCCCACTCCGACCGCCGCGCTTTTTTTCACGGCCATACGTATGGCGGCAATCCGCTCGCTGCGGCGGTGGGTTTGGAGTCACTTAATATTTTTCGCGATGAAGGGGTGCTGGCACAGCTGACGGAAAAGATCAGGCGTCTGCAACAGCGACTGCGACCGCTGGCTGATCTCAAGCACGTTGGTGACGTGCGGCAGCGGGGCCTGATTGCCGGCATCGAACTGGTGGCCAACAAAAGCAGCGGCGAGAGCTATGACTGGCGGGAGCAACGGGGCATGCGTGCCTGTCATGCCGCGCGAAAACACGGGGCAATCCTGCGACCGCTCGGTGATGTTGTAGCGATCGTGCCCCCGCTCTGCATGAGCCCCGAGGAAATCGATCGGCTTGTGGCAGCTGCCGAGGCGGGCATTCGGGAAGCCACTGCCGAGGCAGCCACGGGTGTCATGGGCGATCGTCTCGCACAAACTCCTACTGCATGACAGATTTGCTGCCTTCGGTGGAGCCACCAATCGGAGCGCCTTCGGGCAATGGCCGGCCAGCAGTGGCAACTCCCAAGCGATGGAGTTCCTCGCGAATCGTGCGGTACTGTTCGAAGCTGTCGGGATAACACCACAGCGTGACGGTTGTCTGGGGCGTTATGTTGGCAAGCACGCGGTGGAATCGCGACGACTTATGGAGCGCTTCCGCAGCAGTTTCACCCCCGCCTAGGCCGGTCGGTCGCACAACCCACTCCCGCGATCGGATGAGCACCTGCCCGCGTGATTGGTCAATTTTTGTTTCGATCACGTAATCCAGCATAAAGCCTTGAACCGGTCCAACATTCTCGACGCGCGAAGACATCTGCGCCAGCGAACTGGAGTGCCGCTGCGTCTGCGTTTTTGCCAGTTCAAAGAGCTCTGTCAGCGGGATGTATGCGATGCGGCCCGTTTCCAGGCGAAAATGCAACTCGTCCCCGGTGACAGTTCGGCTAATGGGCGTTGGGTAGCTGAGCACTTCCTGCGTTGTGGCAGCTGCGTGCGACAGGCCTTCGGCTTCAAGCGTGCACTTCTCGATTTCCTTTTTTAATTCCTGTTTCTTGGTGGCAGCCTCGACCATTGCCACGTGGGCCGCGTCCTGGGTTTGCCTCTGCTGCTCAGAATCAATCTTTGCTGCTGCTAATAACGTGGCTACTTGCAACCGCGCTTCACCGGCATGCGTTGTCGCCAATACAACGCTGCGAGTCGCAGTTGCAAGATCATTGATCTCATTTTCTATATTGGCGACTGTCTCATCGAGACTCTTGATCTCCTGCTCGAGTGCTTCGGATGTCTGCGAACCAGCGGTGAGGATTACCTGCTGCACGCGACTGCCGACGACCATCACGAGAATGATCAGAATGCCAACAATGTTTGTCACCACATCGAGGAATGAATCCTGACCGGCAGAATCAATCGTGTGGGGTTTTGTCCGTGGCATTGCCTTACTTCCATTCACTTACGGTTTGACGAGCATCGCATGGCGGCGTTCGATCGGAGGTAATTTACGAATTTCGTCACCATCATCGCGAACCTTTGTGTCCAGACCACTATCAGCCAGCAGTCGCTCGAGTTCCTCACGCCGCGACCGGCCATCAGACGTCTCGCTCAGAACCAACAGCGGCTTCCAATACATTCGCTCACCGGCAATCCCCCAGCCCTCGACTCGCGAATGCACGGCCTGCACGAGTGGATCAATCGCTGCACCTATATTGGCACCGACTGAAATGCGTGTGACAACGCGATGGCCCGCGTCATCGAGCAATCGAAATTCATTGAGCGCACATTCGATGCGAATCGGACGGGTGAGCGGTATGGGGCGGTCTTGTGTCGCAAGGCTCGCCCAGTTTTTACCGCGTGCCTGTGCCAGCGATACACCAGACGCTGCCCCAGCCTGCGTTGTCCCCCCGGCGCTGCCGGATACTCCGGCTGACATGAGCCCAGGCATTGATGGACCAGCGCCGGCGTTCCCTGCTGCTGCTGCTGCCGACCCAGTTCCTTCTTTTCCACCTCCAGCGTTGGCTCCGCTGGGTGGGCCGCCGACGGCAGCAGTACCAGCCAAGGCAGACGCCCCCGCGCGATCACTCCCCAACAGCGACGGGCCACCTGGGTGGCCACTCAAATCTGCTGCGCTGCCCAGCTCACCGTCGGCCTGTGTTGCGTCGGCTTCATTGGGCTCACCGAGTGACGGGGCTTTGCCGGTTGCCGCAAACGGTTTTCCACCGCCACTGTTTGCCGCCTGAGAGCCGTTTTGACCTTCTGTTCCGGGGGTCGATTCAACCGCTGTGACTCCACCGCTGGCAGCAGAGCCACCAGAACCACCACCCAAAATAAGATCGCCGCCACTGCGACGGCCACCCCGATTGGCTGCCGCTGCGCTGTCGCCATACCCACTGTCAAGGGCTCGGCCGCTTGGGTCGCCCCCCTCTGCCTGTGCTTCAGTCCAATTCCAACGCGATTGGTCGCCCAGCACACTCGGCCCACCATTGGCCACCACACCGCCGCGGGTTGTTGCCGCCCGATACTGTTGAGGCGGTTTGACCGGTCGCGCTGGCCGAGCCTCGGCCAACCAAGCTAAGCGGCGACGCGATTCCTCGACGGCCCGCGTCTCCGCTTCGGCCAGCACCGGATCACGCTGCGGAAACGTTAGCGTCCAATCCTCGTCAACCAACTGATAGCCAAACTCCGTACCCCACGAGGCAATCGCCTCACGGGCGGCGTAATAGGCCATGACGCCAGAAGGACGCACCAACAAGAGCGGATAGGGTTGTGCAGCAGGATCAGCGGAGGCAGTTGCTCCTCGTGAGATATGCTCCCGCGCAGCCCGCAACGCACTGGCCAAAGGGTTGCCCGGCCCAGGTGGCCCCTCGAAATCGGACGGACTCAAGCGGATGCCTTCCGGCTGCAAAAAGACACCGTCGATGCTGCATTCTATGTAGAGCGGCCGGCGGTGCGTGCCGTTGCTCCCAGCGTACGGCACAATCGCATAGGCGGGCGGCTTGGTAGCGATTTCAGCTCGCGTTTTATCGAGCGATTCGCGTGAGCTCTTGAGTTTTTCTTCAAGCAATCGGATGTCGTTACCGCTGGTCTCGAGCGGTCGGGTCGTGGCAGCTAGTGCATCGCTATCGCGAATGAGTTTTTCCAGTTCGTCAGCTATCTGTCGAGAGTTTTCCTCAACACCTGCCAATTGCAAGCGAGCTTTGGCAAGGTCTTCCGCCGTGCGCGCACGCACGGCAACAAGCTGCTCGCTGCGCCAGGCAAGGCTCTCCTTTGCCAGCAGCATATCTGCCTCCAACTGCTGCCGTGCCGCGAGTGCCTGTGGACTCTCGCTGTTGTGTGCGGAACGGCTAAACAGCACCAGCAACACCAATAGCGCACCCATCATGCAAAGCAGCACGGCAAGAAATGGGAACAGCGAAATCGTAGCCCCGTCAACGGGTCGAGATCGACTCATGCGACCTTTCCGGTGCGATGGGATGCGTGCAGGCTGACGTGTCGCGAATCAGCCGACGTGTCGCCAGCCCTAGCGGCCAGCAACTGAACAGCAGCAGACAGGGTGAGGAGCGTTTCGTCGAAGCGACCAGTGGCCGTTAGAGCGGCAAGGTTGGAATCGAGAACACGTTCGAGTGCCGCTACATCTCGGGTGGCATCGACCACCTTCTCGAGCAGTTCTGTCTGACCGACAAGCGTTTTTTGGTGCTCCTCGAAACTGCGCATGGCGGCGGCCATTGATTCGGCGGCCATGGCCCAGCGGTCTTCACGCTGCGACGTCAGATGGGCGTGTGCCTTCACAAGCGATTCGGTCCACTTGCCCAAGGTCGTGTCGAGTGATTCCGTCAAAGATTCACGCAGTTTGTTGCCCGCTCCAGTCAGCACAAGCTCGATGTTTCCTGCAGCCGAATGTTCCAGAGCCCGCCACGATTGTTCCTGTGCTTCTAGCAGTTTTGCAGAACTGCGACCGACCGCATCGCCCAAGCGAGCCACGGCCAAGGCCGTGCCATCACCGGTGGACAGCGACTGAAAGCGACCCGCCAAAGCGACCCATGCCACAGCATCGACAATTTCCAGCAGCGACTGTTCGTAACGATCAATTATGAACTGCATAAACATGAGTACCATCGATAGGGCCAAAGCCGTGGCAGTGGTGTCAAACGCCGTACCGAGGCCGGCCACAACCCCTGAGATATTGTCCAATTGGGTCGGCGAAAGGCTGGCGATCGCGACGGTGATGCCGATGACTGTGCCGAGAAAGCCCATGATTGGAATGGCCCAGATGACAAACCGCACCAGTCCATAGCTCTGTGCGGCCCGAGCCGCATCGAGGTCGGCCAGATATTTGAGATGATCATCGAGCTTGTCGGCTGTGCCAGTGCGTAGCACAAGATCGAGCGACTCGCGAAGTCGACGAACGAGACAGGACTCGTTCACGCTTTCATTGGCTGACTGGGGCAGCGATTCCATGAGCTTTTGGGCGTCGATCGGATTCTGCCCGCCCTCTGGAATCGGCTCGATCAGATCATCGCTGAGGTGTTGCCGTTGATTGAAGACCGAAAGTAACTTGATGAAAAGTGAGGAAAACCCCACGCAAAACATGATCACTTCCACATACTCGACCCAATGCCCAGCCAGATAACGCAACACATTGGCGTCACTGATAATGCCACCGTGAATCAACGCGAAAAAACAGAAGGAGGTGGCGCTGCCCCACAGGAGCGGCGAACGGATCAAAATGGCTGAAAAAGCATTGACCTTTGACACGCGTGGTACCTCCAAAAGCAAAACCAGTCTGTTCTTTAGCCGGGCACAATTCGTGCACCGTCACAACACATACCATCGGAAGTATTTGCCTGACCGATTGAATCGAAACATTCGAATCAACAAAACGGCAGGGCAATGCGCTCACCCTGCGCGAGGCTGGGCAATCTGGACAAAGACGCAGAGCGAAACAGGGGCGTGGGTTTGACCAATCCGCCTGCTGTATTGTCTGATGGGGACTGTTGTGTGATTCGGATCCCGTCGGATCCTTCTGGAGCGGAATGCATGCGGCCTATTTTGTTGTTTTGGCAGGGTTTGAACGGTTTTGCGTCGAGTCGACGACTCGCGGTGTGGCTGGCACTGAGCGTGTCGTGCGGTGGATTTCTTTCTGCCGGCCAACTGGCGGCACAGCATCCGGCAAAAGTTGCAGACACAACGCCTGCCGGCCCATTGTGGATCTCCGCCACCGCCATCGATGCAAACCGACAACTGCTGATCGTGATCGACACGCATTCAAAAAATGCAGCGATTTACCACGTAGATGTGGCCACCGGGGTACTCACGCTCAAAAGTGCTCGGGCTTTGACCTGGGATCTTTTGGTGGGCGACTTTAATACCCAAGATCCAAAGCCTGCCGCCCTGAAGAAGATGTTGGAGACCAGTCGTGCTGCTCCAGTTCCTGATTTAGGGGAGGGGCAGAAGTAGCGGCGGAACGTCTCTGCCGACGATTCCGTCTGCGCCCTCTGTAGCTTTTGTGCGTACAATTTTCTGAGCCGATTGTCGAACTATAAAACTAGATGCCGCCCGTTCCTCGTCAGGCGTAGATTTTTATGGCTGGAAAATTCCTGAATGCTGAAGAAACTGCTCGTCAATTAGGCGTCAGCGTCGAAGAGGTCAACCGCCTTGTCGATCGCAAAAAGCTCTTTCCGATGCGCGACGGCACAGTGGTAAAATTCAAAGTAGAGGACGTCGATCGCCTCGTTCAAAATCCCGACAGCAGTTCCCTGTCGGGAGATCTCTCACTCGATTTTGAACCGACCCAGACACGAACTCCCGTCGATCCAATTACCAACGCTCCCATCGGTCACAATCTCGCGGACGATGAACTCAACGACAATCTGCTCGGGGATCCCATCGACGGCGGTGATTCGATCTTCTTCGGCGACCCGCCTGCTGGGCAATCTGCCTCACAAACAATCGTGCGTAAAGATGCAACCGTTGACGGTAGCGTTGTCGGTATGAGCCAGGCCTCGGGCCTCTCGATGCCTTCGGTTTCAGGAGTTTCTGGCGCTTCAGCAGCCGATGTTATTTTGAACGATTCGATTGTCGGCGCTGGCGACGACAACGATGAACTGTTGCTTGAGTCAATCGTTGGTGCGTCGTCACCATCGCTAGCGAAGCGTTCATTCGGTGATAAGGCTTCATCCTCATCGATCGGCAACGGCAGCGCATTGACCGTTGATTTTTCTGATGCCCAGTCGGTCATTGCGGGCCAAGGGAACTCTGCAAGCTCGCTCGTGATCGGCTCGGGTCTTGGGCTATCCGGCATCTCCGATGCAACCCGATTAGGAGCAGCCGTTTCTGACGTTCTCGACCAAGGGCTTTCTCTTGAAGACGATCCCTTTGATGGCGGCGCAATGAGCTCGGGCGTCGATCTCGGGGAAATCGATGACGATGCGGCGCCTGTGGAAGGTGCCACGGTCTTGGGGGGAGATGAATTTGAACTCGGAGGGCTCGGCGGGGATGACGAAAGCGCATCGGTAGTGATTGCCACCGATTCAGAATCTGGTGATTCAAGCTTTTTTGGTCAGGTAGGCGAAGGCGATGGTTCGAGTTTTTCTGACGACAGTGCCGTTTCCGGCAGTCTAGCCGGTTTTGATGGTGGAGACTTTGTAACTCCGAACACAGAAATGACTTTTAGTGTGTGGCAGATTCTTGGTCTCGTCTGCTGCTGCATGACGCTCTTGGCCTGTGGTTTTGTTGCCTACGATCTGGTGCGCACAACCGGAAGCCCCGTGGGGGTTACCCTTGCCAACCCCTTACTCAATGCCATGGCTGAGGCATTTGGTTGGTTGTAAAATGAATGACTGTGCTTCGGCGTTGCGCGTCGGCTTTGGCGGCAAAAGAGGCCCTCATAAACTGCACTGCGTGAGGCTAGGCCCTCGGCTTGACCAGCCTTTGCGCTATACTGATCTGCTAGAATGGTGAGCCTGTGGTCCGATCGTAAGCGCAGTGGCTGGCGGCCCAACCTGTTGATGGACACCGCCCCAAAATCTTTTTTATTTTACCGATGCCAACTCGCCGGCTCGTTATGACGTCTCAATCCAACCCAGTGCAAGCCGCACTGAGCATCTACAGATTTCTGGCCTCGCTGAAATTTGCCGTGGTGCTGATTGCACTATTGGCGATCGTGCTCGGACTCGGAACCTTCGTGGAAAGCGCCTACGGCACGGAGGCTGTGAAGTTTGGTATTTGGAACACTTGGTGGTTTACGCTTCTCAATGCGTTGCTGGCCGTCAGCATCTTCTGCGCGGCGGCCATTCGCTACCCTTGGAAAAAGCATCAGACAGGATTTGTGATCACACACATCGGCCTACTGGTGCTCCTGACGGGCTGCTTGCTGTCGCAGCGGGGTGGAGTGGACGCACAGATTCCACTGCTGGAGGGAGAGCAGGGGGGTAAAGCCTACGAAGATTCGCAACACTTTACACTGCGAGTCGAGCCCAAGGGCCTGCTCGCTGGCCGCACACAAAGCCGGACGGAAGTTGGGCCAATCCTGTTTCGATCTGGGCCGTTTAACTGGATGGAATATGGCCATCAGCCCGCACGCAATAGCCTGCCGGCATCGCAACAGATCAACCACCGATATTGGTTTCCGTGGGGACTAGTGCCTCGCGACAGCGGCCTGCTCTTTGCTGCCGACGGCATCAAACTAGAGATTCTCGATTTTTACGCCGATTCGACGGCGGCATTGGCGCCCAGCGTCAAGCTGCGCCTCGGAAGCGATACCTTTGCCGGGACAGGTGAACGCGGCATGTGGATGCCCGTCGAACTGAGCTGGCAACCGGATCCCTTGCGGGCGACGCAGATGCGTCATCGGGCGAGTGTTGGCGGCGGCACGGTGGTGTTTTGGAAAATTTCTTCGCAGGCCGAAGGAGCTTCTTTTTTGGCGGGCACGCCCGATCCAGCCCTTGGATACGGTGAAAAGGGACAGCTTGTCCTTGTAGCTTCTGAACAAGCGCACCGGTTTCTTCTGGACGATCTGATTGGCAAAGAGCGATTTGCTATTCCGGGCACCGACATCTTCATTGCGGTGACCGATTTTCAAGCCAATCTTTCCGCCGTGCGGCTTTCTGTGCGCCGAGGCCAAGAGGGTCGGGATGAGGAAATGGTGGTGCTCGCAGATCTCCCCGAAGTGACGATCCACGCACCGCGGGCCGGCGTGTATGGCACGCTCTGGGTCGAGCATGCAGCTGCCGACTCCGCAGAACGCATGCAGGGAAAATCGCGCAGTCGAATAGACATCGTGCAAGCCCCCGGTAGCCTAAAACCGCCGGCAGATCGAGCCAAAAAACCGCTGCTCACTCCCGATCCGTCCCATGCGTTGCTTTACCGCCGCTGGCAAGCGCCAAATGCCCAGAGCGGTCTGCTGCCCACGGATGGCTCTCCCGTGCCAGCGTTCGCGATGCCTCGGGCAAAGCTGGAATTGCGAGTGGATCGCTTTCTGCCAGCCGACAAACTCGAACTCGCAACCCTGCCGCTGCCATTTGATAAAGACAAAGCAGCTTCCGCCAAGCGTCGGGCCGCGAAAGTGCGGCTCACTGTCGATGGAAAATCGGAGGAGTTCTGGCTGGCGGGCATCCCCATTGCGCCCATCGATGAGCCGGCTGGCCCGGCCGAGCAGCACACCGTTGAAGGACTCTCTCGGAGCGTTACGATCAATCTGCTGCCAGATGCCATCGACATCGGCTTCGACGTAAAGCTCGAGAATTTTGAACGCCGCCTCGACCCAGGCACGAGTCAAGCATCGCATTTCTCCAGCCTTGTGGAGTTCGTGTCATCAAACGGCAAGTCATTAGTGAATCACCCTGTAACAATCACCATGAATGCCCCAGTCGATTTTTCTGATCCTCTGACGGGACGTTCGTACCGACTTTTTCAAGAGAGCTTCATGGGCCCCTGGCTTCCCGGTGATGAGCTCTATGAACGATTCACTAAGGATCGTCAGGAGCGACCAGAAAAACTCGAGGCCTCAGTCCTCACGGTCAACTACGATCCAGGGCGGGGCGTAAAATATGCTGGTTGTGGGCTCATCGTGGCCGGTATCTTTACAATGTTCTACATGCGGGCCTATTTCTTCGGCCCGCGCAAAAAACAGCTCGGCGCGTCGAGCATGGCACAGAGCCATTCTATCGAAGTGTCAACTTCGGCCGATTTGCGACGCCTGATCCAAACACCCAATGCGTTATCCCAGACTCGATGACTTGAACCGGAGGCGAACGATGTCTCGAAACTTGTGTCTCCTTTGCATTGCAGCCTGTGCAGCTTGCCTGTCGGGGCTGCTGCTGGCGTCAGCCGATGCCCATGCATCGGAGCAACAGAAACTTTCTGTGGGCAGCACTGAGCAGAGCCTAGCGGCGTGGCGTGAGATTCCCATCCTCGAAGATGGTCGCGTGATGCCGCTGGATACTTTTGCCCGCCGACGCGTGGAAGCGATTTGTCACACGCATGCACCCAAGCTCCTCATGCCCGCTAGCGTCTCGTCCGAGTCGGCAGCAACTGTTGTGCAGTGGCATGCTGATGAACTCCTGCTCGACTGGTTGGTTCGTCCTGAGGCATGGCAGGAGGTGCCGTTTTTGATTGCCGAACACGAGGAACTCCGAAAGCTCCTTGAATTGCCGATCTTCGAAGAGTCAACCGCTGGCCGGCGTCGCTTAAAATATGCCGCGCCTGCTGATGTAATAGACAGCGAGCCGTTGCGGAAAAGGCTCATTGATATCGATGAACGCCGGCGCGAGGCTCGCCAAGCGGGTCGCCCATTTCAATTAGAAGGAGTTGATGCCAAGATCGATCAACTCTGGCAGGCTTTTGCCGGTTGGCGGCAACTCACATTCCGCGCCACTGCCGATCAAGTGGGCCGCTCCCGCTTTCTCGAACTCTTTGATCGCTTGGCTGCCTCTTGGAAACAGGTGCGATTGCAACTGGCTCCCGGGGAACGCATTGCCAATCCCAGCAACCAACTAACAGCCGTCGATGCGGCACTGGTGGCGCTGGCTGAATCGCTCGGTCAATCAACGCATTTCTCGACTGAGAGTGCCTTACAAAAAGTCCAACAGACACGGGAATCGCTCAAGGCCGTGGATGCCTCTGCCGTAAATGAAAGCGCGGCGGTTCGGAGAAGCCTGCGCCGTTTTTCTGACCGACTCACGGTGCTGGCCGAATCGCTCTACGACAATGGAGGCGGATTGCTCGTTGTGCCGGCATTTCATGCCGAGGCCCTTGAAACCGAACGCAGCGCTGAGGAAGACATGCCACCTTGGCTGGCGCTGTCAACCTTGCTTGACGCTCCAGAGGCGATCCTGATTGGCTATCCCAGTGCACAGATTCAGGCTGTCCGGGAGTCTTTTTTAGGGCTGTCGGCTGCAATCTGCACTCCCTTAACCGCTCCGAGAGAAAGTTTTGACCGCAACGCCGCAATGCTGCTGGCCGCCAACTCATTCGCCTTGGCACTGCGCACGCTTGGCGAAACAGCCGAGCCCCTGCGGCAGACACTGCCCGTCGAACGGGCCGATGCCCATCTGTTGCGATACACGGCCTATCCGGCGGCGGGAAGCACTCAACTCGAGGTCGCCTACAACCTCAACGATCCTTTTAAATGGTCGTGGGTCTTAAGTTTTCTGGCGCTGGGAGCATTTGCGTTGGCCTTTGGAAAAGCGCGCGGGCCGATGTTTTGGTTGGCGTCGGCCCTGCTCATTGCCGAGCTGGGATGGACGGCCGCAGCGTTTGCCTTTCGTGTGGCGATTACAGGCTGGGCACCGGTTACCAATATGTATGAAACTGTTATTTACGTACCATTTTTTCTTTCTCTGCTCGGCATATTTTTTCTTCTGGCTCCAGCCTGCCACCGTGGTGTGGGTGATGCATGGCGGCTGACGGCATTGCCCCTGCCACTGGGCAACACATTCATTCGTGAAGCAGTGCCGCTGGATGGACGGCAACTGTCTCTGCTCACGAGCCAAGGATGGAATGGCCTCAACTGGCTGTTGCTTGGGCCACGATTATTGATTTCTGCGTTGGTGATCTGGGTGCTTGCCATGGCTCCCTATGCGGCAGGTGGCCGCACGATCATCAACTTGCTACCGCAGACAGATATCGATCGTTCGATTCCCAATCTCAATAATCTGGTGGTCTGGGTCGTTGGGTTGTGCATGCTGCTACCGGCGGTTTGGTATCTGCCACGGGTAGCATTAACGGCTATTGTCTCAACTCTCACGCTGCCGCTGTCCTGGTTTGGTGGCTATCTTCGGCAACAACTTCCCGAAGTGTATGAGCGGCGGGCCTTCGGATTGGTGGTCACGGCGGTGGCGTTTGCTGGCACATTCATCGCTTGGTTTTTCCCGATTCCTGGCAAGCAATTTAGTCCACTACAGCCGGTGCTGCGGGATAATTTCTGGCTCACGATTCACGTGCTCACAATCGTCTCAAGCTATGCGGCAGGGGCCTTGGCTTGGGGCCTTGGAACCTTGTCACTAGGCTATTTTCTGCTCGGTAAATACCGCGTTGCGAGCAGCGCCGGGGGCGCCAAAACCCCACCAGAAGCCTGTGCTGCTCTGGCTGGATTTATTTATAAGGCAATGCAGGTCGCGGTGCTGCTACTCGCAGCCGGTACGATTCTCGGCGGATTATGGGCTGATGTCTCGTGGGGTCGATTTTGGGGATGGGATCCAAAAGAGGTTTGGGCTTTGGTGTCGCTGCTTGCCTATCTAGTGATCTTGCACGGTCGCTACGCCGGTTGGATCGGAAACTTTGGGCTCGCCGCCGGCAGCGTCCTCGGCGCAGCTGTTATCGGCATGTCGTGGTATGGCGTTAATTTTCTGCTGGGTGCTGGCCTGCACTCCTATGGTTTTGGAAAGGGTGGCCAGACAGAGTTTTTTGCCTTTCTAGTCGCGAATTTTCTGCTGCTAGCGGCCGCCGCGTGGCGGTGGAAAAGGGAAACGGCAACGGGCTGAGGCCCGTCGGCACGACCTGTTGCCAACCGGTGCGCGTAAATTGCTCAACATGCGTGGTGGCGGCCGTAAACGTTAAAGCAATAGCCCCATCGCCTCCAGTTTTGAGAACCGTGCTGGCACCTCCATCTTCCCGAGCAGCTTCGTATGCACGTCGCACCTCCGGCCAACTGGCCCCGCCGACACCGCTGGCAATAACCCAGTCTGGTGCCGTTGCTCGGGCTATCAGGGGTGGCAAGCTCGTGCGGGTGCCATGGTGTGGGGCAAGCAGCGTGTCACAGCTGTCAGGATCGGCTGCTGCAAAGCGTGCCGCCGCTTCCCCCTCGATATCACCGGTGAGAAGCAATCTTCGGCCGGCCGATTCAATCGATAGCACGAGGCTCGTGGCATTGTCGCTTGCGCGACTTTCGCTCCGCAGCCCACTGGTGGCAAAGGATGCGCTCATACTCTGCGAATGAGCCAGGAATTGTGCACTGGCGACAATCGGTTCCGGCGGCGGATGCAGCACTCGCACGCGACAAAGTGCATCGAGCGGTATTGAGTCTCCCGCCTGCACCGAATGAATCGGAATGCCAGCCATGCGCACCTGCCGCAGCATTTCGCCTACAGCCGGAGACGAACTTTCTAATAGCCGCCTTGGTACGAAAAGCTTGCCGACATAAAATCGCTTCAGCAGTTCTGGCACCGCATTGAAATGATCGCTATCGGCGTGGGAGATCACGAGCGTATCGATGCGTTTGATGCCCCGACTCCAGAGCACAGCGGCCAGCGCCCGACAACCGGCACCGGGTGCGCCCAAGCGGCCTGCGTCGTACACAAGACACTGTCCGGTTGGGCTCTGCACAACAATGCCACAGCCGTGCCCCATGGCGGCCACAATCGCTTCCAGCACCGCTGCCCTCGGAAAAATAAGCTGATGTCCCGCCGCACAAACCAGCCCCACCATCATCCAGAGCGCAGCTACGGCTCCCCAAGTGCCGATGCGTTTGAGCCGTTCGCGCGGCAGAAGAAACAGCGTGGCCAATAACAGCGCATACCATCCCACCACCCACCACAGCGCTGGGCCGGCAACCCAGGCGTAGGCTCCAGGCAGGCTCGCCGCTGCCGTCACCATTGTGTCGATACAGCGGAGGGTTTGGTCGCATGCCCATCCGAATAGTCCAGCCAACAGTGATGAAAACGGAGCCGCTAGCAGGCAGAGAAATCCCCACGCCATTGCCAAGCTGACCAGTGGTGCAATCAAAGGATTGAGCAGGAGCGCTACAGGGCTGACAAGGTGAAATTGTGACGCAACGATCGGCGCTGTTGCCGCCCATACGGCCGTTCCCACCAGAACAAGTTGCACGGCCTGCCATGCGTGTCGTCTAGACCAGCGCTCGATCGGCGACCGACTGCGGTCAATCAGCCGCTCGATGGGATCGGTCACCTGCCGATGGCTAGGGATTGCAGCCACCGCTGCGATCAGGACGGCTGTGGAAAGAAACGATAACTGTGTGCCAATCCGAAAGAGTTCGGGCGGATGCCACGCCAGCACGATGATGGCAGCCACGGCCAAGGCATTGATTCCCAGCGAACGCCGACCGACGGCCGCACCGATGCAGGCCAGCCAGACGAGCAGCGTGGCCCGCATAACGGGTGTTTCGGCGCGCACCAGCAACATGTAGAGTCCCGTGCAGAGGGCTACTGAGAGCAGCGACCAGCCACGGGGCACGGCCAGCGTTCGCAACACTCCGAAGAGCGCTATCGCTAAAATGCCGACGTGCAGTCCAGAAATCGAGAGGATGTGAATGGTGCCAGTGACGAGGAACTCTCGCGACTCTTCGCGTGGCAACGACTCACGGCTTCCCAACAAGAGCGCTGCGCCTAGCGGTGCTCGTTCTTTGGAGAGGTGGGCTCGCAACACAGCCACGCCGGCCGACCGGAGGCGATCGGTGAAGGCTGCCAGCGAATACCAAGCAGGTTGCTCCAGCACGCGCAGGTAATCTTGGGAACGCGACCGCACGATAGACAGACAGCGCAGCGACCGGGCAGCTTGGCGAAAATCGAACTCGCCAGGATTAAGCGCCGCCGACGGCCGCACGCCACGACCAAAAACTCGTATCCGACTGCCGGCTATTATTGTGGGTGGATCGCCATCAACAATGACCGTCGCGCGTCCTGAGGCTGATCGCCACACCCCGCCGCTCGAGACGGCTTGAACGGCCACTACACACTCACTCGACGGCTCGAGCACAATGGCCCGCATGGGATCTGTTTGGGCCGGCTTCAGAAGCCGAAATGACTCGACAACTGTTCCCTCGATTGCAACGGGCGCAGCCGCATCTGCCAGACTCCAGGCCAAATCGTTGCTGCCAAACAGATTAGCGCGAACCGTAAACCAACTTGCAGAGCCGCAGGCGATCGCCAGACAAAGGGCAATCGTTGCCCGACTCAATTGTTTTTTCAAGGCAAACCAACCCCAAAGAGCAAGCGAACCGATTGCTGCCAGCCACCATGCCGTCGCCGATACTGAAGCCAATCGGGCTACGACACAGCCGCCGATCATCGCAGCGGCCACAACCACCAGCGGCCTGCTCGGCAGAGGTTCTCGACAACGCAGTTGCCGCGTGTGCTGCACAGCCGCCTGCATGCTCGCACGGCCTAGTGCAAAAGCGCAATGACAAAGACGCGTCAATCGGGCTTTCCAAAGAGAGCCATACTCACCGGCGGTTTGGCCGATCACTCGTATCGAACGTATCGACACCATCGCACCCTGCATCTATTCTCGACTAAAAGATCTCGGCCGAAAGAATATCTTCGACTCAAGAACACCTTTGGCACTTCTTCGGTGGCCGCTCGCCGCTACGTGCACAGATGTATGGTACTGCCTCCAGAGGGGGCAATGCAATCTGCTTGACGGCACAGCCTGCGATATGGCTCGTAGCGTGTCTGCAGTCATTTTCTGCCACGACCTGCCCGTGGAAAAAAATCGGCTATACACTTTTCCCCATTTGCTAAACGTCCGTTTTGTCCAAAGTGCTACCCGGCCTCTGCCAATCGCCGCGCTCGGCCACGATCCGTAGCGGTCTCGCGGGAGCCGCGAAAACTCTGCAGCTGTGTCTGCGAGCCGAGCACTGTGGGAGCGGCCATAGATTGAGAACGCCGTTCTTCGTCAGCGACTATTGAGCATCTCTTGCGGCGCCGGCCACGCTTGCGCGGCCGAGCCATCGTGCTCTCGGTGCAAAGAGGAGCCGCGTCGTACAGCCGTGCCGAAAGCAGGAGCCGGCTCGTCAGGTCGCAATTGGGCGGCAACTGACAGAGGACGCTCTGGCCTCCGGTAGTGAATGGGGGTTAAGTTCCATCCACTTTGCAGAGAGCGCACCTTTTTTCAGAGGGCAGTTTGAGTCCGGGGAAAAAACCCGTAAACACTGCACGAGCCGAAGCTAGGGACACAAAAACAGGTGCAAACGGCCGTACATATCAAGAAGGCGTAGCGATAAGTTTTCCACCGCAATGCCGTGGCGTCGCGGTATGCGGAGAGCTCGTTTGAAAAAAAAGGGGGTGCCCTGGATTTTGAGGCATGTGATCCGAGCGGCAATCCCAACCGGAGTCGGGACCGTCGGCTGTACACGCTATTAAAACCCATTTATAGGCCCCAACGAGCCTCGTTAAGAGCTCACCGGCATGGTTCGACATCATCACGAACATGGCAGAAAACTTATCGCCACAGACTTCCTGAACGCACTCTTGATTGGTAAACACCGTCTATCGCGATCCGATATGGTTTACCGCAATGAGACGACGTATCTAACTCGTTTCTAAATCGTATCTAAATCAAAGACTCTCGCCCAAATGGCTCCATGGTTTTTGTATTGCGTTCGATTGCGATTACCACGGTTTGTTGCTCCACACCATCGGCCGTGCTAGCAACAAGGGGCAAAACCTGTCGTTTATTTGGTAGGTCTACGCGGATGCGAAACGTTCCATCAGGCTGCACCTTCACCGGTTCGCCCTGGAGTGTGACGTAAGAACCCACCTGCGTAACGCCGTAAATAATCATCTCGGCTTCAACTTCAAGAGGCGAAGTTCCAGTTGGATGCGAAAGCCTCGCATTGTCTACAGAGGCCCGTCGCGCAGTGGGCGGGCCCATTGGTCGTTTCAGGCGTTCCTCAAAAAGTTCTTGAATTTCAGAGCTGTTATTTTCCGTGGAAAAGCCACCACTCATGGCATAGATTTTCTCGCTGTCTCCGACGATTTCTCCCCAGTGGGCGTCGAGCGTATCGCCATGCGGAACACTCGGTGTTGAAACCGTATTGCTGCGGGCGAGCGATTGGAATCTTCCCGAGGCAGCCAAATAGCCAATCTCAACGCGGCATCGTAAAGGATTGCGCACATCAATAAACCAGTTTTTAACGCCGCCGTGCACGTTAATATCACGATTCACACGCTCGGAGGAGGATGCTTGCATCCCATTTTCAATTTCCAGAACGCGCAACACCGGCCGAGCACCGTGCCACTCCTGCCCAAGTGCTGCCTGAGCTCTTGCAATGCTCCGCGGTGTCACTTCCCAGAACGCATGCAGCCAGTGAGGCCCGCGTACCATCAGCACAATTTTGTCTCGGGTCAAGGACGAACGACTTGTTTCCGGACGTGCAGTGGCTAGGTTTTTAGCCTTGGCGAGATGTTCGCGTGCCTCTTGGATGCGCTGGCTGATAACGGCTTGACGTCGGCTGGCGGCAGAGCCCGTCGAAACTGTAGGCACCGAACGCTTCAGCATGGTTTGCACCATGAGCACAGCGGCAGCAGAATGTGCTGCCGCTGGCACAGTTTGTCGTGCCTTCGCCTTGCGCACCAACGCGCGGATCAACTGATCTTTGCGCATTGCATGCCAGCCGGCAACACCGTGCTGCTTGGCCAAACGCGCCAGATCACGGACAGGCTTTTCCCTCAGGCTTGCAAGTGTCATGCGGAAGGTTTCCTGCAAAAGCGCATTGAAATCGCATCGAGATTGTGCCCAAGAGACCAAAGAGAGCCCATTGAGCCGACACTCAAACAGTACCCAGAAAATGCAACAAACGCAACCAACCGACTCACCAGCAGGCCTGTTTAACACTTAATCTAAGCTACTATGTGCCTGATTGCTCTCCGCAGTGCTTGAAAAAAGCACCCCAACAAGGCACTGTTCAGAAGGCGTTTGGACAGCGAGACTGTTAGCAGACTGTGGAAACGTTCTGCCGCAGGAAGGGCACGCGCCGAACATGGCCTATCATGGCTGACCATGGCTGACCATGGCTGACCATGAATGCCCTCGGCGTTTTTCTCGGCCTCTCAAATGGGAAAAGGCCATGGATGGCTTTTCCCACGAACAGTTAGTCGCCGCGCAATTTGAGATTTCTCTCGGTGAGCTTTTCGCGCACTTCGTTCAGGCTCGTAACACCGAAATTCTTGCACTCCATCAGATCATCACCCGTGCGACGGACGAGTTCTCCGATCGTATTAATCCCCAGTTTTGTCGTGCATTTTCTAGCCCGCACAGAAAGATTGAGTTCAGTAAGCGGAAGCGAATAGATTTCCTGCTCATCGGCCGATGGTTCAATCGGATCCGGTTCGGGAGACGATACAAACGATGGCTCCGCAAACTGGCCCAACGTCAGTCCCTTGGAGGCGAGCATGTCCTTGATTTCAACAAGACTCGTTTCACCAAAGTTTTTACTTTCAAGAATATCGAGCTCACTAATTCTGGCGAGATCACCGAGCGTCATGATGCCCATTTTCTGCAGGCAATTACGACTGCGTACAGAGAGTTCGAAATCTGTTACTGGCAGGCCCAGAACTTGGTCGATTCGATCACGCTGCTTCTGCTCCTGTTCATCCATTTGCAGGTCGCCAGATGCCGATGAGTCTTTAAGAAAAAGACGGGCCCGGAGATTATCGGGAAACGCCGCAAGAATCCGCTTGTAGCATTTTTGGGCTTTAGCGAAATCGTTTTGATCCTCGTAGATCAACCCTAAATTCAACAGGGCTCCAACCGAGGCAGGGTAACGTTCCAGAGATCGTTCGTAGCAAGCCTGCGCTTCTTCATCGTTGCCAACACGATCGTGGATCACACCCAATGCAAAAAGAGCTGCGGGATTGCCCGAATCAACCGCTAACGCCTTTTCAAGTGTGGCCACGGTTTCCAGAATCGGCGCACCACCATCAGCCAAGATCAATCCCTTGGTGGCCCAGTAATCGGCGGCATCCTCGCGGGGTTCGCTGATCGTTGTCATAAAAGTATTGGCTTCGCTTAAGCGTCCGCTCGAGCGCATCGAATCGGCGATTGCTACCGCACAGGCGGTGGCGTTGTAGCCGGCTTTTTCGGCAGACTTTAACGTTTCCTCCGCCTTGTCAGATGCGCCCGTGGCGGCCTGCGCAAGACCTTGATAATAAAGCGACAAAGCCCCGCCATCACCCGATCGGAGCGTTTCAAGCGAATCCTCATGCCGACCGAGAAGAAACTGACAGACACCGAGTCTCACTGCAGCGGCAGGACTGCGATCGGTTGAAGTTTCAAGTTCTTTCACGGCCAGCCGTAGGTCGCGGTGCATAGCTGGATCACTTCCCAGCGCATGCAGCAGTTCACGGATTTCGGATGGTCCAAAAGGACCGGTGCCGTTGACGAGATCACGGGTATCGAAACTAACTGTGGAAACCATTGGAATAAAACCTCTACCGTTCAGGGCCTCAGATACACCGGAAAGCCAGCGGTGGGAATCGAACCCACAACCCCCGCATTACGAATGCGGTGCTCTGCCAATTGAAGCTACGCTGGCGACGGGGGCAACAACGACAACTGTCTGGCAACGGGCCGAAACACCGCCATTTAAAACCCCAAAAGATAGCGCAGCCCACCCCCGAACGTCAAGAGTCAGGGGTTCTCAGCGGGCAAAACTGCCGTGCAGCACTGGGAAGAAAACGGCTGTTGAGTGTAACCAGACCGGTTTTAACGCCCGCTGTGGCAATAAAAAAAGTGGGGCCTTTGACTCGGCAGGAGCATCCTGCCATGGAAGTGCGGGTCAGGGGCAAGTCACCGCACTTCCAAAAAAAAGTCTAAGGCCCCACCCTTGTGAACGAGTTGAGGGACAAACCGAAGAAAAGTCCGAATCCAAAAGAAACAGTTTTGCGGGGACCGGATTCCCCGCTGACTGTATTGCTAGAGCAGCAAACGTGCCAAAGTCGATTGGGTGCAATTAAAGTTTTATGCAATTCTTTTTTTAAAGACTAAAAAACCCATATTTTGGCCTTGAGATAGTCGTACGGGGAGATTGATTTTGGCTGATTGCACAATCGAGACACCGCTACAGAGACCTTTTAAAAACGTTCGTATTTGCAAGGCGCGTAGCGTTTTGCAACGCGTAATGGCACAGAACGCTAGCCTTACGGTTTCATTTTTCACAGCCAGCGCCACATTTGTGAGCCGATATCCCTGGCTCCCTTGTGTCGCACTGAAAGCGGTTACTTGGCCACGTTAGATCCGTCTGTAAAGGAGAGGCGTTGTTTGGGGAGGACATTTTCCGCCGGTTCAATCAGGTGTTAAAAACTGCAAAAATTGAAGCGCAGTGGAATAGTTGGCGGCAGCGTATGATGCCAAAAAATCAGTGGCCGCCCACTTCCACGCCAGGAAATTTTAGTAAGGATGCTTGTGAGAGCATTTTTGTTTGCGAAGCCCGCTCGGAGATGATGCTGTGACCCCACGATTGCCTGCCATGATCGGTCAACACTCTTGCGGACCAGGCTTTCCGTTGCTTGTGATCGCTGGTCCCTGTGTGATTGAAAGTGAAAAACTCTGCCTAGAGATTGCCGAAGCACTCGCATCGTTGGCCGCTCATTTGCCCATCCAGCCTGTTTTTAAAGCCTCATTCGATAAGGCCAACCGCACGAGTGGTCAGTCGTACCGCGGCGTTGGCATTGTCGAAGGACTGACAATCTTGGAAAAGGTACGAGCGGTCACCGGTTTGCCGGTGACAACAGATGTGCACCTTCCCGATCAGGCCACCGCTGCCGGACAGGTCTGCGATCTGCTGCAGATACCAGCATTCCTCTGCCGTCAAACTGATCTCCTGCTGGCTGCGGCCGCTACTTTACGGGCAGTGAATGTGAAGAAGGGTCAGTTTTCTGCGCCCGAAGATATGAAACACGTTGTTGCCAAACTGGTGAGTGGCGGGTGCCGTGACGTATGCCTGTGCGAGCGCGGAACGTTCTTTGGCTACGGCCGTTTAGTCAATGATTTTTCTGGTTTGATCACGATGCGAGCACTGGGGGTGCCTGTTATTTTTGACGCCACTCATTCAGTTCAGCAGCCAGCCAGTCGCGGCGATTCCACTGGCGGTGATCGCTCGCTGGTTGAACCACTCGCCCGTGCAGCCGCCGCTGTCGGCATTGATGGGGTGTTTTTTGAAACCCACCCCAACCCTGATCAAAGTCCTAGCGATGGTGCCAATATGGTGCCGCTGCCACAATTGCGTGGCGTGCTTGAGAGAGTGTTGCGCATCCATGAGGCGCGACTTGCAGGAGTGGAGAAATAATGCGAACTGTTCGCTTTAACAGGCGTGAATTTTTCCAAGGCAATGGCACAAAAATCTGCGGCGCGATTGTTTTAACGCTGGTGTTGCATACTTCCATAGGCTGCAAACCGCTGTCTGCACCACCCATGGCAGACAATTCGCCCGCTGCCGTCATGCCAGAAGCGGTGAGAGAAAACCTGTTGGCGGGTGCCATGGAAGTTCTGGATCACCTCGATAGCTACGAGGAATCGGCGGCATTTACTCAGGTTTTTGATCGCCTCAATCAATGGAGCCACAGCGGAGCGCTGCGGGCTGGATCGGCCGATGGTTGGCAGTGTGATCCCTTGCTGTCAACACTTTCCGAGCGGCTCAAGCCAATGGCTAAAGAAGAAATATTGAGCAGTTCTGTATTTGACGCTGTGGATGACATAAAAACGATTCGCGACCAACGCTGGCTGGCCGATATTGCTGCGAGTGCACGCGGCGACGCGTTGGATGAAATCGAAATCGCTGCAAATCTTTTTCAATGGACGATTCGATCGTTGGCAATCACCAGCGATCCGCCGATGGTGCCATCCGCTGCCACGCCTGGCGCACGCTGGTTTCTACCCGGCGAAATCTTGCTTTCGGGCCGGGCCAGTGGCGCCCAGCGTGCATGGATTTTCCTGCAGTTGCTCCGGCATGCAGGCCTTGATGGCGTGATGTTGGCAACCGGCACTGCCGCTGGCAACAACCCCCGACCATGGATTCCAGCACTCATTTCCGATGGCGAAGCCTATCTCTTTGAACCCACTTACGGGCTACCCATTTCCGGGCCAGGCGGTAAGGGCATCGCCACAGCAAGGCAGGCAGCAGCCGATCGATCCATTTTGGAATCGCTATCCTTTCCTGACCGGCCCTATCCCATTGGGGCAGCCGATATCGCCAGCCTATTAATTCTGATTGATGCCGAACCTTGGAGCCTCTCGCGACGGATGCATGCTCTCGACGCCAATCTGGCTGGCTCAAAGGCGATCGATTTGTATGTTGATGCAACAGCCCTTGGCAAGCGGGCGGCACAGTCGCTGCCGAGCACTGTCGGGCCAGAGGTCGGGCCAGAGGTCGGGCCAGAGCGGATCGGGCTCTGGGAGTTTCCTTGGGAAGTGCTTCTGCAGCGGCGTGAGAACGCTGCCAATGTCAACGGTGCCATCCGTCAAGAGTTAGCCGTCATGACCGTTGCGCTGGCACAGCCTGCGGCACAGGGCGGGCGGATGGAAGCACGCGTTATCAGGCCGCTCTACGCAGCGAGGTTGCGCGATTTTCGCGGTAATCTGGCCGGGCCAGAAGGTGCGAAGATTTCCTATCTCGCGGCACGACCGAGCAATGCCGCCGTGAGGGAAGCCCTGAAGCAAATGCCACCGCAGCAGGCCGAAGCGATCAAGCGACTGTATGAGCAGATGAAAGAAGATGCTACCTATTGGCTCGGCGTTGCCACGCTCTTAGAGGGAGACTACGAAACGTCAGTCGATTATCTCGACCGAATGACGCTTGGGTCGTCAGCCAGCGGTGCCTGGACGGACGCTGCAAGAATAAACCTCGCCCAAGCCTGCATGGCCATGGGACGAACCGAGCAAGCGATCAAATTGCTGCGAGAAGATCCATCCCCACAACGGTTTGGCAGCCGGATAGTGGCCAATCGATTGGAGAAGGCACCGCCCTGAGCCACCGGCTAGAACGGCCCCAAAAAAGGCCCCATCCTCCGGTAACCCCAAGCCCACGTTGCTCGATGGGCACGGAGTGAGTATTGTTTTGCATTCACGCCCTTCACTACCCTCCTTACACCACGCTTCGACACGCTTAGTAAAATACGCATATGAAAGACGGCATTCACCCCAACTACATCAACACGCTCGTGCGCTGCGGCTGTGGCAATTCGTTCAGCACGCGCAGCACTGTGCCTGAGATTAAAGTTGATATCTGCAATATCTGCCACCCGTTCTTTACCGGGAAGTTGAAATTCGTCGACACGGCTGGCCGAATTGAGAAATTTAAATCAAAGTTTGCCAGCGCCGGTTATGCCAGTCTCAAAAAGTCGAAAAAAGGGGCTGCTCCGGCGGACTCCGTTTCTTCCTAAATGCGCGACCAACTCGAAGCCAAGCTTTTCCGTTTCGAGCAACTTGAACGCGACATGATCGATCCTGTCGTGCTCGGCGACGCACAGCGGGTCGCAGGTGTGGCTCGCGAACACGGTTCGCTTGCGCGCGTGGCAAAGCTCTATCGAAGCTTTCTCATGCTTGAGCGTCAGATTGCTGAGCACATTGAATTGAGTAAGGAAGTCGATCAAGAAATAAAAGCCATGGCCGAGGCCGAAATCCCCGACTTGCAGCAGCGCTGGGAACGGGCTTGGGATGACTTACTCGATCTAAGTGGCGATGACGAGGATGCCGATCGCGGCCGGTGCATCATGGAATTACGGGCGGGTACCGGGGGTGACGAGGCCGCGCTTTTTGCTCGAGATCTTTACGAGATGTACAGACGCTACTGCACCGAGAGGGGATGGAGTGTGGAAGTGCTCGATGCCAGCACAACAGAATTAGGTGGATTTAAGGATCTGGTTCTGGGCATCAGTGGCGAAGGCGTCTACCGCATACTGCAATACGAGAGTGGTGGCCACCGGGTGCAGCGGGTGCCCGATACGGAAACAAAAGGTCGCATCCATACCTCGGCTGCAACGGTTGCCGTGCTACCGGAGCCGGAAGATGTGGAAGTTTCATTGGCAGCAGAGGACTATCGCAAAGATCTTTTTTGTGCCAGCGGCCCTGGTGGGCAGCACGTCAACAAAACGGCGTCGGCGGTGCGTTTAACGCATTTGGAAACCGGCTTAGTGGTGCAGTGTCAGGATGAAAAAAGCCAGCACAAGAATTTCGCAAAAGCTCTACGCGTATTGAAAACGCGACTCTATGAACTACGGCGGCGAATCGAGCATGAAAAACGTGCCAGCGAACGCAAGACTCTGGTGGGTTCTGGGGATCGTAGCCAACGCATTCGCACCTATAATTTCCCACAGAATAGACTCACCGATCACCGTATCAACGAGAGCTTCACGCTCGATCAGGTGTTGGCCGGCCGACTTTCTTTGGTCATCAACGCCATCGAACAGTATGTCCGCTTGCAACGCAAAACAGAGATGACTCGCGGGGCGATTGGGCCGCGAGCAACCTGACTCAGAGACAGAAAAGACTTCTTATGGACAACGATGTCTGGACAGTTGGGCGGCTGCTGGCTTGGACAACCGACTGGCTGGCTGCGCGAGGAAGTGAATCGCCTCGTCTGGAAGCTGAGGTGTTGTTAGCGCACGCGCGAAGGTGCCAGCGCATCGAACTCTATACAGCCTTTGAAACGACTGTTGATGAGGCGCAGCGCAGTTCTTTTCGTGCACTCGTCAAGCGCCGCGGTGAGGGGGAGCCCGTTGCCTATTTGGTTGGCAGTCGCGAATTCTTTTCACTCCCATTTTCCGTCAACAATAGCGTGCTTGTGCCGCGGCCCGAAACGGAGGGGCTCGTTGTGCGTGTGCTCGACATCTGCCGCAGCATGCTGGCGCCGCGGATAATCGACGTGGGCACCGGCTCGGGGGCCATTGCGGTCACCCTAGCCACCCAACTCCCGCAGGCAAAGATTTGTGCCACCGATATTTCTGCGGCCGCGATTGTCGTGGCACAAAGTAATGCCGAGCGACACGGTGTTGCCGATCGGATTACGTTTCTTACGTGTGATGTGCTTGACGATCCGCAGGCCGAAGGTCCATGGGACGTGATCGTGAGCAACCCGCCCTATGTGCGCGAAGACGAATTTGATGCGTTGCCTCGAGACGTTCGGCTGCATGAACCGCGTTCTGCCCTTGTTTCAGGACCGAGCGGTTGCGAGATGATTGTGCGGCTCGCGGCCATTGCGGTGGAGCGGCTTGTGTCGGGGGGATGGCTGATCATGGAAGTGGGCCCAGCGCGGGCCGCCGAAGAGGCGATTGTGCAGCAACCATCGCTCTGGCTTGGTCCAACCCTGACTGACATCGCCGGGCACCCACGCATCGTGCAGGCACGTTTGAACTGAAGGGAAGCCGCATCGAGGAAGGGCAGCCGCATCAAGGAAGGGAAGCCGCATCGAGGCAGGGCAGCCGCATCGAGGCTGCCGGGATCGTTTTGTGTGCAACGGCCGGCCCGCTTAAGCCGGCTGAACCGGCCGGTGCCGGGCCGACGGCGTCGTCAGTTGCCTCATGATCCGCATCGCATCGTCGCAGCGCGCCGCGTCGGGAGCCTCAATAGCCATGCCGCCTCTGGCGTGGATCGAGTCCGCTGACTCTCGTCCAGTCAGTAGATCTTCAAGCGTTTCTGAAGCCAGCCACACTGTCGGCACGTCCACTCTGGGCAGGCCGATGTGCAGCGACATCGGACGACGCTGGTCGCAGCAAAGAGTCCACTGGCCACCGCCGGCACCAATTGCCGCAATGCCAAGAGCAGAACTGCCGCTCGGCGGCGACCACTGCGGCTCACCGACGATCTGTTCAAGCCAGTGCCGGGCCGATGTCTGCCGCTGTTGGCGGCTGGGTGGCGGCCAACGAAACTTATTGGTAATCGCAAATCGGCACAGCCGCATCAGCGTCTGCTCGTCCAATGCGGGGGACGGGATATCTGGTGCGATTCGACTGACTTCGGTTGAGTCGAACTGCGGGTCATCGCTCCAATACGCGCGATACACGTGCATCTGGTCGCCGAAGAGCCGAACCAGCATGGCGGGATCAAACACCGCGGCTGGCTTGCTGGCGGCGAGGCTCTCGAGCTTCTCCTGCTCGTGGGACTGGGCCATCTCCCCGGCGAGTTGCTCAAACACGCGGCACAGCGCCGCTACGCTGGTGGGCTTTGTGGCGGTGAGGTGATACGTCCGACCGTGCAGCGAACGATCCCCAATGATTCGCACCATGACGGCTGACACCCAGTCGACCGGTACCAGGTTTTTCTTTTCATCCCCCTTCATACCGAGCACATCCAGCAGCGAGCCAGACTCGAGCGCGGCATCGACAAATGCCTGTACAAATGGCTGGATGATTCGCAGCGGCTTGTAGAAGCCGTGGAACGTGTTGGTGAATCCCGTTACCAAGTCGCCGACGATGATGCTCGGGCGATGCACCGTACACACGTCCAGAAACGGCGCGTCGACGGCTGCTTTTTCCGATGCGATCTTGCTCCGCTCGTAGTCGTTTCCTGGCGTCTGCCCGACATCGAGCTCGGTCTCGAGGATCTTTCCGCGTCGCAGCCCGCAGACATACGCACTCGACACATGGTGCAGCCGCTTGATGCCCGACACGCGGCACATCTCAAGCACGTGGGCGGTGCCGTGCACGTTGCTATTCCACGGCTCGCCATCGCTTTCGCGCATCTGAAACGACAAACTGGCTGCACAGTGCACAACCTCGTCTACATTTCGGGCCACCCATGCGGCTTGATCGGACGACAATCCAAGCCCGGCAGAAGTGATATCCCCTTCCAGTACCACTGGGCAGGGAACCTCGACTCCAGCGACCTCGCGCCAGTCCTGGAGGATCTCGTCGACGCGGCTGGCGGCGTGGGCCGTTTTTGAACTCCGCACCAGCACCGCGATCCGGCGGCCTCGCGCGGAAAGATCTCGCAGCAGCGAACGGCCCAGCAGCCCGGTGGCTCCCGTCAGTAACAGATACGAATCACTTCCGGTCATGCCTGTCTCCGATTGAGTGGTCTGAGTGTGAACAGCTGCGCTGCGATACCGCAGCGAGGCAGAAGAACAATTAAATATGGATCGCGCTGCCACCATCCACCACGAGCGTCTGCCCCTGCACCAGATCCGAGAGCGACGATGCCAGGAAAAGCACGCAATCGGCAACATCGGTTGCTTCGAGCATCCGCTCACCCATCATTGTTTTGCTCGCACGGCCGGCAAACATCTCGGCCGCTCCGGGCAGGCGTCGCGTCGAATCGGTCTCCACAAGGCCAGCCTCTACTACATTCACGTTCACGCCGCGATCCCCAAGTTCAAGCGCCCAGTGGCGAGCCAGCGCTGCAAGCGCTGCCTTTGATCCACCGATCAAACCATACATCGGCAGCGCCATGTGCGTGCCGTGGCTCGACAGGACGACCACCTTTCCGCGGCCATCGGCACTCTCCAGCATTGGGGCCGCGGCTTTGAGCAGGTGCACCAGAGACAGAACATTCGTGTGCATAGCCGCATCAAAATGCCGCTGCGATGTGGCCGCCAGCGGACGAAATCCGCCGGTGGCCGCGTTGTGGACGAGGATATCAAGCTGTCCAAACTGATCTCGCACGAACGCCACCATATCCTCGACATCTTCTTCTTGGCCAAC
>CAMBUD010000016.1 GCA_945871035.1 Planctomicrobium piriforme | reverse complement strand
CGGATTTTCTGCCGGCATTCACGACAGCTTCAAAGTGATGATTGCGGGCCTGCAAGGAGTGGGCCACTCGCGATGGCGGCGGGGCAGTTGTGCTTTGCGGCAACCTCTGCAACGGTTTGTGCGTCGCAACGCTCTGCAAAATGCCTCGGCCATTTTGTCCACGGCCGCTATACCCCCCCTTTGGAGAAAACTGTACCTGTCCCCGTTTTTAGGAGCGGAGGGCGTGGAGGGGTGCTGTTGAGTCGCCGAACTGCGGCGTGGGCGCGCCGATGGCCTCGAGCATCGTAAGAAACAGATTTGTCATCGGCTGCTCGGGGAGCTTGAGATGACGGCCCGTTGCCAACTGCCCACCCCCGCTGCCAGCCAGCACGACCGGCAGATCATCGTGCCGGTGCCGGTTGCCGTCCGAGAGACCGCTGGCATACACCAGCATCGAGTTGTCGAGCAACGAGCGCCCGTTGCCCTCGCGTATTTCACGCAGGCGACCGAGGATGTACGCCAACTGCTCGGCATAGAAATGATCGATTTTGCCAATTTTTTCAAGTTTGTCAGCGCTCTTTTGATGGTGCGAGATTTCATGATGACCGTCCCCAACTCCGATGTCTGGAAACGTGCGATTGCTGCCGTCATGGGCCAACATAAACGTTGCGATGCGCGTGGAGTCTGTCTGAAACGCCAGCACGAGCATGTCGGCCAAGAGACGGATATGCTCCCGGTAGTCGGCCGGTGCCTGCTGCGGTAGATCGAGTTCGGGTACAGCAGGAACACCCATTTTTTCAAGCTGAATGATCCGCTGCTCAATCTCGCGGATACCCGTCAGGTATTCGTCAAGTTTTTGCCTATCACCGGCGTCGAGATGACCGTTGATTCGCCGGGCCTCAGCAGTCACGAAGTCTAGGATCGACCGCTGCTGCGTCTGCCGAACCTGTAAGTTTGTGGCTCGCTCGCTACCGGTACCGGCGCCAAAAAGACGCTCAAAGACAAGCCGCGGATTCGATTCCGGTGTCGCCGGCTGATTCGCGCTGCGCCACGACATGTTGAACGAATACGCGCACGCATAACCGGAATCGCACGATCCACTCTTCCGCACCGCATCGCACGAGAGTTCCAGCGAAGAAAACCGCGTTGCCTTGCCAATGCGGGCAGCAGCCAGTTGATCGATCGAAATACCAGCGCGAATATTTGCTCCGGCTGTCTTTCGCGGTCGCACGCCAGTGAGAATCGTTGCCGTTGCGCGAGCGTGATCACCGGGACCGTCTGGGCCACCAGTGCCGCTGCTCTGGGCCAAACCACTAATCACTTGCACATCGCTCTTATAGGGTTTGAGCGGTTCGAGCGTTGGCCCAAATGCGTAGTCAACTCCCTCCCCCACCCCACGCCAGCGGTCTACGTTCACACCGTTGGGCACGTAGAGAAATGCCATGCGCACCGGCGCAGTCACACCGGGCGGCGTCGCCGCTGACTGTGCGGCCAAAGCATTTGAGGCCAGAACAGAGTCCAGCAGCGGCAATCCCACCGAAACACCGAGTCCCTTAAGAGCAATGTCGGCGATGAACCGGCGGCGATTCAGCGCTGCGGCCACACGACTCTGATGGCGGGTGTTGTGCGACTGGTTCACGGTGCCAACTCTTTTTGATCTGTTTTCGAACTGTTTGCAAAGCCCTGACGCCGCAACTGAAAGGCATCGCTGGCAACAACGCTCTGCACCAATGTGCGCAGCCCATCAGCTTCCAGGAGATCGGCCACAATTTTATCGACTACTGTCGCATCGTAATATTCTACACCTCGACCCAAGGCATAGGTGAGAATTTTTTCACTCAGACACCGGTAAAAGTCCGGTCGGCGCTGGTCGGCAATGCAGGCTGATAGTTCCCGAACATTGGCGAAGGATTCACCGGTGATCAGCCGTCCGCCGGTCTCCAGTGACGCACGATCTGCTGCTTCGCGCCACTGCCCGACGGCGTTGTACGGCTCAAGCGCCAATCCAAGCGGATCCATGCGGGCATGGCAGGAAGCGCAGAGGGCATCGTGGCGGTGCTGCGTCATGAGGTCCCGCATCGTCGCATTTTTCAAGACCTCAGCAGCAGCTGTCTCGAGCGACGGCACGTCGGCCGGGGCAGGCCGCGCCGGTGTTCCGAGCAGGTTGTCAAGAATGAAGAGTCCGCGCTTCACCGGAGATGTGCGCGACGGATTTGAGGTTACAGTCAGAAAACTACCGTGCGTCAGCAGGCCGCCGCGGTGGCTCTCCGGGTCGAGTTTCACCAAACGCATCTTCTTCCCCTCAACCCCCGGGATGCCATAAAATTTGGCGAGTGCGGCATTTAGAAACGTTGCTTGGCCCACGAGAAGATCGGTGGCCGGTAGGTTCGCGCGCAGCAGATGCAAGAAGAGCATCTCTGTTTCGAGCCGCATCGCACGGCGCACATCCTCACTAAAGATCTTCTCCCCTTTTTGCCGGTCGTCCACGCCGAGAATGGTGCGCACGTCAAACGGTAACGACTCGACATCGCGCGTCTGCAGCCACTGACCAACGAAATTCTTTGCCAGTGCGTCGCAGCGTTCGTCGTCGATCATGCGGTCTACTTGTTTGGCAAGATCTGCCCGGAGCTGACCGGCGTTCGCTAACGTGAGCAATTCCTCGTCCGGCATCGAACTCCACAGAAAATAGGAGAGCCTAGCTGCCAGCGCATGCTCGTCGATGGCCGCCACCGGTTGCCCCGATGGCAACAATCGGCTGACTTTTTCAGCGTCCGCCTCCACCCGAAAGATGAATCGCGGCGCGGCGAGAACCGCCGTCAATCCAGCCCCAATCCCCTGCTCGAACGTGCCGCCTGGAATGCCTTCAGCGGCCACCGACAGTTCGATAAGGCTTTGCAAGCTGATGGGGTCAACCGGCCGGCGAAATGCTCGACTGGCAAATGTTTTCAGAATGATGTTTCTGGTCTGTTGCCGAGCGGCGTCGTTCAGCGGCACAGGCTGATTGAGAAAGACCAGTCGTACATCTGCTGAATAGGCACCGCCACGCTGGGGCGCCTGAACCTTGCTAACGATCTGCTTGGCAACGGCCGTCGCTGTCTCTAAATATTTTTCTACGACCAGCGGTGACAGTGTGAGCACGTCGGCGATCGTATCAAAACCAAAACCAGTGTCGTCGGTGGGCAGGTTGTCCACCACATTGATGTCGAGGCCGACGAGATCACGAATCGTATTGGCATATTCAACACGGTTGAGCCGGCGCAGAACAACACGGCCGGGATCGGGTCGCGCGGGATCGAGTCCGAAAATCTCCCGTTCGATCAATCCCAAGACCAGCGCACGTTCGGTCGCAGATGGCTGGAGTTCATCGGCCGGAGGCATGACGCCGGCACGAAGATTTTTCCAAATGGCCAGCCAAGCGT
Organism: Planctomicrobium piriforme; assembly: GCA_945871035.1. Taxonomy (GTDB): domain Bacteria; phylum Planctomycetota; class Planctomycetia; order Pirellulales; family UBA1268; genus BAIKAL-G1-2R. The sequence continues at coordinate 34,967 of CAMBUD010000016.1, read as the reverse complement.
CGTGGTCGGCTCCCCCCTGCCGACCTGGTGAGTCGGCACCGGCAGCGCATGCCCGCTCGAGCAAGCCGTCAAAGGCAATGCCCCCTTCATCGGCTCCATCACAGTGGCAGGCCCCGCAGAGGGCACGCAACCGCTGTGGGACTGCGGTACCGAGCAGCGTTTCCTGGTTGCCGGCGGCAGTTACACTTTCTGCCCCGCTGCCCATCCAGCCGATCAACGCCCACATTCCCAACGAAATACTGAGCCTCGCCATCGCTCGTAAGCCCTTTCATGCCAGAGTCGACTCGTGAACGACTTCCTGTCAGGCTGCCGTTTTTTACAGGGCACAAGTTGCTCTGTGTTCCCGTCGATCTCCACACTGCTGTCGCTGATTGAGTTACGAATCATTAAACTCTATCATTCAAAAGCTACCAAATGATTGCGGTTGGCTCCTGTAAAAAAGAGCAATTTTTGGATCTGCGTGCGGCCACGCTTGTGGCACTGAAGGCAGGTTGAACGGTGAAAAGACGCAGACCCTTATGGCAACCCTCCTCCAGTGGCTCTGCGGTGCGGGTGGCATCCCAGCGGCAACTCTCGAAAAAGGTCCTGTCCCTTTTAAAATCCAGTCCACTTTCGATGATGTCTTCTGCGGTGTAGGGTGCTGTCTTCTATGAACCTTGCAAGTGATATTCTCTTTACAGGCCTCGGTGTCGTCAGTCCTATTGGCATCGGGTGCGAGGCTTTTTGGAACGCATTTGCCGCTAGAGAAAGTGGCATCCGCCTCATCAATTCATTCGATTCAAGCGCCTTAAGCGTGCGCTTCGGTGGTCAAATACCGGGCTTCGATCCCAAGCTCTACGTGCGGCCGCGCAAAAGCCTCAAGGTGATGAGCCGTGAGATTCAGTACGGGTTTGCCGCTGCCGATTTAGCGATGAACGACGCCGGCTTATCGGCAGGCAGTATCGACCCCGATCGCTTTGGCGTTGTCTTTGGCAACGACATGATCTACGCAGATTTAGAGGATTTGGAGAGCACCTACCGGCGATCGAAATGCAATGGTCAGTTTGAATTTCCCCTCTGGGCAGAGGCCATCCACGAGGAACTGCATCCGCTCTGGCTGCTCAAGCATCTGCCCAATATGACGGCCTCGCACATCGCGATTGCCCACGACGCACGCGGGCCAAATAATTCGATCGTCCTCGGCGATGTTTCGAGCCTGTTGGCCATTGCCGAAGCGGCCAGCGTTATTCAGCGCGGCTGGGCCGATGTGATGCTCGCCGGTGGCACAGGCTGCCGCTTGCACCCCACCGCGCTCGTTGCCCGCGGGGACGCTCTGCTCTCGCACCGCGCGGATGATTTTCGCCGTGCCTGCCGGCCGTTTGATCGCGATCGGGACGGCCTGGTCAACGGCGAAGGCGCGGGCGTAATTGTGCTGGAATCACGAGCACATGCCGAGCGGCGCGGCGCACGGATCCGCGGACGCTTGCTGGCAACTGCTTCACGATGCGAGCCCACAGCACGGCGTGATGGCTTTACGGGCTCCTCGCTGCGATCCGTGATTCGCGCAGTTCTGGATCAGGCCCGACTAACGCCCAGCGACATCGGCCACGTCAATGCCCACGGCGTCAGTACGATTGATATGGACCGCATCGAAGCCAGCGCGATTGTGGCCGAACTTGGTAATGTGCCGGTGACCGCACCCAAAAGTTTTTTTGGACACATCGGAGCCGGCGGCGGGGTTGTCGAACTGATCGCCAGTCTGCTCGGACTCGAAGCGGGACTCGTTGTGCCCACACTCAATTATGAGTTGCCCGATCCGCTCTGTCCGGTACAGGTTGTACGAGACGAACCGCTGGCCGGTCGGCCGCCTACGGCTATTGCCGTCAACGTCTGCTCGACGGGTCAGGCAGTTGCCGTTGCTGTTGCCGCAGCCCATTAAAATCTGTGCGACGTTTCACCACGAACCTTCGCAGCCAAACGTCACGCCGTTATAAAAAACCTGCCCGCCACCGTCGATCGGGTTTTGCCGGCGATTATCCAGATTGAACTGCCGCGTGGCCGTGGCAATTCCCGCTACCCAAAGAAAATCGTAGCCGGCTTTGAGTGAGAAATTCGGCGTGATATTCCAACCTCCAAAGAGCGACAGATCACCGACGAAGCCCGGCCCAACCTGATTCGCTGCGCTTGTTCGATTGTCTGTAGTGGGGGCGGCAGGAACCGCTGGGGGAGGAAAGCCAGTTGTGTTGACACCCACAATCGACTGTTGATTCGCGGCAAAACTCAGCGAGGGTGATGCGCGACCGCGCAGTCCCCAGTAGTAAAACTCGTTTTGCGAAACAAGCTCGCTGCCCAAGGTGAGACCCAGCAGCCAGTTTTGTGTGCTGATGTCGTAGTTGCCACCGAATACGGACGGCGACACCCCGTTGCGTCGGCTGATAAAGGAGAAATCCTCGTTCACACTGGTCACTCGAGTGCCCACAATCAGACCGGCTAAAAACCCGCGTTCGGCATGCCGCGACCAGTTACCGTTTGGCGACATCACCATCTGATCGCGACCGAGTCGCCTTTTGAGTTTGTAATTCCACTCCATGCTGTTGAAATTAGAACTGATCGACGTGTTGAAGGTGTTTGCAAAATTGAAGCCTGGGGCAGCGATTGCCAGCGGGGTTATGAGCGTTGGAACTGCTGTCAGCGAGTTCCAGCCATCGACTCCGTTCCAATTCATGCCGCCGTAGTAAACGAATTCGAGATACCGATCCCGATCGAGATAATCCCGACCGATCGATCGTCCGAGTGTGACACGCGCGCCTGCTGCCATATCGAAAGGCTGTGCCAGCGTTGTGTAATCGAGCACGGGGCCGGTTGATGTCGACGGCTCTCGCCCCAGTGTGGTGCGATAATTACGGCTCCTGTCGTACCAGACAGATTCTGCTGAGCCATACCAGCAACCGCTGGAAAACCAATTTCCAGAGCTCTTTTCAGTGGGCATTTCATCGAATCCAAAATCCTGAATTCGCAGTCCATCGGCCGCACGACTCGACACTTCCAGCAAGGGAGGTTCGCTGATGTGTTGGTTGTTTTCTCTGGCCGCATCGTCGGTAAGCGGGACAACCGGAATCAGTTCATCGCCGACACTCTCGCCGGGAAGCTCGAATATTTCCAGCATCTCAGTCGCTGCTTGCTCGTCCTCCAGTTCAAAAAACTGGATGGGAATGATCTCCTCACCGATTTCAGCAGCCCACGTTGTAGAACGGAGGCCACCCGCTGCTCCCCAGCCACAAACGCTCAAAATGATGCAGCAGAACATGCTGGAGAGATAGTGCTTATGCATGGTTTGATTCACAACAATTACCACCACAACAAAGATTGCTAGGCCAACCGGTACAACCGCTAGAGTTGATCGTCATCCGGACAGTCGTTTCGACAGGAAATCCTGACTCGATCGTTGCATTCTGCCCCACCTTGCCTTCTCCACCTTGCCTGTCTCACCTTGCCTGTCTCACCTTGCCTCTAGCCACTCGATCTTCGTGACTGGCACGCCCTGGCAAACAGACTGGTTCTCCTACAGTCCTGGGCGCTTTTTGCTGGGCGGCTAGCCCGATCCCCACGTTCGACATTTTCAGAACAAACGGAAGCCGCAGCCGTCGGCTCCAGACGCAGCCCTCCAATATTCGATGCCTAACCTAAAAGGCGTCGCCGAGACTGGGCGTCGCCAGCGGAGAAGCCATGCCACTCAAACGCAACCATCTACTGCTCATCGGGCTCCTGCTCTTTTTTGCCGGAGTGCAATTTCGACTCATTGATTCATTCACACTCAATGAACGGTCGAGCCATTTTGTGGCCGCACAACTCGGCGACCGTGGCACTCAGCAAACAAACCTCTGGCAGAATATTCCCGTACGAAAAATCGTACAGCCACCACGCTGGCTGGGCTTGGCGCTGATGTCGTTTGGCTCAGTGTTAGCGCTCAAAAGCCTGCTGATGAAGGGCCACGAATAATTTGTGGCTGTTGCAGTGTTGGCGACTCCTTTGGCCGCTACTGCAGGCAGAGGAGCGCCAGCCGCCGGAGAGGCCAGTCTGCTAGGCGATCACGTCACGGATGATGTTGCCGTAGACATCCGTCAGCCGCATGTTGCGGCCACTAAAGCGGTGGGTGAGTTTTGTGTGGTCGATGCCCAGCAGGTGCAGCATCGTGGCGTGCAGATCGTGCACCGTGCACTTTTTTTCGACCACGCGATAGCCGTAATCGTCGGTGGCCCCCACAACCACGCCCCCCTTGATGCCACCACCGGCCATCCACATCGAAAAACTTTGCGGGTTGTGATCGCGCCCGTCGCCACCCTGCGCAAAAGGCGTTCGTCCAAACTCACCCGTCCAGACCACCAGCGTTGTATCGAGTAGGCCACGTTCTTTGAGATCGGAAATGAGGGCCGCAATCGGTTGGTCGACGCTCAAAGCATTTTTCGAGTGTCCGTCTCGCAGATTGCCATGCTGATCCCAGCGATCCCCATTGCCATCCGGACAGGTTAACTCCACGAATCGCACGCCGCGTTCCACCATCCGTCGCGCGAGCAAACACTCTGCGGCAAAGATCCGGGTCTGCGGGTGGCCGGCCTCCAGTCCGTAAGCCCGCTGGGTGGCTGTGGTTTCGCTGGAGATGTCGAGCAAGCCCGGCACCTCGGCTTGCATCCGCCAAGCGAGTTCTTGATTGGCAATCGCGCTTTCCAAAACATCTGGTGGGCTGTCGTCGCCCGACAGACGCCCCGAAAAGTGTTTGTCTAATTGACGGGCTAGATCGAGTTTTGCGCGCTGTAAATTCACCGATTTTTCTAACGGTTGCACGTTGGACATGCCAGCAGCGTTGGGCTTAAATACGGATCCTTGATAGGTGGCAGGTAAAAAACCGTTCGTGAAAGTGTCGAGCCCGCCAGGGGGGACTAGGCCACCATTGATAACGATGAAGCCCGGCAGATTTTTGCTCTCACTGCCGAGCCCGTAGGTTGTCCATGCCCCCATGCTCGGGCGGCCCTGCAAACCGCTACCAGTGTGCAGAAAGAAATTGGCATTGGTGTGCTCGGAAAACTCACTCGTCATGGAACGAATCACAGCAAGTTCATCAACCACCGAGCCCACGCAGGGAAAAAGATCGCTCACCGGGGTGCCACTTTGTCCGTACTGCTTAAATTTCCACGGACTCGGGAGCAGATTTCCAACGGCATCAAATTGCGTGGCATCGACCTTGAAGAGTTGCCGCGGGTGCTTGCCGGCATCCTGCGCGAGTCGCGGCTTTGGATCGAAGCTGTCGACCTGCGACACGCCACCATCCATATACAAAAAGATCACACTGGTGGCCTTGGGGGGGTGGTGCAACACAAGGCCAGGACCAGTCGAACCGGCACTGGCTGTATTTTCTTCTAGCAGCACCGCTGCGGCCAATGCGCCAAAGCCACAGGCACTTTGGGCGAGCATCTGCCGGCGTGTCAGGGGTTTGGAGACAAAGCGCCGACAGTGGTGGGATGGTTTGTTCATAGCATTTTTCATGGCTTTTTCATGGTGTGTTCATGGCTTTTTCATGGCTTTTTCATGGCACAAAAATAAATTCTTTGGTGTTGATTAAGGCGTGGGCAAAATCTGACCAAGCCGCCTCGTGACGGGGTTGGTCGGAAAAGTTCGCGCCGTGCTGCTGAGCCTGCTGCGTTAAAAAGTCGATTGCCGCCCCGCGTTCTGCGTCGTCTGGCAGTCGGCTAAAACCATCGCGGTACATCCGATTGATGCGTTCCTCGGTTGTTTGTTTTTCATCGGCCAACGTCTTTTTTGCCCACAGGTTGGCCTGCTGAATCACAAATGGGTCGTTCATGAGGACCAGCGCCTGCGCCGGCACATTCGTGACGGTGCGGCGGCCCATCGCTTGAAACGGTATGGGCATGTCAAAGGCCAGCAGAAAGTTCGTCAGGAAGTTGCGGCGGACCTTTATGTAGAGGCTGCGGCGGCCATTGCCGTCGAGCGGCCCCGGTGAGGGCCTTCCCCGTCCCTGCTGAAAATCATTGAGAAAAACTTCTACTCCCGGCCCGCCAATTTCGCGATTGAGTCGGCCCGATACGGCCAGAATCTTGTCGCGAACCGCCTCTGCCTCCAGTCGACGCAAAGGATAGTGGTGCAGCAGCAGATTGAGGGGATCCTTCTGGACGGCCTCATTGTCGCGTGTGTTCGACATCCGCCACGTGCTACTCGTCGTGATTTCCCTGATCAGCTGCTTCAAATCCCAGCCTTCTTCACGAAAACGCACCGCCAGCGCATCGAGCAGTGCTGCGGCCTGCGGATCGGCTGCCTGTTCGCCGAGCTTGCCAAAGTTGTCGGTTGTGGCCACCAAGCCGCGGCCAAAAAGGTGGTGCCATATCCGGTTGACAATGACGCGCGACGTGAGCGGATTGGCGGGATCGAGCACGCGGTCGGCTAGTTCACTGCGGCCAGAGGAATGCGTCGGCCACGCTGGCTGATTGGGTCCGTCAATGGCCTCCAAAAATCGGCGCGGCGATAGCGCGCCTAGTCGACCCGCCACTCCCTTGACGAGCACGTGCTGATCGACGCCATTGCCATCCAGAATCGCCGGCGCAACTGCCGAAGCCAGCTTGGCGCCGGCAGCGATTTCTGTGCGGGCTAGAGCTAGGGCAGTAGCCTCGGCCGACAGTTGCAGGCCTGTAGCTGCCGCTGCTTCGGCTGCACTGCCTCCCAATGGATTCGCTGCCAGCACACGATTGACGAGCGTTGCCAGTGCAGCGGCATGCGGGGAATCGGTCAATGAACCGTTGCGGCAGCCCTCCAAGGCCTCCATGAAAAGACTGCTGGCGGCTGCGTGGATCGCCTGGGCTTGGACCGCTGCATCGGGCGCAGCGCTCGTTTCAAAAAGATCTTTTGTGCGTTCGGCAAGGGCCAGCACGAGTGGGTCGATGCGCGTGGGTTGCCGGATCGATTCCACCACTTCGGCTACCGCAGCCTCACCCGATTTCGAGGCAAACTCGACCTGCACCATATGCCCGGCATACGTCTTGAGATCGTGTCCGATCCACTGCCACTGGTCTTTGGTGTCCGTGGAAATAATCGTGCGTCCATGCAGCGGGCCAGGGAGCATGCGGTGGCTGTCAATCTCGGCAACCACTTGCATATTGCCGCGCACTCGATACCAAAGCTGCCCGTGAGTCAACCGTACTTTCGCCGTGCGCAGCATGCGGCCCGAACGATCCACCTCACCCACAGGCCCGGGGTCTCGCTCGCCGCTGGTGGTGCTGCGTGACCAGATGGCATCGCTCTGCGCTGCACCGAGAGTCAGCAGCGTCACACCGGTTGGTTGGGTGCCATTTTGGGTGCCATTGGCTGGCGCTAGGCTCGGTTGGCCAGCGGGCAGCGGAGTGATGCCCCATGCGTAGGCGTCGGCAATAATGGGAGTCGATTGGACGCCAGCAGTGTAGTTGGCGAGGAAAGTTTCTGAGCTTGGGGTCTCCGCGTCGCTGGCCTCTTTGTGCCGCACGGCTGCCAGAATCTCCGCCGCTTGAGGCAGGCTCTTTTCAATGCTGGCAAAGCCACCAGACTGTTCGATCAGCCGGGCAACCAGCGGTAGCAATTTTTTCCGCGCCTCGGCGTCGGCACGGTCCAGACCGGCCGCCACCCCCTGATTGGCTGCCAGCGTTTCAAATGGCACCTGCCTGTAGTTGCTCGACATCAGCATGCCGGCGATGGCGTAGTAGTCTTCATTTGAGATGGCGTCAAACTTGTGATCGTGGCAACGCGCACACCCCAGCGCAAGCCCCAAAAATGCCTTGCCAAATGTGTCGACCCGATTGTCGATGCGATCGGCTTCGTCCTGTGCGATGTCGACCGGCGAATGCACCTCTTCACCCAACAGCCAGAAGCCGGTGCCGACAATCGATTCGTTGGCCCCCGTTTGGGCATTCAGGCGGGGATGCTCGAGCCGGTCGCCAGCAATCTGTTCCCGCACAAATTGATCGTAGGGCAGGCCGTCGTTAAACGCCTTGACGACCCAATCGCGGTAACGCCAGGCGTTGGGGATCGTGTAATCAGACTCGTGACCTCGCGTTTCACCGTAGCGGACAACATCGAGCCAGTGTCTGGCAAAACGCTCTCCGTAGTGTGGGGACGCTAGGAGTGTGTCGACATATTTTTCGTAGGCCAGCGGATCGGCATCGCCCACAACGCGATCAACATCGGCAGGGTCGGCCGGTAGTCCCGTCAGTATTTCGCTTGCACGACGGACGAGCACAGCCCGTGAAGCCTCAGGAGCCGGCTTGAGACCGGCTGATTCCAGTCGAGCCAAAACAAAGCGATCCATGTCGCTGCGGCACCATCCCTTGTTGGAGACCTCAGGAGCAGCGCTCTTCTGGGGAGCCTGCCAGCACCAGTGCTCGGCCTTGCGTGCGGGGATATCAAACGGAGCAGCAGCGGTAGCAGTCGTGCCATCGTCTGGCCACGGCAACTCGCGTCGCACCCATTCTTCAAGCGTGGCAATGGCACCGGCTGGCAATTTTCCAGCCGGTGGCATCTGCAATTCACTGTCGTAGCGAATGACTTGCACGATGAGGCTTTTTTCGGGATTGCCGGCGACGGCCACGCCTTCGCTGGCGCGAAAATCGCTCCGTGAATCAAACGAGAGGCCACCTTCCGGCTCGCCCGCCTCGCGCCCGTCCAACTTGCGGGTGTGACACTCGGAGCAATGTTCGACAAATATCGGACGCACCTGCGACTCAAAGAATTCAAGGTCTTCTGGACGGGCAGCTACCGGTTCTGCCCCCACCACCGCTAGCTGCTGAGCAAACAAGCCCTGCGCACAGGCCATGCTGACAATGGCCAGCCCCAGCCAAAGCGGCACGCGTCGCCGGCGGCTTGGGTACCCACGGCAGGGATTGGCGATGACTCTAGGCATATCCGCGACAGGGGTCACGCTGCACTCATGTTGAAAAAAGTGAGGAAACTCTGGCTGTTGGCTCACCAATTCTACACCGCTGCGTCAGCGGTGGGGGAAAGAAAAAACTGTTAAAAAACGACTTTAAGAACGGTTTGCCGGCTGGTTCAACGCATGGCCGGTGCCGCAATTTCCGCTCCATTCACGGTCAGCAGATGAAAGTGATGCACGGCTGGCACATTGGCTTTCCACGCCCAAACAATCTTTTTTTCTGGGGAAACTTCCAGCAACCTCACGCCATCCTTCCCAATGTGATAGCTGGCAATCATGGTATTGCCGTTTGGCAAACGCTGCACTCCGCAGGCATCGGCAATCGCTCCATCTGTTTCGGCGGCCGTTACCTGCCAACGCAACGCACCTGCCTTGTCAAATTCCACCACCCGATTGCCGTTGGTAAGCCCCGCCAAAATGCCGCCGTCGGGCAGTGCGATTGCCGTAAACGGCCAACTATTTATGCCCGGCTCGCCGGGCACATGCGTGTCGATTCGAGAGAGTTCTTTTCCGGCCGCGTCGTAGCGGATGATCGCAAAGTCGAGCAGGTGCGGCGCAAGGTAGGTGCCGTCGAGTTGCTTGCGCGACATGCGAGTTTGCATGTGTGGATTTTGTTTTTGGCAGAGCAGCGGAAACTCAACTTGCACCTTGCCAGCGGCGTCAATTTCTAACAACCGTGGCTGGGGGCCGGCCTCGGTCAGCACGTAGGTTCCCTGCGGTGTTTTTTGAATGCTGTTGATCTCGTCCTGCACACCGTCGTAACGCCAGACAATTTCATCGGGAACGTTCTCGCCTCGTTTGATCTCAACGGCTGCCCCTTTGGGTGTCGGCCCACCTTTTGAAAGCGCCAGCAGCAGATTGCCGTCCGGGAGCACCCAGCCCTCACGCGAGCTGGCTGGATAACTCCACTCAACTGTTTCTTGTGAGACTGGTGAGCCATTGGCAACCTCTGATGTGATTTTCACAATCGCCGTCCGAGCGCCGCAGACAAGCACACGCCGCGAGTCAGTGGTGGCTTCGTCGGCCCAGCTATTCACAGCCAGCAACAGGCCACTGGCAACCACCACGATCGCGCACACCGGGTGCGCACAGGCCTGCAGCGGCCATGCATAATTTTGAACTCGCCGGGCAGCATGGACCATATAGAGATTTCCTCTCAAGCGTGTACCGAAGCGGAGACGGACTGCAAAGAAACTATTTCTACTGCAAAGAGTCTACCGCAAAGAGCCGCGGCTGGATTCCCTCGACTCTGCTCGTCGGATTTAGGCCGCTTCTACGCCCGCACTCTCGCCAAAGTAATACTTCTTGGCATCGGGATTAGAAAGCACTTCCTGCGCTGTGCCGTGGCAGAGCACCTTGCCAGCACGAATCACGTAACTGCGGTCGGTGATGGCCAGCGTCTCGCGTTCGCGGTGGTCTGTGATCAGAATCGAGATGCCGTCGTCGCGGAGACCGACAATGATCTTCTGAATTGAGTGGATCGTGACCGGGTCGATGCCGGTGAACGGTTCATCGAGCAGAATAATGCGTGGCTCGGTAACGAGACAGCGTGCGATCTCAAGCCGCCTTTTTTCACCACCAGAAATGTAATGTGCCTTCGACCGGCGGATCCTAGCGATGTCAAATTGCTCGAGCAGTTCTTCGCAGCGGCGGCGGCGCTCCTTGCGATCCATGCCGACGAGTTCCATGATTGCCAGCAGATTCTGCTCGACTGTCAGCTTGCGAAACACGCTTTGTTCCTGGGCAAGATACCCCATGCCGCCGTCCCGCGCTCGCTTGAACATCGGCCAATGCGTGATCTCTTCGTCGTCGAGCAGCACCTTGCCAGAATCGGGCAGCACCATCCCGCATGTCATACGAAAGCTGGTTGTCTTGCCGGCACCGTTGGGCCCCAGCAACCCGACGATCTCGCCGGTATCGACTGTAAAATCGACCCCGTCTACAACGCGACGGCGACCGTAATTTTTAACCAGACCTTGAACAGATAAGAGCGGCATCTGCGCTTCCCTAGAGTCCTGCTGCCGAAAAACTGCCGGTGACAATCGATCCGGCCGTGGCCGTTGGCCTAACGCACGTAGCCCATCCTCGCGAAGTTTGGCCATGCTGGCAATCGCACTTGGGAACCGCCAATTGTCAGCGGAATACTCCACTGTGCTGGCACTGCATGCGGCCAAAAAATCACGAGGGCCTTACCGACCAGTAACTCTCGGTTGACGTGGTAGCCTTCCACCCAGAGGCGACTATCCTTGCTGGCTGCTGAGTTATCGCCGAGTACGAAGAACTGATCTTCTTCGAGCGGAAACTCCAATAGCTGCCGTTCGATCAACTCGCCCGGCCGCGCGCCAATGTCGTGCGCTCCTATGTAAAAAATGTCTCGCAGCACGCGCATGGTATCGATTCGCAGGTCGGCTCCAACAGCCGTCACGCCGACCGGTGAAAGATCACTCGACTGCATTGTGCCAGGCGCGATTGCCACCTCAGTCGGCCGAATGGCCTGGGCCGATTCAATCGACCGACTCCAAGCGGTGGGGCGGTCAAACTCCACCTTCACTCCATCAATGAAGAGCGATAATTCATCGTCAACGTTTGCAAATAGAATCCGCCACGATCCCAGACCGTGCAGCGGCGTGCGGGCCTGGGGGCTATCTTCGGCCGGTTGACCGGCGATGGCCAACTGCACAGCACCGATCGCCAGATCGATCGTGCACCGGTGCGCCTGACCCGCTTCGACAAGATCGATGCTGAACGTGCCGGCTGCCGACCGATTTTCGAGTTGCATCTCCACAGCTAAATCCCCTACCCAGTGCGAGCGCGTGGCGAGTGCGTTGTAGGGCTGAAAATCATCGATGAGGGCTGGCTGAATCTCTGTTGAAAACGGCAGGGCGCCCGCCGGTTCTTTTTTGAGCACAGCATTCACGGCCTCCCAATCTTGGGCGGTCGGGAAAAAATGCCGGTAACGCAGCGTTGCGGCCTCTGCTGCTGGCGAGCAGGCAAACGACCGGCCGCTGTCCGCAGTCGTCCAGCGACCCGTGGCCGATTCCGCTGGCGGCGACCAAGGAATCCAGCCCAGAGGCCAGCCGGCCTGATGCAGTTCTGGGGAAAGATAGCGGCTATCAAAAACGCATTGCAGCATTGCCAGCAACTGGGTGACTGGCTTGCGTGCGATGCGGGGCGGCTCGGCGTTTTGGCTCGTCCAGATGTCACCGCCAACAATTGAAACCGTTTCGTTGGGGAGCCCGATCAGCCGTTTGATGTAATTGGTTTTTGCATCCTCGGGATACCTGAAAACGACAACGTCCCAGCGGTTGGGTTCAACAAAATCGTAGATAAATTTATTGACAAGAATGCGGTCGCCATTAAAGGAGGGGTATTGCGGGAGGTAATGCAGTGGCTGATCCACCCCCTTGGCATCCTCTATAAGCCGCATCGCATAGCCACAACTGGGACAGCGGGTGGCCGGCACAAGCTTGCTTCCCAAACGGGTGCGAATCTGGGCGAGCGGACCGCGATCGCTCTCTAAAATCTCAACCCGCCGCTGGGCTGCCTCACGCTGCTGGGGGCTTTGTGCGTTTTTGGCCTGCGTTCGCAGGTCTGCCAATTCACGCGTGAGCTGCGATTGTTGGCTGCGCAGGCTCTGCGACTGATCGTCTTCTTCGGCGCTGCAGCCGACACGGTAATCGCGGTCGCACTTCTCGCAAACCACATCCTTGTGGCGACCCATAAGAGTCGGCGCCATCGATCCCGTCGGAATCACAAAGGCCTCCGCTTCAAACGCGCGAAAGAGCAGCGCCAGCGTAAAGGCCACCACGATCGACTCGACTGTTTCGCGACCGTAGCCCAAGGGACTTTTGACAACATCGCCCGGCTGGGGCTTGTACCCATTGCTACTGAGGGCCATCACCGACCGCCCTGCCGGACCGCTGCGTTGTTTTCCCACGTTCATGTCAAACGAGTCTCATAAAAAGTATGCCCCAACGGAAAGACTGCTGCTGTGCCTAGAGAGTAGCCTGTCGGAGCCGCCAACGCACTGGCCAGGATTCTAACGCGCAATCGCAGGCTGCGTCAGCGAGGAAAGCAACGATTGCACGACCTCCTCCACGTCGCCATAGTGAAATGGGCGGCCGAGCCGTTTGGCAGCGTCGTCCTCGTCGAAACGCTGTGCCAGAGTGCCATCGGCCCTGTACACGTAGATCGCCGGAACGCTGACTAAATCGAGTTGGCGGTAGAGTGTGTCGGCGTCCTGATGGCTGAGGAGATTGATCAGTTGCTCGGCGCCGACGGTCGTTAAAAATGTCTGCACGCGCGGCAGTGCTTCCTCGGGAGTGCCGATGCCTTCGTAATCGAAGGAGAGCGATAGGCACACCACGGCCGGGCCCCATTTTTTCTGGAGCGCAACCAACCGGGGAAAATCTTTCACGCACGGCGGGCAAGACGTGCTCCAGCAGTCGAGCACCACGACCTTGCCGCGCTGGGCGGCGATCAACTTTACAAGAGCCTTGTGGTCGACCAATTGGATGGTGACGGCTGGCGCAGCGACGGGAGGCGGCAGGTGGGGGGCGGGCTGAATGCCGCAGCCCAACGCCCATAAAAGCGCTCCAACCAGCGGACAAATCGGATGGATTCCAGCCGGTGCATAATCAACGGAGAATGAGCCGGCGGTGCGGAGCTTTTTAAAAGCCCGTGCCGTGGGCCACCGGCGGCCGCCGAAAAACTTTTTTTTGATCCCTGCCAATGGTTTGGCAGCACAACCCATGAACGATCGCTTTGAGCACATTCGCCACAAGCCTCCTGAGGTGCTCGTGGCACCGCGCGAATTGATTGTGGCCTGTGCGCCGTTACGCAGCCACGTCAACCTTTCGCACATCGTACGCACCTGCGGCTGTTTTGGCATCCGCCGCGTCATCGCCTGCGGCGCGGCCCGGCTGCACAGCCGCATCGCACGCGATGGGGCCGAATCGGTCGATTTGTCGATTCATCGCAGCCTACCGCCACTCCTCGACAGGCTCCGCAGCGAGGGGTTTCAGTTGGTGGCTCTGGAACAGACGACCCACTCCGAATCACTCTTCAACTTTTCCTTTCTGCCAAAAACGGTACTCGTGATTGGCAACGAACGCGCTGGACTCGAAGCAGACGTGCTTACAAAAATCGACCGCGTTGCTGAAATTTCCATGGCCGGAATGCCGCACAGTCTCAACGCTGCCACCTCGGCAGCCATTGCCATCTACGAATACTGTCGGCAGTTTCCGCTCCGGTCAGCGGGATTGGCTCCGACTGCTAACAGGGAATTGTGATGACGCTTGTGATCGGCACCGACGAGGCAGGCTACGGGCCCAACCTCGGGCCGTTGGTGGTGGCGGCCTCGGTGTATCGAGTGGCTGCAGAGATTCACGATGCCGAAGTGGTGCTGAGCCGATCGATTGCCGCAGCGTTGGCAGCAGTCCCCAGACCGGCCCTGTCCGGCCCATTGTGGGCCGATTCAAAGCTCGTGTATCGCGCCGGTGCGGGATTTGGAGCGCTGGAACGGGGCGTGCTCGCCGGCCTCGTAGTGGCAAGCGATGCGGTGCCGACCAACTGGCAGCAACTCGCCGCCGCGCTTGGCATTGCGCAGAGCGACTCAATCGCGCCGGAGACTCTTGTTTTGGATTCACTTTCGTTGCCACGCACAGCCCAGTCGCAGGATTGCCACGCTGTGGCCACGATTGTGCGCGACACTCTGGCGAACGAAGGTGTGTCGCTGCTGCGCATGGCCTGCCGCACGATTCAGCCGCAGGCTTTCAACTTACTGTTAGCGACGGGCCTCAATAAATCTGACATTCTCTCCCGCACCACGCTCGAACTAGCAGCTGCTCTGCGCACTTTCGCTCCTACCGAGCCGGTCCTGGTGTGGTGCGACCGTCACGGTGGCCGCAAGAGCTATGCGGCGCTGGTGGCCCGTTCGTTCGACACTCCGCTCATCCAGCCGCTGGAGGAAACAGCCACGCGTTCGGTCTACGCCCTACCCGGCAGCACCGGACGGATCGAGTTTTGCGTTGCCGGCGAATCGCGTGTGCCGGTAGCGTTGGCAAGCATGACAGCCAAATACCTGCGCGAGATCTCCATGTGGGCCTTTAACGCCTTTTGGTCGTCACACGTGCCGGGCCTGCGTCCAACGGCTGGCTATCCTCTCGACGCCAAACGCTGGCGTCGAGACGCGCAGGACACGATCCAATCGTTGGGAATATCTGCGGAACAGTTGTGGCGCAGCGTTTGAACTTGCCGGTTGTACCGGCAGCAAGCACAATCGGTACTATGTCCACACTCACCACTCATCTCTACATCGTGCGACACGCTTGGGCCGAGGACGCGGTTGACGGTCAAACCGACGCTGCACGGCCGTTGACAAAAAAGGGGTGTAAGCGATTTGCAAAATTTGTTGAACGCTTACAGGCCGCCGGCATGCAGATCGATTGTGTGGCAACCAGTCCGCTGGTGCGGGCGCGGCAGACAGCGGAGATCATGGCCACTGTGCTCACCAACTCACCGCCGGTGGCCATCATCGAAGCCCTCGCTCCCCCTGCTAATTGGCAACATCTCGTGGAGTGGACGATCGAGCAAGACGCCAAACGCGTGGCTTGGGTCGGACACATGCCCTGCGTAGGACGGTTGGTAGCGCTCACCATCGGCGACGGTTCTTCGGCTGTCCGCATGCAAAAAGGTGCCGTGGCGTCGATCTGTCTGGACGATGGCCCAGGCCATCCAGGTGAGCTGGAATGGCTCGCCACAGCCGACATAGCGAAGTGTTAAGCACGCTGCTTTCAGCGTTCAGCCTGACCTGCGGGCCCCCCATCCCTGCCGAACGTGCCACTATAAATACTTGCGTTTTGTCGGACCGAAAAAACGCCTAAGATGTCTGGCAGAGCGTGTGCCGTGAGGGTCATGGGTCATGGATCATGGGTCATGGGTCATGGCTCTGCATTGCTTTCCCTGTCTCATTGCTGAAAAGGAGTCGGTTCCGTGCCATCTCAATTCACACTGCCTCTCAAACTGGTGACCGTTCACAGCGGCCCACTGGTGCTTTTTCTTTGGTGTTTCCTGCTTGTGGTTACCCTTTGCGGCTGCGCTCCGTCTGGACCTCCAAACGCCAATGGCCCCAGCGGAGAGGTCGTTGAAATAGAAACCATTGAGGTCATTCCTGCTGACGGCGGCAAGGCACCGGCCGGTGTTGACACTGCCACAAACGTGATTGACGACGACGTATCGGCAACGAAACAGGCAGCTGATAAAGCAAAAGCCGATGCTGATGAGGCGATCAACGAAGCGGCTAAAACAATCGAGCCTCTTAAAAACACCGATGCGGACGCTACAGAAAAGACCGGCGCGGAAAGCCTGCCAAAGGTTGACGGTGCTGCTGCGCCGGATGCTGCCAGCAGCGCAGCACCTCAGGCGGCCGCACGTGTGGCGACTGTTGGCGATCGGGCACAAGAGCGGGTGGCACTGGGCGAGCCCGCCTTAACAGCCGGTGTGCCGGGAAGCGGAGCACTCACGCTGGAGCAGGTCGATGAGTGGCTGGCTCATCCTAAAAACTCTCTCGTGCTCGAGCCCGTTTTACCGCTGGGGCTCTCGCAGGGGGCCGGGCAGATACAAGGTCTGGAACGCAATCCGTTGACGCGAGCCAAAATTGAACTGGGGCGACAGCTCTACTTCGACACCCGTCTATCGGCCGACTCAACCGTGAGTTGTGCCAGCTGCCACAATCCCACCGAGGGCTATTCGGCGCATACCAAAACAGGCGTTGGTATCCGTGGCCAACTTGGCAATCGTCATTCACCCGTCTCTTTCAACCGCATTCTCTCCGGCGCACAATTTTGGGACGGACGCGCCGATTCGCTTGAGGCGCAAGCCGTGGGACCGATTGCTAATCCAATCGAGATGGGCTTTACGCATGAGGGTGTCGTGAAACGCCTCCAAGCCATACCGGTTTACAAGCGACAATTCGATGCCATCTTTGGCAGCCTCACAATCGATGGCATTGCGCAGGCCATTGCCGCCTTTGAACGCGTGCTCGTCACGGCACCGTCGCCCTACGACTTTAACGAACAATTGCGCAGCTTCGCGGCCCTCGATGCCGATGACATCGCAGAGGATCCCGAACTATCGGCTCGTTTTGCAGCCGCGCAGGCCAGCGTTGCCGCCCAACCACTTTCAGCTGACGCGCTGCGGGGCCGGGAAATATTTTTTACCGCAAAGGGTAACTGCACGGCCTGCCACGTTGGGGCCAATCTTGCCGATGAACGCTACCACAATATTGGCATCGGGATGGACAAGCCCGCTGCCGATCTGGGCCGGTTTACTGTGACCCAAGATGCTCTCGATAAGGGCGCATTCAAAACCCCAACCGTTCGCAATGTGACGCTGACGGCCCCCTACATGCACGATGGTTCAATCGCCACGCTGGAAGAAGTGGTTGAGTGGTACGACAAGGGCGGCCATCCAAATCCCAATCTGAGTGATAAAATCCGGCCACTCAAGTTGACTCCTGAAGAAAAATCTGACCTAGTGGCGTTCATGAAAGCCTGTACGGGACAGACACCTTCGGTTGCGGTGGACCGCTTGCCCACCGACAACTAATTTTTCACGCGTTGGATATTGACTCTATGAGCGATCGATCCGACTGGTTGCCTGTGGCACAGGCGCAGCGGCCCTTCTATGCCGGCATCGATCTCGGTGGCACTCACATCAAGGCTGCCATCGTCGATGACCAGGGGCGAATGCTGGCCTTTCACACTGAGCCCACACACGCTGCGCGTGGCCCAGAGCAGGCGGCGCAGCGCATGGGTCAGGCAGTGCATCTGCTGACAGACATGGTCGGCATCCATGCCAACGACATTGCCCGGGTCGGTCTCGGCACGCCCGGACCACTCGATTTGAAAGCTGGGGTCATCCTCAAGGCTGGCAATCTTCCGGGCTGGGATCATTTTCCCATCCGCGATCGAGTGGCGGCCCATTGCGGTCACGCGATCACGTATGCCAATGATGGCAATGCCGCGGCTTACGGTGAGTTCTGGGTCGGATCGGCGCGGTCTTTTTCGAGCCTGGTATTGCTCACGCTCGGCACGGGTGTTGGGGGCGGCATCATCATCGGCAATGTGTCGGTCGAGGGCGCCCACAGCAATGGCTCAGAGTGTGGCCACATCATTGTTGATTCCGCCGAGACCGCCCGGCTTTGCCCCTGCGGCAAGCGGGGCCATCTGGAGGCCTATGCCAGTGCCACGGCCCTCATCCTGCGGGCCAGTGAAACGCTCGCTTTGGGAAACATCAGCGGCGGACAATCTCCGACCGGTCCACTTGCCGAGGCCATTGCGGCCGGTGAAGCGATGACCCCCATTCTGGTTGCCCGTGCAGCAGAGGCAGGTGATGGTGTGGCGCTCTTGCTTGTGCTGGAAACTGCCCGCTGGCTCGGGATCGGCATCGTCACGCTCATGCACACCATCGATCCGGCTGCGGTTGTGCTCGGCGGTGCCATGACGTTTGGCGGCGAAGCCTCGCCCATCGGCAGTGCGTTTATTGAGCGGATCCGTACCGAAGTGCGCAGCCGCGCTCTGCCTATTTTAGCGGCCTCGACAGTCCTCTGCTTTGCCAGCTTGGGGGGTTTAGCGGGCTGCATTGGCGCTGCCGGTCTGGCCCGCCTCGAGCAAAAAGTGGCAGTCTGAGGCGGGGATTCAACGGCTCGAGAGGCCGAAAAATTGCGTGCCGTTTTTGCAGTACACTTCTTCCATGTCCATTGACTCTGCCCACATTCGCAACTTCTCGATCATCGCCCATATCGACCACGGCAAGAGCACGCTGGCTGATCGTTTGCTGGAACGCACCGGGACGGTTGAAAAAAGGCAGCTCAAAGAGCAGATGCTCGACGACATGGAGCTGGAGCGGCAGAGGGGCATCACGATTAAGGCCCGCGCCGTTCGCATGGGCTACCACTACAAAGGCGAACTTTACGAACTCAACCTGATCGATACCCCCGGCCACGTCGATTTTCACTACGAGGTTTCGCGGAGTTTGGCCTGCTGCGAAGGGGCCGTGCTGCTGGTCGATGCCTTTCAGGGCGTTGAGGCACAGACCGTGGCCAACGCCTATGCGGCGATCAATCAGAATCTGACAATTGTACCGGTGGTGAATAAGATCGATCTGGTACACGCTCGGGTGGACGAGGTGCTCGCTGAGATGGAGCAGAGCCTTGCCATCGACGCTGCGGAAGTGGTGCTGACGAGTGGCAAGACGGGGCTTGGGGTTGATGAACTATTGGCGGCGATCATCGAGCGTGTGCCGGCCCCCACCGGCGATCCGAATGGTGTGCTTCGCGCCATGATCTTTGACAGCCACTACGACAGCTACCGCGGGGCCATCACGTATGTTCGCTTGGTAGACGGCACGATCAAACGCGGGCAGAAGGTGCGCTTTCTCGAAACAGGCACCACGCATGAGGTGTTGGAGATTGGCCAATTTGTGCCGCAGCGCCGGGCCTGCGAGGAACTCGTGGCCGGGCAGGTTGGTTATTTGGTCTGCAACATCAAGGATGTCAAGCAGGTGCACATCGGCGACACCGTTATCTGTCCTGGCGACACAATCGCTGCCCCGCTGCCCGGCTACAAGCGTCCGCAACGGATGGTCTACTGCGGACTCTATCCTTCTGAGGGAGAGAATTTCGAAGAGCTGCGCGATTCGCTGGAAAAACTTTCCATCAATGATCCTTCGTTTGACTACTCGCCCGAAAGCAGCGAGGCCCTTGGGTTTGGATTTCGCTGCGGGTTTCTCGGCCTCTTGCACATGGAAATCATCCAGCAGCGACTGGAGAAGGAAGCGGATCTGGACCTTGTGCAAACTGCTCCCAACGTCACCTACCAGATCCTCAAAACCGATGGCACGGTTCTGGAGATCACCAACCCGCAGGACGTGCCTGATTCGGGTCAGATCGATGAGTTTCGGCAGCCGATTGTGCGCACAAACTTCCTCGTGCCAGTCGAGCACATTGGTCCCGTCATGCAATTGAGCACCGATCGTCGTGGCACGTATCTCAAAACGGAATACCTCTCGCCAACGCGTGCCATGTTGACATTTGATTTGCCGCTAGCGGATGTGATCTACGATCTGCACGACAAGCTCAAGAGCGTCACGCGGGGGTATGGCACGATGGATTACGAACTCATTGGCTACATGCCGGCTGATCTTGTGCGGCTCGACATTCTGGTGGGCGGCAAGAACGTCGACGCCCTGTCGATCATCTGCGATCGGCGTGATGCTGACCGGCGTGGCCGTTCGATTGTTAAAAAACTTCGCAGCGAAATTGACCGGCATATGTTTGAGATCGCATTGCAGGCGGCGATCGGTACGAAAGTGATCGCCCGCGAAACCATCTCTGCGATGCGCAAAAATGTGACGGCCAAATGCTACGGCGGCGACATCTCGCGTAAGAAAAAGCTCTGGGCCAAGCAAAAAGAGGGTAAAAAGCGGATGAAGAGCATCGGCAGCGTCGACATCCCGCAAAAGGCCTTTATGGCCGTGCTCGACACCGGCGTCGACCGCGCCTGAAGACAGGCTGCGGGTGCGGGTGTCAGAATGCTGGCATGCACGGTCTCATCCAGCCTAACGCCGCCAGCCCATTGCTTCCCCCCACCATCAAGGCCTTGGGTTGGACGAGTTTTCTTACCGACCTTTCGAGTGAGGCAATCTATCCACTGCTGCCGACGTTTCTCCTGCGCGAACTCGGTGGCTCGACATTGTTCATCGGACTCATCGACGGATTGGCCACTGCTCTTGCGGCAGTCGTGCGACTGCCCGCAGGCGCACTTTCCGATCGGTTCGGTCGTCGAAGGTTCGTGCTCTTTGGCTACGGTCTCTCGGCGGTGATCCGCCCACTGATGGGACTGGTTGCCACGCCCTTTGAAGCGTTGCTGGTGCGGGCTTCTGACCGGATTGGCAAGGGCATTCGCGGCGCTCCGCGCGATGCGCTCGTCACCGATCTGGTCCAACCGGCGATCCGCGGCCGTGCCTTTGGCCACATCCGTGCGCTCGACCACGCAGGTGCTGCGCTGGGCCCGGTCGTGGCAATGTTGTTTTTGTTCTTCTTTCCCGGTGAGGAACGCCGCCTCTTTTTGCTGACGATCCTGCCCGGATTCCTGACACTTGCCGTTCTCTATCGCTTGGTGCACGATCCAGCGCCCCGCCTGCCACCACCGGCACGCGTGAGCGTGCCGGTGCGCTTATGTCGGCAGCAGTCGCTGCTGCTATGGAGCGTTGGAATCTGGGCGTTGGGCGCATCGAGTGAGCAGTTTTTGCTGTTGCGCGTGGCCGATCTGGGCGTGCCGCTTGTGCTGATTCCGCTGGTCTGGTTGGGCATGAGTTTGGCCAAGAGCGGAGCAGCTCTAGCAGCGGGTCGGCTGGCCGACCACTGGCATCCGCGCCGAGCATTGGCCACGGGCTGGCTGGTTTTTGCGGCGGCCTACGGCGGGCTGGCTGTGTGTACAGAAACAATGACGGCGGTGGCGATGGTGATGCTAGTGGGGGTGGCCTACGGAATGATTGAACCGGCGGAACGATCGCTTGTTGCGCTTTTGTCACCAGCGGGACACCACGGCGGGGCCTTTGGTTGGTACACGCTTGTGCAGGGCTTATTGGCGCTTCCAGCCGGTCTGCTAACGGGCTGGCTCTGGCAGCAGGGACCGCACGGGGTTACCTGGGCGCTGGCAATCACAGCCGTACTCTCGACGGTTGCCTGTCTTTCTTTAACGCGCCCTCTGGTTGCGACCGGGGAGCGATCAGGGAGCGATCAGGTTGCGATCAGGGAGCGCAACCCCGCGCACGAGCCACCGGTCTGAGGAACGTCGAAAACGTTAGGCTTTTGGCAGTGCGCTCTTGGCAACGTTTAAACATTCTTCCAGATCGGCGAGCGGATTTTGGGGATTTTCCTCGTATTCCAGTGACAGCGCGCCATTGGCCGGGAAGCCTGCCTGTCCAAGCGCGGCAAACACGGCCGGCACATCGAGGTGGCCACGGCCGATGATCACGCCCTGGGTGTGCTCTTTCATCTCTTTAAAGTCTTTGAGATGAATGCCGTAGAGTCGGCCCTTTAACAACCGGATAACTTCCGTTGGTTGCTCGCCAGAACGGATGTAATGGCCCAGATCGGCACAGGCGCCGATGCGCTCGTCTCGGTTTTCAATGGCACGCAAAACATCGATCACCTTGTTGTAGCGGTGGCCTGGTCCGTGGTTGTGAATGGCCACACGAATGTCGAATTCCTTGACGAGTTCTTCGAGACTGGCAAAGGCTTCGGGGGCCGGATCGGCCGTGAGGATTGGAATCCCTGCCGCTTTGGCAAACTCAAATACCCTGCGATTGGCTCCGGCATCCTTGCCAAACCCATTCACGCCATGCGCGCTGATCGTCAACCCTAGCTCATCGACCTGCTTCTTCATGGCGGCGATCGCTTCCGGACTGGCATTCACGGGAAACATGTCGCCGTAAAATTCAATGAACTTAAATCCCAGCTCTCTGGCGTGCATCAGCGCTTGGCCAACCTTGTAGCCACGCAGCGAATACATCTGCAGGCCGAGATTGAGGACGCTTTTCTCGGCAGCCATCCCCACCCGTGGCATCTGCATGGCAGCCAGACACGTTGCCGATCCGGCGGCACCCAAAAACAGTCGACGAGAAAGTGGGCGGGACAGCATGGCACGATCCTTTGGGGTGAATGGGGACGCGGAAAACCTCAGAATCATACCGCATTTTACGGACAGGCGACGGTGGTCGAATCGCAACGACGAAAAGCAGATGGAAAATGCTCGACAACGCCAGGCAAAAGGGTCCAGCGGCGCAAGTGCACCGCTGAGATAGCTTGTGCAACGGCGTGGCAAAACAGGCGACGGAGGCGAAGAGTCGGCGAACGCTTAGGAACGCTGGGCCGCTGCGGCCTGCAGTGACCAGACACGGGCCGCCCCCGAGTCGGGCGGCACGCGTAAACTGGATGTGCTCTAGCAGGGCACGTGCAAGGCCTGCCAGCCGGCACGATTCGCGGCAGCAATATCCAGTTGCAAATCGTCTCCCACCATCAGCAACTCGTGCGGCGACAGTCCGAGTTGCTCTTGAATCGTGCGAAAAAATTGGGGCGCGGGCTTGCGCCAGCCGATCTCCGAGGAGGCAAACACGTAGTCGGCGCGCGTCAGTGGCTGGACGACACTGGCGATGGCTTGCAGGCGTTCATCAAAATTGCTTGCCAGCGCCACGCTGCAGCCGGCCAGAACAGCCGCATCGACTTTCCGCATGCCCTCCTCAATCGACTGCCACGCTGTGGGCTGGGCGAAGTGATCCCATAAATCTTTAAAGATGGCATCGCTGGCGGATGCTTTTAGAAAAACATCGTCTACGATCCCACGCCAGCGGGCCATTTCACGCAATCGGCTGGTCGCAAAGGCCGGTATCGCGGCAGCGTCGATCGCCTCCTGCCGATTCCAGGCAGCCGCAAATCGATCGGCAATGATCTGCTCGGGGATTTCAATTCCATAACGCAGGCTGATGGTGGCGTACACGCTCTTCACGCTCGGCAGCGGTTCAATCAGCGTGCCGACAACGTCGAAAACAACGACTCGGATGCCCGGTGGTGGAAAAGGGTTCCGGATGAAAACGGGATCACTTCTGTATTTCTATCGCCGCGGGATCAATCCCAGATCCAGACCAAAGACGAACACCATCAGCGTCAGAATCAAGGCCAAGCCCACGTAGGAAAGCACCGTCACAACGCCCTCGCTAGGCGGCTTACCGCGCACCCATTCATAGAGCAAGAAAACCATATGCCCACCGTCCAAAACGGGGATGGGAAGAAAATTGACGACCGCTAAATTAGCACTCAGCATCGTTAAAAAGAGCAGCAATCGGCCAAAGCCCTCCTCTGCCGATTTGCCAGCCTGCTTGGCAATCTCGATCGGACCGCCGAGCAATCGCGGGCTGATCTGGTTGCTGGTGAGTTTGTGCAAAAACCGATAGACGAGCGATAAGTCGTCGAAAGCCTTGCGGCCCCCCTGACGCAGTGCAGACCACAATGAATCGCTGCGCACAATTGTGTACAACGGTTCAAAAATGAGCCCCCGATCGATGACAAACTGGTTGCTCGATTCCACCGGTTCGAATGAAACATCGCGCTGCTGACCGTCGGCAGACTCAATCACTAGCTGCAGCTTTGTGCCGTCTGGAACCTGCTGCAGCACCGACACGATGTAGGGCCAACTCGGTGATTTTTTTGAAATTTCTAGACCGACGTCGGCTGCCTTGTCCTGTTTAATGGCAGCGGGGGTTTCAAAACGCACCCGCACCACGCGTTCACCGGCCTTGATGCCGGCCGCTGCTGCTGGACTCTCCTCCGCTACGAAAGCCACAAGCGAGTCAACGCCCAGCGCCACTCCCAGTGTGGGCACCGAAACCGGACTCGACGGCCAACGAGACTCCTCGATCCACGAAACTTCTCGCGGCTTCAGTGACACCTCAATTGTTTTTTGATCTGCCTGAGAGTCTGGATCGGCAGCAGTTTGCTTCTCGGTCATGCCGCGCGCAAGCGTGAGGGTGATGGTCGATCCCACCTGATCACGCAGCCGCTCATCGAGTGTGAGTGGATCACCGAGCGGCTCGCCATCGACAGATACAATCATGTCGCCGGGCTCAATGCCTGCCGCTGCTGCCGGAGAATCGGCTTGCACGGCCTTGACGGCCAATGCGGTCATCGTCAGTCCTGTCGAACGGGCTGCCTGCGGAGGCAGTTGGACAACGATGCTCTGTGCCGCCGCCTTCTCACTGGGATTCCCACCCGGAGTTGCCCGTTGCACTGTCAGCGTTGCCGCGGCGTCGACGTGCTTGGAAAGCTCCGCAATCAGTTCGGCATAGCTCTTCACCACAACGCCGTTGATGGCTTGGATTGTGTCGCCGGCCGCGAGCGGTGGCACTGTTTTTCCGGCACTGCCCGGGAGCCCATCCGACAAATCCTTGCCCAGATCCTTGGGCAGCGTCAGGGAAAATGGACTCGTCACGCCGACGGTCGGCACGCCCAGATCGGTATCGGGGTGCAGCGTGAGCGTGCGCGTTGAGTCGGCCAGCGGACGATGGATCGTGAAGCTGACGCCTTTGGAAAGATCACCGAGCGTCACGCCCTTTTGGAGATCGGAAAAAATTGGATTCTGCTGGCTACCGATGGCTGTGATTTCATCACCGCTGCGCAAGCCCACCCGCCACGCTGCACCACCAGGCCGCACGCTCGACACCTCGCACGTCAGCTCTTTAACACCGAGACTGAATGCACCCGCCGCCATCAGCACAGCAAAAATCACGTTCATGATCACGCCAGCAGAAATGATCGCCATGCGTTTGGGAACGCTCTGGGCCGGATAACTGCGCGGATCCCATGCGGGATGCGGTCCGGCCACCGGCTCCGGCGGCAGATCCCCTGCAGCCAACACGGTCTTGGCCCGCTTTGCCTCTTGGGCAGCGGCAGCAGGATTATCGTCTTGGCCAAGCATCTTCACATAGCCACCCAGGGGCAACGCACCGATGCCGTATTCTGTCTCGCCCCACTGCACGCTCAGCAGCTTGAGGCCACCAATATCGAAGCCCAAAAAAAACTTTTCGCATTTAACACCGCAGGCCTTGGCGACGAGAAAGTGGCCCAGTTCATGAACAAAGATCACAAAGCCCAGGCCGCCGGCCACCTGCAGAATGACCGACCAACTCGCCGGTTGCAGAATCCATTCAAACCATGTGCTGGCTGCCATGACAGGTACGCCAGAAAATCCGCACGCCATGAGTTGCTCCATTAGACACACGCCCACTTGACGACCTCCTGTCTGGCCCATGCATCGAGTCGACGGACATCGTCGAGCGAAGGATCGGGCTGAAAAGGGTGCTCGTCCAAGACCCGAGCACACACTTCTGCAATATCGGTAAACCGCAACTCACCTTCCAGGAAACCGCGCACAGCCTCCTCGTTCGCCGCATTGAGCACCGCGCCACAGGTGCCACCGCGGGCCGCTGCGGCGTAGCCGAGGCCAACGGCCGGAAACCGCTGCGGATCGGGGGCAGCAAACTCCAAGTGCATGCTCTGCGAGAAGTCAAAACGCCGCGCCACACCAGCGAGCCGCTGCGGATAGGAGAGAGCGTATTGAATCGGCAGCTTCATGTCGGGAGGACTCATCTGCGCCACCACTGAGCCATCGATAAACTCCACCATCGAATGCACAATCGACTGTGGATGCACCAGCACACCAAGCTTTTCTGCCGGCACACCAAAGAGCCAGCGGGCTTCGATGATCTCCAGCGCTTTGTTCATCATCGTTGCTGAATCGATTGTGATCTTCGGTCCCATCGACCACGTTGGATGCTTGAGCGCCTCAGCGGGAGTCACGCTGACCAGCGTTTCCACCGCTCGCAAACGGAATGGCCCACCGCTGGCTGTCAACACAATCCGCACCACCTCGTCGGCAGAGCCGGCACGCAGGGCCTGATGGATTGCCGAATGCTCGCTATCAACCGGAATGATTGTGCCGCCACTGCGCTCTGCCAACTCCATCACCAGCGGCCCAGCCATCACCAACGTTTCTTTATTGGCCAAGGCAACTGTCTTGCCAGCTTCCAGTGCCGCCCACGTGCTGCGCAAACCAGCAGCTCCCACAATGGCCGCAACGACCCGATCAATTTCTGGTGCTTGCACCAATTCGTCGAGTGCCTCTGGGCCAACGGCGACTTGTGTTTCAGCGGGCACGCCCGTCCGATCCATTGCCAACGCGGCAGCGGGGTCCAGCACCACAATCCACTGCGGCAGATAGGCCCGCGCCTGAGCTAAAAGCAGGTCGGTGCGCCGGTGCGCGGCGAGTAGAAATGGAACGAATTCGCCGTCCGATGCTGCAATGACCTCCAGCGTGCTCGCACCGATGCTGCCGGTTGAACCCAGCACGGCAACCCGTAGGGGCACAGCAGAACGGATCCGAGAGCCGACGTCCATGTGCTGATTGCTGCCAACGGATGCTCTGCTGCTGGAAAAATGCACGTGGTGGGCCGGTGGGGTGAGGACTGTCGCGATCGCTGAGTGTAGTCAGTGTACGAGTTTGCAGACGAAAATGCCACTTTGCGGTCTGTTACGCTCCAGTCTTTTTGACTGTTTCAGCGGTTTGGCAGGACTGCAGAAAATTGCTTGTCGGGGTTCTTTTTGTCGGGTCCGTGCTGTCTGGAGTGGCTGCAGTGTGGCAAAGACTTCTCTGAATTGTCGCAGGCTTTCCCTCTGCCTAAGATGATCTTTGCTGTAGTCTCATCGTGCTGGCTAGTCATTTTTTCGATTCTGCTCGTGTTTTGATTTTGCTCGTGTTCACAGTGTCGTCTTGCATCGTTTCTGTAAAGTGCCTGCCAAAACAAAAACCAAAACAAAAAATGGATCCCCGCTTCCACCATGACAAAAAACCGCGAAGCTCCCAAACGGCCCGCCGATCGTCGTCCAGCATGGGCCGGCCCCAATCTTGTCTGGTCCTTGATCGCCGCTGCTGTGGCTGGCCTGTTTGCCATGAGCTTGATCAACTCCACGCCGGATGTCGAACTGTCGTACAGCGATTTAGAAAAACTGATCCGTGCATCGAGCCGGGCTAGCGGGGCGCCAGAGACCAACAACCCCAGCGATTCTGCCCGCTGGATTGAAATTGTCCAGCGCGGTAGCGATCCAAAATCGGCCGGTCGCTACGGCGATCTGCAGGACGTGGTCATTGGGGCTTTTCAGGTTTCAGGTACCGTTGGTGAACGCACTACAAAACCAGCGGTCGAGCCTGCGAAAACGGAGGCTCCAACCAACCCGAACAGCACGGTTGGCCCGGTCATCACAACCCGCCGCTTCCACACTGCCAAATTACCGAGTGAAAATTCCGAAGGCCAGCTTTCCAAATTGTTAGCCGAATGCCACGTGCCTTTTCGGTACGAGGAGGCTCCCAGTCCGTGGCGCAATTGGCTACCGATGGTCTTCCTCATGAGCCTCTTTGGCATCGTCTTTTTTTTGATGCTCCGACGGCTTGGAGGTGCTGGCAGTCCGATGGCGTTTGGCCGCAGTCGCGGCAAGATGTATGCACAGGAGGAACTCGGGATCACATTTGACGAGGTTGCCGGCATCGATGAAGCCGTCGACGAACTCCGTGAAGTGGTGGAGTTTTTACGCAGCCCCGAAAAATATCAGGTGCTCGGTGGGCACATTCCCAAGGGCGTGTTGCTCGTCGGACCACCTGGGACTGGCAAAACACTGCTCGCCAAGGCCATCGCCGGTGAGGCGGGGGTCCCTTTCTTTGGGCTCTCGGGTAGCGATTTTGTCGAGATGTTTGTCGGCGTGGGCGCCGCCCGCGTGCGCGATATGTTTCAGCAAGCGCAGGCCAAGGCTCCCTGCATTGTTTTTATTGACGAACTCGACGCGCTTGGCAAGACGCGCGGCAGTAGCGTGGTAGGCGGGAACGACGAACGGGAACAAACTCTCAACGCTCTGCTCGTCGAGATGGACGGCTTTGGTACCAACAGCGGCGTGATCGTAATGGCGGCTACCAATCGCCCCGAGACGCTCGATCCGGCGCTCTTGCGACCGGGCAGATTTGATCGACATGTGCTTGTTGATCGGCCAGACGTGCGTGGACGTGAAGCCATTCTCAAGGTGCACGTCGCCCACGTGAAGCTCAACCCAGCTGTAAAACTAGAGCAGATTGCCCGGATCACATCGGGGTTCGTTGGGGCAGACCTCGCCAATCTCGTCAACGAAGCTGCCCTGCTGGCAGCGCGCAACAATAAAACATCTGTGGGCATGGAGGAGTTTGACGAAGGTGTGGAACGCGTAACAGCGGGTTTGGAAAAGAAGAAACGCGTCATTCACGAGGATGAAAAGAAGCGAGTTGCCTACCACGAAGCGGCGCATGCACTCGTTGCTTTTTCGCTCCCCAACACCGATCCGGTGCATAAAGTGTCGATCATTCCACGGGGCTTAGCCGCACTGGGCTACACCATGCAGCGGCCAGAAGACGACCGCTATCTGCTCACACAAAGCGAGTTAGAAAGCCGCATTCAGGTGTTGCTAGCCGGCACGATCGCAGAGGAGATCGTGTATGCGGATGTCTCTACGGGTGCCCAAAACGACCTAGAGCGAGCCAGCGAGATAGCGCGCGCAATGGTGATGGACTACGGCATGAGCCGGCTGGGTCGCGTCACCTATCGCGAAAGCCCACGGTCACCATTTCTGGCCGCTGCCGGTGTCGACCTCTCCCGCGCCCGTAGTCACAGCGAACAAACTGCCCGTGAGATTGACGAGCAGGTCAATCAGATCATCCAGACAGCAATTGAACGCGTGCGGCGGATCATTGAAAATCGTCGTGCTGCGCTGGAGGCGGTGATGCGCCGCCTGATCGAATCGGAGGTGATCGATGGCAGCGAACTGCGTGTGATTGTCGAAGCTTCAACAGGCACGCCGCAACTCGTGCCCGGCACCGACACCACGCTGCGACCCATGCGGCCAGCAAGTCCGACAGACGCAGAATCTCCGGCAGTCGACGACGGTTCCGGAGCGACTGCGGATGCACCAGCGGCCGTGTAAGAGCTATGACCATCGTTCAACCGCTGCAACCGTTATCTTCTGCGGTGCCGTCGGTCTGCTGCAGAAGAATCTAGCCAATGACCGATGACCGGACTAAGGTGCCCCGTGGCCGTGGCACCCTCCAACGAAAGAATCGACGCCACCTTTGTGGCGCACTCAAAACTATGTGGAAGAGCTTTTTTCTTGCTGCCGGAATCTTTGCCTGCGCGCTGGGCTTCGAACTCCTATTTGTCGACTCAGCTATTCTTTTACCCCTAGACGGTCGCAGTGTTGCCCGTCCTTTCTCCGCTCCCGACTGGGCGCCCTGGTGCCTGCTATCAGCCGGGGCGGTAACGATCCTCAACTTTTGCACGCTGCCATCAAAACTTGTCAAAGAGTAAGCGACTGTTCGCATGCATACCCACGACACTGTTCTCTATGATGGAGAGTGTCGCTTTTGTCGAAGTCAGATTGCCTTGCTGCGACGGCTCGACATTTGTGGCCGGCTAACGTTTACTTCCCTACACGCTGCCAGTGTGGCAGTAGATTTTCCAGAGATCACTCGGGAAACTCTACTGGCGCAGATGGTTGTCGTTGAAAAAAGTGGCTGTTCCCATGGCGGTGCGCAGGCCGTGCGGTATCTTTCACGCACGCTCGTATTGCTGTGGCCGCTGGCAATTGTGCTCCACATTCCCGGCACGCTGCCGCTGTGGAAAATCCTCTACGGCTGGATCGCCCGCAACCGCTTCAGGATTGCTGGCCGACATTGCGACAAAACCTGCGATGAAGGCACCTGCAAGCTGCCCTAGCTGCGACTTTTGCCAGGGCACTTTGACAGAACTTGAGAGGACAGCCTGCTTCAGGCCGTCAGCATGATCCGTCATGATCCAGAATCTGGCCCCAGTTGCTAGAGCGTGACCGG
Source organism: Planctomicrobium piriforme (assembly GCA_945871035.1). Lineage (GTDB taxonomy): Bacteria > Planctomycetota > Planctomycetia > Pirellulales > UBA1268 > BAIKAL-G1-2R. Next base: position 4,508 of record CAMBUD010000016.1, on the reverse strand, counting down.
TTGCTGGAGCGTGAAAGCCGCTTATTCGGCTAGGCCATCGTCCCGCAGCATGCGAGTGAGCGTGTTGGCATGAACACCGAGCAGCTTGGCGGCACGGGCCTTGTGCCCGCGCGTAGTATCAAGGGCTTGCTTAATCGCCTGCTGACGGAGCTTTGTCAGATCAAGGCATGGCAGGCCACCGCTGCGCATCGCATTTTTGACGGCTCCCGCTCGCACCGGCAGTTGCGGCTCAATCTGCAACACATACGCCTGTTCGATCACATGCGATAGCTGCCGCACATTACCGGGCCAGTCGAATAGACAGAATTGCTCCAGCACTTCGGCAGATGGACGCCAGACCGGCAAGCGATACTTAACCGCGTACTGTCGGGTAAAGAAATTGATGAACTCCGGAATGTCTTCCATGCGGTCGCGCAGCGACGGCACGCGAAGCTCAATCATGTTGAGTCGGTAGTAGAGGTCTTCGCGGAAAGATCCCTTTTCAACTTCAACTTCAAGATTGCGATTAGTGGCAGCCACTACCTGCACATCGATCGGCACAGGCACAGAGGCACCAACTGGCAAGACTTCGCGCTGTTGCAAAACTCGCAACAGCTTAGGCTGCAACTCCGCCGGCATTTCCCCGATCTCATCGAGGAAGATCACGCCCCCTTGAGCAGCGCGAAAGATACCGAGCGAACGGCCCTGCGCGCCGGTGAATGCGCCCTTCTCATGACCGAACAACTGGCTCTCGGCCAGCGAAGGCGTGAGTGCGGCGCAGTTAACTGGGATAAATGTTTTGTCTTTGCGTGGACCACTGCGATGCAGCAATCGGGCCCACAGTTCCTTGCCAGTGCCGGTTTCACCTGAGATGAGAACCGTGCACTCCACCTCGGCAGCACGCTGAATCGACTGAGCAATGCGTCGCATGGCAGCGTTGCCACCCAACACCCAATTGCTGATTCCATCGGCGGCAGATGTGGTTGCTGATGCTTCTTTGGAAACTGGTGCGGAAGTCTCGCCTAACAACCCAGTGGCTCTGTTACCCAACACGGTCGGGTCGAGCGATCCACCCTGAGGATCGCGCGACGCACGAGCAGCATTCGCAAAGTTGAGTTTGATAGACATTGTGCGTGCGGTGTGTGTTTGGTCTTGGATCGATTTTTATTTTGTTGAAAATCCCACCAGAACTATCGCAACTGACCCAAAGAAGAAAAGCGAACCCGTTTAGTGTAGCAACATGACCGTCCAAAACAATCAAAGCTGAAAAAATTTCTCACTTCTTTTTTTGGGCTCCCATCAAAAAAAGGACTATTCTTGGAAGAGAAAACGGCTTGGGGTAGCTCTATGGCCTTGGCCCAATCCGCCCAAATTACGGAAATGCCCTGAAAAACGACGGTTTTTGTTATGGAGGGGTCTGAGCGACTCCCTCTTGGGGTGCCAGAAAAAGGAGGTGCTGCCAAGGGAGTCGGTCGAATTCTCGGGCAATCTTGTAGCCGGCTGGCTCTATTTCGGCCTGGACCTGAGCTTTTGTCATTTTATGGAGCGGTTTGATGGGCACGGCCAAGTCCTCACCGCGAAATTCCGCCAATACCAGTCGACCGTCAGGAGACAGGCTTTCCCTGATCCGCGCGAGCATTTGGTCGGGGTGGGAAAACTCGTGGTAGACATCGATACACAGCACCAGATCGATCGTGCCCATCGGCAAACGCGGGTCGATCGCCGTTCCCAGCACAGGCTTAATATTTTTCAGACGTTCCTCGGCTGCGCGGCGGGCTAGCAATCGCAGCATCTGCGGCTGAATATCGACCGCGTAGACGAGCCCCTTGGGCCCGACGAGACGGGCCAGTTCCAACGTGTAGAAGCCGTTGCCGCATCCCATGTCGCAAACAGTTTGCCCGGGTTGGATCGCCAACGCTTCTAATAATAACCGGCAATCTTCCTCCCGCTGTCGGCTCTCTCGCACCAACCACGGTGCACCGGTGTAGTGCATCGTCTGTGCGATTTCCCGACCCATGTGATGCGTCTGCGGCGCAGGGATGGCGATCGCAGAATCGACCGCTAGATCGACCGGCAGCGAATCGTCGGCGACGGTCTGCTCGTTTGCTGCCTGCTCAGTCGCCGTCTGCTCGTTCGCCGTCTGCTCAGTCGCTGTCTGCTCAGTGGCTGTCTGCTCAGTGGCCGTCTGCGCATCGCCAGTGCGATGCTGATTGACCAGTAGCATCCACAACAGCATCCACAGCAGAGCGCACGCGATTCTTCTCATAGTGACGATGAGTATACGCTCGCCCCGCTTTTGGCGTTCAAGCAGCGGCTGAAGGTGCCGATTGCAACTGCGGCGTGCCGTCGTTGTCGAAAAAACTGGCAATCGTAAGGCCGCTGCGAACGGCACAGTCGGTCAATTGATCGGCATCGACAAGGATGGTTCTGCCGGCCTCGATGGCCAACACTCTTGCCCCCGCCGCCCGCAGGGATTGCAGCGTTCCGACGCCAATCGTTGGCATATCAAAACGCAGATCCTGCTGTGGCTTAGCCACTTTGACAACAACCATTCCGCCAGAAGCACAGAGCCGCCCAGCGCGGCGGATGCAATCGTCTGTTCCCTCAATAGCCTCCAACGCCATGGGGGCACGATTTTTCACGACCACTGTCTGACCGATGTCGAGCTGGCCGAGTTGTTTGGCCAGCCGCCAACCAAAGGCAACGTCCGCCATCTCGGTCGCCGTCAGCGGACGACCGGCCAATAGACCATTCACTGCCAGCAACTCTGGGGCAAAGACCGTGGCCGGACACATGTGCACGCCGCCGGCTTCAAACGCAGCGGTGATTGCGCGGAGCAAGGAGTCGTCGCGGTTGTCCCGACGACGGCTGATGAAGTGTGGCCAGAATGTCTGCAACCCACGCCAGTCGGGCAGATGGCGGATCCATGCGGCCCGCGCAAAGAGCTTTGTCTTGTGAATCTTGCCGGCCATGGTGGCACGCACGGCACCGTGGCGCCGAAAGAAATCGACCGCGTGGCCGATTTCCGCCACCCCTACCGTGCCATACACATCGGCAAGCGACTCAATCTCTGCACTGGCATGATCGCGAATCGAGAGAATCGCCGTGCGGCCACCGTGCCGCTTGATGGCTTCGGCCACCACCACCGGGAAGCGACCCCAGCCCGCCAGAATGCCAATCGTTTCTCCGCGCAGTCGCTGCAGAAATTCAGCGCTCGGGATGGTGGTGCTCGGACTGAATTCACGCATTTTTTTAGCGTCCCGTTGTCAGGCGGCCTCGGTGGCAGGGGCGACTGCTACCACTGGCGAGCCCTGCTCGGCAGTGTGCTCGGCAGTGTATTGGGGTGCCTGTTCGAAGGTTGCCTGCTCTAACGTTGCCAGACGGGCGCTGATTTGCTTGAGAGATTTACGCATCTCTGGCAGCTTGCTGATCGTGGCCAGTTGTAATTTTCGCTCCCGCAGTTCAATGGCTGGCTCGCCCAGCACGGTGGTGCGAGCCGGCACGTCGTTGGACACCCCCGACCGCGCCCCGAGAATGGCGCGGTCGCCGATGTGCACGTGGTCCCGCACGCCGCATTGCCCGGCCATCACGACCCAATCGCCAGTGGTGGTACTGCCCGCCACACCCACCTGCGAACAGATCATGTTGTGCTCGCCGAGCCGGCAGTTGTGCGCGATCATCACAAGGTTGTCGATCTTTGTGCCGTTGCCAATCACTGTGGGTCCGTAGGTGCCCCTGTCAATCGTGGTGTTGGCCCCAATCTCTCCATCATTTCCAATCTCGACCCAGCCGAGTTGGGCGGATATCGCATAGGCACCATCCACAATCTTGTAGCCAAATCCGTAGGCGCCCACGGTGGCGCCCGCATGGATGAGGCAACGCTTGCCGACGCGAGTGTCTTCATAGAGTACGGCATTGGGAAAAATCGTCGTGCCAGCTCCAATCCGACAGCCGGCCATGATCCTGGCCCCGGAGTGGATGATCGCCCCGACACCAATCTCCACATCTGCGCCGATCGTGGCCAGCGGATGGATATCCACATCCGCTGCGATCCTCGCGGTATGGTGCACAACAGCCAGCGGGCTCACGCCGACCCGCTCGGCCGGTCGCGGCGGCCGGAAGCCAACAATTGCCAGAGCGAATGCCCGATGCACATCGGCCACTTCTATCGTTGGACGGTCCAGCGGGCCAGAGCCCGGCGGCACGATCGCGGCGCCGGCGCGGCTTTTGGCAAGCAAATGGATTTTGTCAGTGGAGTCGACCAACGTGATGTCTTGGGGGCCGGCCGTTTCGAGCGTTGCGGCGCCGATGATCTGCTGCCGTTGAGCGTCGCCTGTGGCGGCTCCAGCGGCATCGAAAAGCAAGCCGCCGAGTTGGTCGGCAAGGATTTTGAGTGTCAGTGTCATCGGCAATTCTCCCGCTCGGGTTCCCCCGCATCCAACGCAGGAGGGAGTGGGAAGACTAGGAGCCTTACGGGCACCGACGCAAGGTAGATTTTAGGCTAGTTTCTTTCTCTTTTAATCCCATTT
>CAMBUD010000015.1 GCA_945871035.1 Planctomicrobium piriforme | reverse complement strand
GGTCGCCCGGGCCGCAGTGCACCAGCACACGGGCAGTGGGAATGCGTTGGAGCAGAAATCGACTTAGTTGAGCCATTTTCTCGCCGCCCCACGCCTTGGATGCGCCGAAGGCTCCGTTATCGTTGCACACGACCAGCGGTCCAGCAGCATCCGAAGGCCGGCCGGGAAACAGCCTCGTAAGTACGTGGTCGGCCAGCGCCTCGTCGCTGCTGCTAGTAGCCAACTGCAATTGAAGCGGATGGCGTGGCACGCCGATGTGCGCGGCCAGATCCATTGCATGGGCGGCCGTTGAAGTCGGCTCGACTCGCAAGCCTTTTCGCAGCGGAGCCAGCGGGTCGGTGAGCAGCAGTCGCCTCCAGTGCCTCGCGAATCCGACTCGCCGGCGGGCACCGCCGGCAAACGCGAGTGCCGCCGTGGAGAGCGAATTGGGAACGATCAAAGCAATGTCGGCCCGATCGCTTCGCAATTTCTTCGCAACGGCGAAAAAACGCCGCGAAGGATCGCGACTCCGGCGATCGTAGAAAACCATGCCGTCCAGCCAAGAGGTGCCTTCGAGCAACTCGGCGAACATCGGCTTGAGCACGCCAGTGACTCTGGCATCGGAGCCATAATGGCTCTTGATTGCGCGCAGCATAGGAGTTGCCATAACGAGGTCGCCGACCCAGCGCGGAAGGATCACCACAATGTGCATGCCAGAACCCTAACGTGACAACGGTAGAATTCGCAAAGCCAGAACCCAGCAGTCCGTATTTATAGGGAGCTTAGGATCGCGCAAAAGCTCGTCGTAGGGGTTGCCCATAGCCCCGGGAGCCGGCGTTGCTGACCAGCGCAGCCACAGATGGCAAAGCGCAGGCAGCATCGAGAGAGCGCAGGCCCGCATAGAGAGCGCAGGCCCGGAGGGCAGCGAACGAGCAGGCACTTGCGCGTGGGCTCTCCCCGAGAGAGCGAACCTAAGCCAAGCTCAAGTCTGAGCCGAATTAGTCCTCGTACGGCCTGACAGGGATTGAGGTTTGTCGGGCCGCAAATAACCCCGCCCCAACAGCCGTGAATAGAGACAGGCTACAAGTGGCAACAAGCCAACCGATGGGAACGATCACGCCACCACGAGTGATCGATGGCAGCACGGCAATACAACCGCTAACCGCTCCAACCATCAGGCCAATGCTGACCATCAGCAGTGTCTCGAGGACGATAATCTTCTGGATTCTCCACGCCGTAAAGCCAATAGCGCGCAACAAGCTCAACGCCCCAATGCGTTCAAGCACACCTTGAATCTGCACAGCAGCCACGCCAACAGTACCGAGTAGAAGACCGAGTGTTCCGAGCGCTTGAAAGCTGGCGAGGAATGTATTTTGTACAGCAAAAAGTCTGCGCAAACGATCCACTGCCAACTGCACCGAGACACTTGAATCTGTCCATGCTGCGACAATTGCTTGTGCGACCTGCTGTTCTCGCTGGAGCGGTAGAGTGGTACTGCCTATTTTTTTTGTCGAGGAGTTTGCATCAATCAACGCCATCCCATATCCCGAACGCCTCGGATACATCCGCTGAAAATTGCGTTCCGACAGAAGCACGAATCCCTGCAGAATGCTCGGCTCGAGAAGACCCACTATTTGTAGTTTGAGCTCCTGACCGCTCTCACTGCGGAGGGAAAACTGATGCCCCACACCACCCAGTTTTAATGCCCACTGTGCCGTTGCCTGATCGAGAATAGCCGGAATGGGTCGCGCAGAAACACCGTCTGTTTCAATGCTCTCTTCTAGCAGAATCCAAGGATTGATCAGTAATTGGTCATCCGTTTTCAGCGGCACATGATCCACAAACCGAAACCCACCACGCGTAATAAACGCTGGCCCAAGGCCGAGCACAACCGGCTGCGTAGGGGCAAACAGATTGGTGCAGCTAGCATCATCTCCAGTGCTTGTACGCAGGCACTCAATCGTTGCTCCGGCAAGAGCAAGACGATCGTCCTCGGAAAGCCCGAGCGTTGCCTGTGCATCCTCGTCGGCCGGATCAATGGCAGTTGGTTCCCCAAACGTGGCAATGAATGTCCAGCCACCAGTGGGGGATCGTCTATCGAGTGATCCTGAGGGGATAGTCAGGGCAAAAGCAGAGACCGCCACAATGAGAAATTCGGCAATGGCTACGATCGTAACAATAGAAAATGCACGCGATGGGCTCTGGACAAGGCCACTCCATGCTAGCTGTGAAAGCGTGCGCAGTGGCAGCTTTTTCACCCGTCCGCAGGCAAGTTGCGTACGCACCAACGCGAGCAGTCCAAAGAGCGCCGCACTCCCTGAGAGAAAGAACAGCCCCACCGCATACTGCGCATCGACACGGCGGGTGAACCACGCCGCAATAATCGCCACTCCCATTGCAAGGACAGCAACGCCGTGGGTTGCTCGGCGCACCCCAGTTGATCGGGAAGGAGACGGCTCCCCAGCGACGTTTTTCAGAAGCAGCAAAGGTGGCAATTGTGCCGCGCGATGGGCTCCCCAGCCAATCGCCATCATCGACACCACAACGCTGGCCAATGCCCCCGGCCAAAGGGCTGCCAAAGAGGGCGCGCCACCACCGAATGCCTGGTTCGATCCAGCCACTACGCCACTACTCCAAACGGTTGCCAAAGATGCAACCAAAACAGAAGACCAGAGCAGCCCAAAAAACATCCCTATCAGGGTGCCCATGACGGCAGCACTGCCACTCACCATGACCAGCACCTGCGTCAGTCGGCTTGCCGACCAGCCGACGGCAGCCAGCACGCCGATATCATGCCGCCGAGATGCCACCAACAGATTGAACAAGAGCCATTCGAGCAGTAATCCAGCGGCCACAATAAAAACCGATAGCGCCAGAAAGAGGCCACCAAATGGAGTTGAGCCACGTGCCGCATCCAGAGCCACCGTTCGCAGCGCCAGGGCCGTGATGCCCATTTCTGTCGGATGAATCGCAGCCGCAATTTGCTCCCCAAGACGCTGTCCAATCTCCGTAGAAGCCACTTGCTCTTTGGGTACGTGCCAAGCTGTCGTCTGTCCGAAGCGGCTACCGGCGAGACGCCGCGCAACAGCCAACGATACAAAAGCTTTCGGGGTTGTGCCGTACGTTTTCCAGTAGCGATCATCCTGATCCTGTGGCGGTGTCGTACGCACACGCTTGGCATCGAATGGAAAAGGTGGATCCCAATCGGCGATCGACTTTTCATCAGTTATTCCCTCGACATCTGGCACGAGTGATTGAGCGACGGCTGCGCCGCGCATTTCGGTAATGCCACTGATGCGCAGCGTGCATCGCGTCTCTTCAACTCGACCGTGCAATGTTTCTGGCTTAAAGAAACTGAGCTCCAGTGGATCGCCGATGGAAATTGGATGACCCTGCGCTGTGAAGTCGTCTGCCATCCAACGGTTAATCACAATTTCATCGGCTCCGGGCAGGGGTAATCGTTGTCCAGCCTCATCCATGAAGGCACCCACTGGTAGCGAAGTGCTGTCGATGCCGATCACGGTTGAATATGGAATGCTGATTTTTCTTTCATCGCGTTTTGTTGGCAGAGGAACTGTTATTGCGTTGGCAAGAAATGCCAACGACGGCTTGCCGCCAAGCTGAGTAAGCATCCGTGCTGCTGCACGATCCACTTCGGGGGAGAGAATGAGCTGCCGACTGGTCAAACGCCAAATCTCTGCCTCGGAACAAATGGAGAACGAAAGACCGTAATCCTTGAGAGCCGGATGCACGTGCTCTAACAGCCATGCGGCACTGTTGGTAGAGCTCGCCCTGGATCGCAGGCTACCGGCACGGTTGACCCGTACCGCTGCAGGATGATGTGGTGCAGTTTCCTGATGGTTATCAGCACGCTGATCAGTATGCGTGTCGACAGCAACAGCCAGCAGCACATTGGCCACATTGTCGCGATGCAGAATGGCCTGCGCAGTGGCAAGCGTTGTGACCGCCAGTGCAGCAGTGGCCTGCGAGGGATACAGTGAGAATTGACCGATACCTTCACTCGGTAGAATCTGACTGATGCGCAAGCGTCTACCCGTCGAGTCAGCCCTCCGCCGGCCTAATGGGTTGTCGGCTGGTACTTCTGAACGCTTCGTAAGGCGGAGGACTACGGGATCACCCACTTTCACGTGAAGCGTTTCGGCCAACGTTCCATTGATGGCAATCTCGTCTAACAACAGTGCTGGCGGTGGAGGCACAAAGCCCAGAGCAGCAGCAGCATTGCAAGCCAAAAGGGTCGATCGAACAGCGACCCGACGATCAGTGTTGTCATGAGGCGCATCCAGCGACACCTCGATCACCAGTGCCGGCACGATCAGACTAGGAACACCGGCGGCCCCGGTCGCCGTGGCCTGCTCCTGAAGCTCAGCGGCAAGATTCGCATCAAAAAACTTATCGGTCAGTAACGCCGCTTCGATCTGCCCCAATCGAGCCAACGCCAGTCGCTGCAATCCACGCTGCATGGCGTCTCCGACACCAAGCGATCCACAAATTGTTGTGGCCACAACACCACAGGCCACCGCCAATGCCGTTAGCTGCGGCCACCACTGCCACATAAGACGAATCGCCAAGCCTGCAAGCGAACGCATCACTTTCGCAGCCGATTCCGTCGGAACGGCAGGGGCCAACTGCTCGGGCCGTGCTTTCATGGCACAAGCCGCCCATCTACTAAGGTACGAATGGTGCCGATGCGCAGGGCCACAGCCTCAGCATGAGTCGCTACCACAAGCATTCCCCCCAGTTCGCTGACTAGCTCCACGAGCAGTTCGGTCACACGGACTGCAGCCTGCGCGTCGAGTTGTCCTGTTGGTTCATCGGCAAGGATTAGCCGCGGCGATAATAGCAATGCCCTCGCGATTGCGACGCGCTGCCGCTCTCCGCCCGATAGTTCTGACGGCAGATGATGGCACCGCTTGCCCAAGCCAATGCGTTCAAGAAGATAGTGCGCACGAGATGCCACTGCATCCGATACGCGACCAACTGCCAGTGCTGGCAGCACGACGTTATCGATTGCCGAGCAGCCGTTCAAAAGATGATGGTCCTGAAAAACAAATCCAATCTCATGATTTCGAAATGCGGCACGTGCATTTCCGTTCAGGCCATAGGGATCAATCCCGTCTAAGCGAATGGTCCCTGCTGTCGGCTCCTCAAGCGTTCCCAGCATTGACAACAGCGTGCTTTTTCCAGAACCACTAGGCCCCATGATCGTCAGTCGCTCGCCGCCACTCAACTGCAAGGAAATACCGTCTAGCACTCGGAGAAAACCTCCGGGCATAGCGAATGATTTCGTCAAGTGATCAACGGCGAGCACGTGATCTTTTCTAGCCTATCGAGACGTTTTGAAAGGATTAGGAAGCGGCACAAAACGGTCGGATGCGGGTAACGATGTCGGCGGGAATAGGCACCGCTGCTGGATTTGCCTCTGGGTGCAGCAAACACCGTACGACAACAACACGACCTTGCGCCACCCAAATCCCTGCCTGTTCGAAGCGAAAGCCATATGTAATGCTCGTTCGACCAATCTCTTCGACCAGAATCGTGATTGCAATTTCACCGCCAAAGTGGATCGGTGATTTGTAGTCACAGGAGACGGAAACCCGCGGCCAACTGGCTATCGTTCCATTGCTTTGGTGGTCAAAAATAGGAATGCCGACGCGCCGAAGCAGTTCATGCTCGGCTGATTCCATCCACAAAAAGAATGCTGAGAAGTGGACGATGCCGGCGGCATCCGTATCGCGAAACTCTATCCGCCGGGCGGTCGTGAACGCACTCATCGGCCGCAAATCCTCAGCCGTAGATGAATTTGAAAAGGGGGTGATCCACGGTCGCTCACCCGCTATTTATTCTCCGACAAACGGCAAGAGCGCCATGAAACGAGCACGCTTTATCGCACTTGTCACAGCATGCTGACTCGCGGCTGTGCAACCACTCTTGCGACGCCCAAGAATCTTTGCCTGTCTGTTTACAAGCTTGCCGAGGAGTTCCAGATCCTTGTAATCGACAAACATTGGCCGAGGGCGGACGCCGTCGATGAAGATTGGGTCGCGGCGTTTTACTTTAAGGCGCGGCTTGGCTTTTTTCTTGGCGAATTTAGCAAATTTACTTTTTGGAGGCGGCATCTAAGAAATTCTTTGTTGTGTCGGAGAGGTTTTTGCTTGGAAAATTAAAAATTCAGACTGAAAAACCTACAGGGGCCAGGACGGTAAAACACCCGACCCCTGTAGCATTTTAATGTTGGAAAACAAATGAACGAAATAGAAATCGAAACTGGGTACGACTGGTTGAACAACTAGTAACGGTCGCCGCCACGGCCACCGCCGCCGCCGTAACCGCCGCCACCGCCGCCGCCACCACCGCCGTAACCGCCGCCACCACCACCGCCGCCGTAGCCACGGCCACCACCACCCGAACGACCGCCGCCACCACCAGCACCGCCTGGACGAGGCGTGCGCTCACGGGCTTCGTTAACGGTCAGCGGGCGGCCATTGATCTCGTGGCCATTCAAAGCCGCGATCGCCGCCTGCAAACCCTCGTTGGTTTCCATTTCCACAAAACCGAAACCGCGTGATCGACCTGTCTCACGATCGGAGATCACCTCGGCAGCCCGCACGGCACCGTGCGGAGAAAACATCGCCTCCAAATCGGAGGACGTGGTAGACCAGGGGAGGTTCCCCACGTAAATCTTCCCAGACATAAAAACAACCTCATGGGCTCGGGAGCCGGCTTCACAAAAAAATCGACTTATCGACCATCGCCGGATGCACACATCCGCAGCTCCCGAAACGGGCTGGAATGCAGACGAAAGTCAGTCGTACTGGGTGGAGTTTTAGCATCTCCTCCAATCAACCACAACACCGTCGACTATTCCTTGTCTAAGTTCGACTTTTGGTCATATTTTCTAGGGTTTATCCCAGTTTTTAAAAAGCCTGTCTACGCTTGAAATTCTTGTTTCAAATCCCTGGGGACAGAGCGTTTTTATGCATGGCTGCAAGCCGTACATAGTATAGAGGAAATGGAATCGATTAGGATTGGGTCTCAAGGCAAAGGGCAGCATGGCGAACGCTAGAAAACAATCGCTTCACACGAAACAGGTGACTGCTTTCTTTTTTTTTCTCAGCCTCGTGCATGGCAATGCATTGCCTGCAGGCGACCAACTCCGTGTCTATAACGACCAGCTTAAGCCTCTGCTTGCCGTCCGATGTTTTTCCTGTCACGGGAGTCTTAAGCAAGAGGCTGGCCTCCGGCTGGATACCGTTGAATTCATGCTGAAGGGCGGTGATTCGGGGCACGGCATCGTGAAGGGGGATCCTGATGCCAGCCTTCTGCTCGCCCGCGTGAGTGAGCCAAATCCTGCCTTGCGAATGCCACCGGAAGATGAAGGAGATCCACTGACAGTGCACCAGTTGGGCATGCTAAGGGCTTGGATTACGGCAAACTCACCGACTGATCCCAACGAAAAACCCGAAGCGGATCCGCGTGATCACTGGGCCTTTGTACCGCGCGTGCGTCCTACCGTTCCTACTGTTGCAGTCAAATCCGACTGGCTTAAAAATCCGATCGATGCTTTTATCAGTTACGTTCATGAAAAAAATAATCTCGTACCGCAACCACAAGCCGACCGCGCAATCCTTGTCCGTCGGCTCTTTATCGATCTCGTTGGCCTGCCGCCTTCAGCAGAAGAATTAGCAGCGATTGATTCAGATACCTCGCCAGATTGGTATGCAGCAATCGTTGACCGCCTACTAGCAGACCCCCGACACGGTGAGCGTTGGGCACGACACTGGATGGACGTATGGCGGTACAGCGATTGGTGGGGCCTAGACGAGGAGCATCGTAATAGCCAAAAGCACTTGTGGCATTGGCGAGATTGGATCGTTGAGTCGCTCAATAGAGACACTCCCTACGACGAGATGGTGCGACAGATGCTGGCCGCCGATGAACTGTATCCGGATGATCCGTCCAAGCTTCGTGCTACCGGCTATCTCGCCAGGCATTGGTTTTCTTGGAATCGCACTCAGTGGTTGGATGAAACCGTTGAGCACGTTGGCAAGGGATTGCTTGGACTCACCATGAATTGTTCGAAGTGCCACGACCACAAGTACGATCCCATCCAGCAGGTAGATTACTACAGGATGAGGGCATTTTTTGAGCCATACCACGTGCGACTCGACGTCGTGCCCAACGACATGGATCTGAAGCGTGACGGAATTCCCCGTGTCTTCGACGGTGTCCTTGAAGCCCCGACGTATTTGTTTGTTCGAGGTGAAGAAAATAAGCCCGACAAATCGCACTCAATCGAGCCTGGTGTGCCTGCAATCATTGCCTTTAAGGACCTGACAATTGCGCCAGTTGTGTTGCCTACAGTCGCCTACTACCCAGAACGCCAACCTTGGATAATCGATGCCCAATTGGATGCGGCGAGTCGCGCAGTTGAGTTGGCACAGGCCGCACTGACCAAAATAGTGCTCGCGCTAGTCGCTGAGCAGCAAACCCTACAACGGTTAGCCGTTGATCCGCAGCAGGCGATCGAGCCTGCTGCAGAGTCGACCGTGGTTCCCCATCATCACGCTCAGGCAATAGCCCAAACGGCAGTTGATTCGCTCGAGCTTGAAGTGGGTGTCTATCAGCGAGCGGTAGACATTGCCCTTGCCGAAAAACACAGCATTGAACGGCGTGCAGCGGCAACCCGATTGGGCTGGGAAGTGAGTGACGCGGTGGCTCCTGTTTCCGAAACCGTACAGGAACGAATGAAACAGACCGCGCAACTTGCCGTGCAAGCTGAGCGCGAGCTAGCCGTGGCCCACGCCCAGCACAACTTGGCAAAGCTGCGGCTCCAGCTGCTACGAACGCCGGCTGATAAAAAGGAGGTCGAAAAAGCAATCGATAGCGTTCGCAATGAATTGGAAAAAGCTCGTTCTGCCGTTGCGGAACCCGGGGAATTGTTCACGCCACTCAAGCTCATCGGTGCAAAATGGTCTACGACGCGATTTCGAACGACCACAGCGGACGATCCGCCGCTGGCATTTCCAGCGACGAGTACCGGACGCCGTCGGGCGCTGGCTACTTGGATCACTGACCCGCGTAATCCGCTCACTGCACGCGTGGCCGCAAACCAGATCTGGATGCGCCACATGGGTCGGCCGCTCGTGAGCACCGTTTTTGATTTTGGTCGCAAGGGCAACGCTCCATCGCACCCAGAATTGCTCGACTGGCTAGCGAGTGAACTTGTGGATCAAGGCTGGAGCATGAAGCACTTGCACCGCTTAATCGTCACATCTGCCGCCTATCAGATGACATCGTCTTCGTTTGGAGCCGAATCAAACATGGGTCTTGATCCTGACAACCGACTGCTCTGGAGACGCGATGCGATGCGACTAGAATCACAGGTGATTCGCGATGCGATCCTCGCGTTTTCCGGCACGCTTGATCTCACGTTCGGCGGTCCATCCGTGCCGCCGACAGCACAGGCAGACTCCAAGCGACGCAGCCTTTATTTTTTCCATTCCAATAACGATCGCAATCCATTTCTTAAAATGTTTGACGACGCTGACGTAAAGGAATGCTATCAGCGCGAGCAGAGCATTGTTCCACAGCAGGCGTTGGCCCTTTCAAACTCCCGGTTAGTGCACGATGCCGCCGCACAGATTACAAAGCGATTGCATGCCGCTGGCCAAAGCATTGGCGGCGATGCCGGATTTATTGCGCAGGCTTTTATTCTGCTCCTCAACCGTTCTCCGACGAAAGATGAGCTAGCCGATTGCATGCAGGCAATCGAAGGGTGGCAAAAACTTTCCTCCGGAGAAACGCTGATCGATGCGAACCATCGAGCGCACACTCATCTTGTGTGGGCGCTCATCAATCACAACGATTTTATAACGCTGCGCTAACTGTGCGCCATGCTCCCTAAAACTCCACGGCTATCCGGTCACCATGAATCATCTACCGCGACGCACGTTTCTTGCTGATCTGGGCATGGGGTTCACTGGCCTCGCACTAGGAGCAATGCTTCATCGTGATGGGCTCGCTGCCGGTGCTGAGTGGACTCCACCGAACGGTCAGCCACATTTTGCCCCCCGGGCAAAGCGGGTGATCTGGCTCTTCATGAACGGCGGTGTGAGCCACTTGGAAAGCTTTGATCCTAAGCCGATGGTGACGAAATACGGTGGGAAAACGATCAGCGAAACACCCTACGCGGCGGTGCAAAATCCGGCCAGATTATCACTCGAACGCGCAATGGCACCCGATGCCAACGGCCAACAGCGGAACACGCTTTTTCCCCTACAAATTGGATTCAAGAAGCACGGAGAAAGCGGCATCGAGGTCAGCGATTGGTTCCCGCATATTGCGCGAACCATCGATCGTATTTCAGTTGTCCGCTCGATGTGGACGTCTGATAGCAATCACATGGCACAAACGCAGTTTCACACCGGAAGGAATATGCTGGACGGCGAATTTCCGACACTCGGCGCTTGGGTGCACTACGGCTTGGGTTCGCTCAACGACAATCTGCCGCAGTTCATTTCTATCGGTACCCGAGAGTATTGGAATAAAAAAGACGGCCTCTATCTCGGCCCGGCCCATGACGCAGTACCGCTGCGGATCGATCCCCAGAATCCACTTGATTTCGGTCAGCCTCAGCAGGCTTTTTCTCGTGAGGCTCAAGCCATTGGATTCGACCTCGTGAAGTCGCTTAACGGACGCACCGCAATCGAGTATCCCAGCGATCCACAAACGGCGGCACGGATAGCCTCCTACGAACTGGCGTTCCGCATGCAGCGCAGTGTGCCGGATGTGGTCGATTTTTCACAAGAGACTGCCGAGACAAAAAGTCTTTACGGTCTCGACCTGCCTCACTGCAAAGAATTTGGCACTCAGTTACTCGCGGCACGGCGATTTATTGAACGTGGCGTGCGTTTTATCCAGATCCAGCACGGTGGCGGCGGTGCTGGGGCATGGGACGCCCACAGTGGCTTGCAAGCCAACCATGAGAAGCTTGCACTCGCAGTCGACCAACCGATCGGTGCCTTGCTGGTGGATCTCGACCGACGCGGTCTCCTCGACGAGACACTCGTGCTTTTTGCGACCGAGTTTGGCCGTACTCCCGGCTCGCAGGGCTCCGATGGACGAGACCACCACGTCTTTGCCTTCTCGGTCTGGATGGCTGGCGGTGGTATCAAACGCGGGTTTGTGCACGGTGCAACTGACGAACTTGGCTTCCATGCCGTAGAAAACAGACACTACGTCACTGATATTCATGCCACAATTCTTAAACAACTCGGCCTCGATTCTCACAAACTCGAAATTCCAGGCCGTAAGCGACTGGCGATCGACCACGGTAAACCGATCGATGCAATCATCGCCTAACATGAACCTATGCCGGAATCGGCGTGCGTTGCCAATCTGAAACTGAAGGACACCGGCACCGCCGCCTATCAGCGGCTCAACGCTGGAATCGCCTGCTGCTTCTAGGCCGACGGTCTAGCGGGTGAATTGCCGACGCACAAGTTCAACGGTCTTCTTGTAGCCTAGCTTGTAGCCTAGCGACAGAAAAAAAGATTTTGTCCGGAGTGGTCTTTTGCTTAACAGCAGGCGCTTACCGGAATCTTGGCTGGCAAGCCTGTGCAAAAAAACAATCGCCGCAGATCTCCTAAAGTTCGCCTTCATCCCCAAAGCCCGTTGGCGGTTTTAATCTTTAGTAATCAGGCAGGATCTGCCGATTATGAAGAAGGCGTTATGGTGGCCGTTTGCAGGCGATACCTTCGTCCAACCAATCGTTCTATACCATGCAAAGAAGCCAGCGATGCCATGACAAAAAGTTGCGCCCTCCGCGTTGCTCACTTGCGGCCGTGACTCTTCTCGCCCTCCTTGTTGCTGCCAGTTGGGCGTGGTGCACCCCTCCCATTCGGGCGGAGGAGTGGCCTGAAAAGATCGCTCCGCTGCGCATCAGTGAGCAAGGCGTACCACTGGGAGACGTGCCACACGATCTTGCCGAGCAGGCGGTCCATGGCCCCACTCCAAAAAGGCTAACCGAATTCATAGAACTCGCCGAACGAAATCATCCCAAGCTGCGATCAGCCCGGGCTGCCATCGAGGCTGCACGTGGCAAGGCCATTCAGGCGCGTCTCTACCCAAATCCTGTGATGGCCGGTTTTTCACCGCAGATTGCGGGAAATGAGAGCCAGTGGAGCGGGACGGTGGCGCAGGATCTGGTCACAGCCGGCAAGCTACGCTTAGCACAGCAAGCCGCTCTCCGAGAAGTGCAACAGTCAGAATACCTGTTCATTCGGGCGCGCTTCGATGTGCTGCGAGACGTGCGACAAAGTTACTATTCGTTGCTCGTGTCGCAGCGTCGTGTGGTGATCTACACACTCTTATTTGACATTGCCAAGCGTTCGTACGATATCGGTCATCAACTGGCTGAAGCCGGGGAAGGCACGAAAGCGGATGTGCTCTTCTGGAGTATCGAACGCGACCGCGCAGAGGTCAGACTACTCAATTCCTCCGTTTACATTGAAACCGGACGTCGACAACTAGCCACGGCCATCGGCCTGCCTCGTGTTGATATCGGCACACTCGATGCCAACCTCTTTCAGAAACTACCGAGCTTCGATCTCAAAAACTTACAGGAGTCGGTTGTCCAAGTGAATGCAACACCGCGCGCAGCAGAAGCCAATATTGCCCGCGCGCAGTGGGCTCTCGAACGGGCCGCCGTGCAGCCTATCCCCAACATCAACTTAATGGGTGGCTACCAGCGGCAAGTGGGCGTTCCGGCGATGGATCAAGGACTCGTTCAGGTGATGATGACTGTGCCACTGTTTGATCGCAATCAGGGCAACATCCGCTCGGCCCGCGCTGAAATCGCCTCATCACGTGCTGCTCTGCGCATAACCGAACTCGACCTCGCCACGCAGGCAGCACAAGCCATTGCCCTCTACCGCACATCGCAGCGATTGGTTGAGTGGTATGAAGAATACATCCTGCCAAAAGCCCGTGAAACTGTCTCGCTCACTCAAGCCCTCTACTCGGAGGGCGAGGTGACGTTTCTGAGTCTTCTACAAGCGCAGCGCATTCTCACCGAAACAGAATTGGCCTTCGTTGAATCGCAGGCTGATCGCTGGAACAGTGCCGTCACGATTGCTGACCTGCTGCAGCTGGAGGAATTTCCACCGGCAGTTCAGGCGCCGGCTGGCCTCCCTGAGCAACCACCCGCACCGGAAGCCATCCGCCCGTTGCCGGCTCCTTGAAGAAATCGCTTGCGTTTCTATTGTTACGGCGATCAGACAGATGCCCCTCGTTACTCCTCAGAGCAAACTTCCAGAGGCAACTGCGTCTGCACTGTTCTCTCAGCAACAGCGTCCGTCACGGCGATTTCGAGGCGGTATGCTCCCTGTGAAGCCGCGGCAGGGATCTGCACGAGATAGCGGGCAAAGTAATCGTGGCGGTGAGAGTGGCAGGTTTCTGCAATGGGATCAAATCGCCACTCGTGGGCGAGTTTGTCATCCGGTCCGATCAGCCGAAGCACTGTATCAATCGTAGTTGTATGGCCGTCTACTGAGTCGTTTGAGGAGAGATTTTCGAGTTCAAAATAAACAATCAGCTCCTGGCCAGGCGTGAAACAATCGGTGGAAAATCGATCCAGCACGCCCCAAGCTTTCACGCGCGAAACAAAGCAGGGATTTTGCACAATGAGCGCTGGCCGCGGT
Organism: Planctomicrobium piriforme; assembly: GCA_945871035.1. Lineage (GTDB taxonomy): Bacteria > Planctomycetota > Planctomycetia > Pirellulales > UBA1268 > BAIKAL-G1-2R. Next base: position 26,077 of record CAMBUD010000015.1, on the reverse strand, counting down.
GGATCCTTTTCTTCACAATCACTTTGCTTGTTCTCGTCGACTGGCTTTTCTTCGCCCGGCACACTGCTTGTCTGAACACCTGCTATTTGCTTTTCGAGAGTCGCTGGCGATTTCTCTGCAACATTTGTGGCCACAGGTTGGTCGTCGACTGCGATCTTGATAACGGGAATAGGCACGACGGCATCTTCGACGAACGTCGGGGATACAGCGGGGGTGTCCGCTGCCACTGGCTTTTCGAGAAGTGATGTGAGCGTAGCTACTGTGGATGCGGTTGACTGCGTTGACTGTAAAGACGATGCAAAAGCATCTATGACAGCCGGCCAGTCATCGGCTTGGGTGCCCTCGAGGGTCGAGATCAGCGCTGCCTGTGTCGCTTCGTTCAAGCCGCCCACTTGTGACAGTCGCTCAACGGCCGCATCAAGCGCCGCTGTTAAATGCTGCTGATGGGCTTCTGAACTGCCCGTGCCTTGGTCGGAGTCGCTCGTGTCACAAGAGGCACCCACGTCATCTTCAGTGGTAGTGGTGGCTTCCAAGCTACGTTTGGCGGCATCTTCATTTTGGGTCGTGCGATTCTTCTGCATGGCCGAACTGTCACTTGAATAGGTAACAGATTCTCGTAATGCCTCGCGCAATGCCGCCGTGCTGATTGCCGAAGTGCATCCGCTTTGAACAGTTAGGCAGAAGCATACAATCGCAGCACACGTCGTCTGATTGAACGCAAGGCTTTTGTTGATGGGTAGCATTAGCATTGTTGTGGTGCGGCAGTTGCAGAAAATAAATGATCTGAATAGGTGGTGCAGCGTCTATCCATGCCCGTGCTTCCATTCGGGGGGTGATCACGAATGCAACTGGCTGGTCGAAGGGTATAAATTGTGGCAGAGTGGAGGCAAGGTCAGCCGTAAGATGCGCGGAGGCATCTGGTAAACTGCGCAGCCTCTTTGCTTGCCATCGTAAAAGATGGCTAGAATGAGATCGTTTCCTAGCAAACCTCCCCATTGTCCCTAATCTTTTGTCCTTACCCCCGGGTTGAAAGCTCAACCAATGGCACGCGCAGCATGTGAGTTTGAAGTTGTTCCTTTGGGCTGGGCGCACCGACATTTGCTCGACATCGAGCGTCTCACCTCTGATGAAATTCGTTTGCTGCTCGATACCGCTGGCCGCTTTAAGCAAGCCACCGATGGCTGTCGCAAAAAGATCGCCGTGCTCTCTGGCTGTACGATTGTCAATTTATTTTTTGAAAATTCGACACGCACTCGAACCAGTTTTGCCTTGGCTGCTCGACGATTAGGGGCCGACGTCATCGATTTCTCTACTTCAACGAGCAGCCTCTCGAAGGGAGAATCGTTCATCGACACCGCAAAGAACCTTGAAGCGATGGGGATAGATGCTGTCGTCGTGCGGCATGGCACGCCCGGCACCCCGCATCTGCTGGCTCAACGGCTCAACGTCGGGGTTATCAATGCTGGCGATGGGCCACACGAACATCCCACTCAAGGTCTCCTCGATATTTTCTCCATCCGTGAGCGACTGGGTGACTTGAAGGGCGTGACCGTTGGACTTGTGGGCGATATCGCCCATAGCCGCACTGCACGGTCAAATCTCTGGGGGCTCCTCAAACTCGGCGCCAACGTGATTCTGTGTGGCCCACCCACACTTGTTTCCCAACGCTGGCGGGAGCTGGGCGTGGAAGTGTCACACGATCTGGATGCGATTGTGCCGCGGTGTGATGTGCTCAATCTGCTCCGCATCCAGTTTGAGCGACAGAATACGCGTCCCTTTCCCTCGGTGCGCGAATACGCGCACCTCTACGCCATGAATGGAGATCGACTCAAGCGGGCCAAAAAAGATCTTCTCATTCTTGCCCCGGGGCCAATCAATCGCGGAGTCGAAGTCACCGCGGATGTTGCCGATTGCCCGCAGTCACTGATCCTTGATCAGGTTACAAACGGATTGGCCGTGCGCATGGGCGTGCTCTGGCTGACTTGTGGGCCTCGTGAGTCCAATGGACCGGACAGCATCGCTACGCTGGGTGGTGCAGGGAGAAGCATTTAATGAGTACGCTCTTGATTCAAGGTGGGCGAATCATCGATCCATCGCAGGCGATTGATCGCATCGACGATCTCCTTGTACGCGATGGAATCATCCTCGCAATTGGGCAGTCATCGCATGAAAAAGTAGATGAAACAATTGATGCCACTGGGCTTATCGTCACCCCCGGGTTGATCGATATGCATGTGCATCTTCGCGAACCAGGCCGCGAGGAAGACGAAACAATCGAGACCGGCACACGCGCGGCTTTGGCTGGTGGTTTTACGAGTGTTGCCTGCATTCCCAACACCGAGCCTCCCATCGACACCCAGGCTGCTGTTGAATTCATCCACCAGAAGGCCGTTCGGGCCGACACTTGCAACGTGTTTGTCGTCGGCTGCGTGAGCCGCAATCGAGAGGGAAAGGAGCTGGCCGAAATTGGTCAACTCGTTGAGGCAGGAGCCGTAGCTTTTAGTGACGATGGTGCGCCAATCTATGATGCCGAGCTCATGCGTCGAGCATTTGAATACTGCCGCATGTTTGACAAACCAATCTTTGCACACGAAGAGGTGCTCGAACTTTCTCGCGGTGGCGTGATGCACGAAGGTCTGGTGTCACTCGTGCTAGGCCTGACTGGAATGCCCGCCGCAGCAGAGGAAGTAATGATTGGACGAGACATCGCACTTGCTGAGGTGACCGGCGGACGGCTGCACGTCATGCATGTTTCAACCGCCAGAGGCGTAGAACTCATTCGCGCTGCAAAAGCACGCGGCACACGCGTTACGGCCGAGGCCTGTCCGCACCACTTCACGCTCACCGATGAGAGCCTGCGTGGCTTCGATTCCAATGCAAAGATGAGTCCGCCATTGCGCACAGCCGTCGATGTTGAGGCCATCATTTCTGGACTCGTTGACGGTGCCATTGACTGCATCGCCACCGATCATGCGCCGCATGCACCGGAAAAGAAGATGCTCGAGATCGACCGCGCGCCATTTGGTATCCTCGGACTCGAAACAGCCCTCGGGCTTTCGATCACTCGACTCGTGGCCACGGGTCGGATCGGCTGGCCCCGGCTCGTTGAGGCGATGAGCCTGCTGCCTGCGCAAATCTTGGGTGTAACACGAGGGACGCTACGAACCGGAGCCATTGCGGACATTACGCTTATCAATCCCGATCTTTCTTGGCGGGTTGATGTCGACAAGTTTTGTTCCAAGAGCGTGAATTCGCCATTTCAGGGCTGGGTGCTTAAGGGTAGGGCGGTCTTTACAATCGTGGCCGGTCGCGTCAAATACCGCCTCGGTTGATCGTTAGCAACTGCATTGGCTTTTCATGACAGTCATTGTTGACGGCTACAATCTGCTCCATGCATCAGGTGTCTTCGGTGAAGAACGCGGCGCGCGGGGCTTCGAACAATCGCGACTGGCGTTGCTTGACATGCTTGCCGATCTACTCGGATCAGACGCTGAAAAAACCATTGTTGTTTTTGATGCTGCCAAGGCACCTGATGGCTTGCCGGGACGGCTGACACACAAAGGAATCCGTGTCTGGTTTGCCCGCGAGTATCCAGACGCCGACTCGCTGATTGAGGAACTCGTCGAAGATGACAATGCCCCATCGAGCCTGCGCATTGTGTCGAGTGATCGTCGCTTGCAGTTGGCGGCTAAACGCCGTCGCGCTGGCACCATCACGAGCGAGGATTGGTTGACTGAAATAAAATCTGCTAAACGACGACGACAAACGCCACCAGACGCGAAGCCACCTGAGCCGAGCCCAGCGGATGTCGAGGCTTGGAAACGCTATTTTGGCATATAACGCAGAGCCTACTTGCGTACCCAGCGGGCCATTTTTCTGTCGAGCGTTGACCGCTCAATACCGAGAATCGCTGCAGCTTTCGTCTTATTGCCACCAATCGCTTCGAGCGTGGCAAGTACGTGACGCCGCTCCATCTCATCGATTGTTGTCGGCACAAATGGGCCCGCCCGCGAAGCAATTCCTCTGCCTGTTTCTGAAGATAATGGCAACTGACTGAGTGCCAACTCATGGAGATCAATCTGCTCATCCTGTGAAAGAACAACCGCTCGCTCAATGCAGTTACGGAGTTCACGAATATTACCCGGCCAGTGGTACGCCAGCATTGCCTCGAGTGCCAGCGGCGTAAACGTGCGCACCCGCCTCCCTGTTTCACCGGCAAATCGCTGCAGGAAATGATAGGCCAAGGATTCAATGTCCTCCGGACGTTTGCGCAATGGCGGTACGAGAATCTCCACCACTTTCAGGCGAAAGTAGAGATCGCGACGGAATGCACCCGCCCCAACCGCCTCTTCAAGATTACGATTCGTCGCTGCCACCACACGCACATCAACTTGAACACGAACGCTGCCACCAACGCGTTCAAAAGGATGTCCCTCGAGCACGCGAAGAAATTTTGCCTGAATGGCAGACCCCATTTCCCCAATCTCATCAAGCATCAGCGTCCCCTTGTGGGCCGCCTCAAATTTTCCGGCCTTCCGCTCTGTGGCACCTGTAAAGGCGCCCTTTTCATGCCCGAAAAGTTCACTCTCGAGGAGTGTTTCCGAGAGTGCTGCGCAGTTCATGCAGACAAAAGGGCCACTATTACGGTCGCTTCCGTCATGGATGGCACGGGCTACAAGTTCCTTGCCTGTGCCGCTTTCGCCACGCACAAGGACTGTAGCTTTAGTCGATGCCACCCGCGCAATCTGACTGATGATTGCTTGCAGCGTGGAACTCGATCCAATCATCTGCGATTCATCACCGAGTCGCCGCTTGAGCCGTTCATTTTCATCGGCTGTAGTGGCCAACTTTGTCGAAAGAATCTCACGTGCTAATAGGTTTTCAATCGCTACGCCCAGTGCATCGCACACCGCCATAACAAATTCAAGATCATCGGGCGTTGCCTCATGCTCTTGTGATTCCACTTCCAGGTGCAGAACCCCCACCGGCTTTCCACCGGAACGCACTGGTGCCGAGATGCTTGACCGTCTCACTTCTTTTTTCCCCCGCGCACCAGCTTCCACGACCACGGCCAGCGCAGCCCCTGCAAGCAGTGCCTCATCACTGCTGAGAACCGTGGCTATCACGCCTCGAGGTATCGCAGCAACCGACCATGGCTCGGGTGAGGCGGCTGCGCTTTCGAGTAGTTCCGCAGATATGCACTGCTGATCGGCCTGCATTAGGTTTGCAACCACTGCCGGCAGGAGCACAACGCCCCGCGATGCTCCCACGCCCTGAATCGCTGATTCAAGTGCGAGCTTTGCTACTGCTCGTGAATCAGCCGCACGACCCAAAGCAAATGCAAGTCGACACAGTTCGGCAGCCGCTCTGCCGACCCTGGGTACGCTACCGGCTGTTTCGCGAATATTTTCAAGCAGGCTACTCTTCGTGCGACGGTGTGTAATGGATGCATGCCACTGCTCCATATCCGCTGGCATCTCGTTAGTCGACGTACCGTTGCCAGAACTGCTCACGCCAACCGGGTCGGTGGGTGGATCGCCCTCGCAAAACAAAATCTCGACGCGGCCAATTGCTACAATGTCACCTGCAGTTAGCAACTGATCAGACTCAATGGGGTTGCCAGTTAACAGTGTGCCGTTGCGGCTCTGTAAATCGCGGATCGACCAGCCAGACGATGTTTGCGATATCTCGGCGTGAAATCGGCTGGCGCGCTCATCGTGAACAACGATGTGGTTGGTCGGTGCCCGACCGAGCGAAACCCGCTCGCCATCTACGAGATTGAGAATGCTTTGGCCAACGACCGGATCCCGCACCAGCAAATAGGATGAAATTGTCATAAGGGTTCTCCTTGTTTATCATGCACAAAGCTTCGCTCTTTGGGCTAGAGCCAAGCGAATGCAGAGCCAACCAATCATCGACAAAGCGACTTTCCCTTCCGCGCAGGCCATTTTTCCCAAACAATCGGGTTTGCCGCAAAAAGGGGTGCCGACTAGCATTGGTGTTTGCGTGTGGCCCAAATTTTTACCGCCCGTGCGACACTCCTGTCACTCCAAAAGAATCGAGAGGGACTCCATGAGTTTACATCCTCCTGCCTGCAGCATGGCCATGGCCGTCTGGACTGCCCCTCGCTACCGAGTATTGCTCAGTATGTGTCTGACTACCATTGCAGGCACTCTGATCGCTTGCCTCTGGGTAGGTACGAGCCATGCACAAAACTTCGGTGGCGGCGGTGGCGGCTTGGGTAATCAAGCCGTTGGAGGGATCTCGATCGATGCTGATGGCATTATCCAGAATCTGGATCCGAAAGTGCTTGAATCCTTAGCCGAAACGCGGCGCAGGGCGCTAGAAAATGCTCCGGCAGCAAATAAAAAACCGTGTGAACTCCGAAAGGTATCACTCGCCCGACTGGTGGCTACCATCAATCAGCTTGTCACTGCGGGCAAGCCACTACCCGCGGAAGTCATTTTTATGGGTGGTCTTGAGCAAATCACCCACCTCTTTGTCGATCCGGCAGGGCACGACATTATTCTGGCGGGGCCCGCCGGCACCGCAGTGGTCGACGCAGCGGGCAATATTCTGGCTGCGGAAAGTCGGCGACCACTTTTACAGTTGGAAGATTTCATCATTGCTCTGCGGTCGATCGACGAGGCCCGCGCTGGTGGTATGCGCTGTTCAATCGATCCAACTCCTGAAGGACTTTTAAAATTACGGACATTTCTCCGCGACCAAAAAACGATCGGCTCTGATCCATCCGCTACGTTGCACTCGATGGAAACGGTTCTTGGATTGCAAAAAATCACTGTCGGTGGAGTGCCAGCGGGGAGTCATTTTGCACATGTGCTTGTGGCCGCCGATTACCGCATGAAACGGATCGGCATGGGTTTTGAGCCTTCCGGTCTCCGCGAATTACCAAGCTATTTGTCGATGGTGCCTGCCGTCGCAGCCAGTGGAACAATGCTGCCGCGATTTTGGCTCGAGGCCTCCTACGATCCGATTGCACGCGATCCCGATGAATTGGCATGGCGCATCAGTGGCCGAAAAATGCTGTGTCTAACGGAGAATGACGTTCTGAAAAATAATGGGATTCAGCGCGGCAACGCCCCTAAAGATGCAATTGCTGAGAAGTGGTGCGCAGCCATGACCACTCATTACGAAAAGCTTGCTAACAAGCAGCCCATTTTTGCGGAACTGCTCAACTGTGTCGATCTAGCAGTTGTCGCCGCGCTGATTAAGGGCCGCCAACTTGATAAACAGGCCGGCCTCGATCTAAGCGCACTGCTCGACGAGCAACAATTTGTCATACCAACATACGATGTTCCAGCGTCTGTACCGACCATTGCCAGTGGTATCAAGAAGGGGAGTCGCTGGGTCCTTAGTGCCTCGGGTGGGGTTCAGTTTCAGCCGTGGACATTTGCCACAAACATCCATGAGTCAGCTGATCTCGCCGGGGCGCACACGCAGGCCCTTGCCTCACAACCGCCCGTTGACAACGGCAGTGGCTGGTGTTGGGATAATTGATGGACGCGACATCAGTATTGCTCAAGAGGCAGTGGGGCCGCCCAAGTAATCGTCTGAAGCGTTGCCGCTGCTGTCGGAAAGAATGGGTCTACCCAGTCCGAGTCTGCCATTTTATCCCATCGCCATGATTCAAGAGAATGCGCTGGCGGTGGCACACTCTTGGCAAGTAACAGATCGTAGCCACTGACGGTCGCCACGTGCGCTGCAATCGAGTCGCTAGTAACATGCCAGCCAACTGGTAGCGGCAAACAATGTCTTTCACATGCCAACCACGCTGGCACATGAAGCACTGCGCGTTGTGGTGTCCGTTGGGCCGCTAATTCGGTCGCCAACTCATCGATCAGTTCTAAGCCAACTGCCTGTGCAACCATCGCCGCAGTCAGCCCCATCGCTTCGATTGCCAGCCTGTGCATGGTATCAATCGGCTGTGGTGCCGCTTGATCAATCGTGCGCAGTCCATCCACAACGGCACCTCCTCCCACGATGATGACGAGTGATCGACTTCCGATCGCATCAAGTAGATTTTGCATCAAAAGCGGCCAACAATTACGGTTGAGCAGGCTGCCACCGTACTTCACAATCAGCGGTCGCTCGCGGCTAGGCAGAGTGTTCCCCCGCGGACCGAATTGCCACAGGCACAGGGGCATTGTCGCCGAAATGCTGGCCGCGACAGACAATCGATCACCATCACTTTCACTGCTCATACCAGCAACCCTCTAGCGATCATGGCCAGCGCATGGGCTGGCGCCACTCGCGATACATCGCTACCAAGCTGATCGGGTAGTGAAACAATTTTTGCATTCCAGCCGATGTGTTGGAGTGCTCGGCGGGCCAAGCATTCGCCGTGACCGGAAACGATCACACTCGTCGGCTGCCAACCAATGCCGCGGGAGACACGAGACAACGCCCGTGCCACTTGTCGGCTCTGTGCCGCGGCGCACCACTCGGCTGCTCCTGCTGCCTGGTCGATCGAGACATCGTCTGGATCGGCAAGCAACATGCGAGCCATTCGCACACGCGCTGCTTCTCGTGTGGCTGGCCCACCGTCAGCTGTTTCATTGGCAAACGGCTGCTCGTCGAGTTCCCCAAGTAATAACCAGACGTCGCGGGATTGGGCAAAGAGTTCACTTGCCACCGGGTGCAGCGATCCGTGCAGAGGAAGTGATCGAACAATGGCGGCAATCGGCGTGCGTTCGATCCCCGTATAAACAAGTTCGCCGACACTCATGCGCCCCAGATCATTGCAGGCAAGCGGGGCAGGGGCATGGTTAAGAATGGCAACGATGTCGGTTGTTGTCGAGCCGATATCGATGAGAAACGCCTTGTCTGTTTGACAGTAGGAGGCCGCCAGTCGCGCGACGGCATGCCAGTTGCAGCCAGCGGCATGGAGTGGGCAACCCAGAGCAACTTCTGGCGAAACGATAGAACCATCCACCAGATAGATTTCTGGTTCTGCATCTCTATCAAATGCGTGCACGGCACTTTGCAGAGAAGTGATGATGTGTTGAACCCCAGCCTGACGGGATTGATAGCAGTCGGCGATTTCGCCGGTCATAGTAGCAACCACTCGCCGTGGTCGAGCATCGCTTAAGAAATGCTCGATCACTGCTGGCAGTTTTTGGAAATGACGCCAGAGTTCAAAAGACTTGCTCTCAACCCAACCGAGGCCATCTGCTGCCTTGATATTGGCACCGCCAATATCAAGGGCGATCAGATCCGTGCTCATCGAAAGAGGATGAGCCGATCGAGGTTTTGCCATCGAAGGAGGCTGAGGGATTTCAATGATTCCGTTTTTATTCAGTGGTTGCATTGTCGAAACGCACTGCTCCATCCTTATCGAATTCGATGCTCTGGTCGGCTCTATCAACCATTCTAAGTGTGGCAACTTGCCCATCCGCACGATCAAGAATCGCTCGCACGAGGCTCTTGCTCAATAGATGGCGGAGACCGACGAAGGATGTTGTCAAGCGGGGATTTACTTCCAGCACTCTGTCTCCACTGCCATCGTCACGTCTCCCAAGAATCATATCGACTCCTACCCATCCAGAAACAACCGGAGCTTGCCGCATAGGCTTTGCAACGCCGGCCTGTGCGCAAACAGCTAGACCAGCAATTGCGCGGCGGGCCAGATCTTCTGCGCGAGAACGTAACTGCTCGGCAATCGGTAGCTTGCCGCCGAGATAATCGAATGCATCTTCGGTCGAGAATCGCTGGAGCACCGGTGGCAGAAGCACAACACTCTCCGGACCGCACAGGCAAGATACTCCCACGGCCACTCCCTCGATGAACGCCTCAACCCGTTGCGAATCTTGCTTGGCCGTGGATGTGGGCAGGGCGGATCGAGCGATCGATAGGCCATCGCAACCAACGCTTGCACGAGCCTTGCGCACTGCTGGCAGATAAAATCCTGCCGGCAGCGGCTCGGTTGCATCAAGCACGCAACCGGCGGGCACGGGCACCCCGGCAGCAGCCAGCGCTAATACCGTTGCCTGTTTGTCAGTAGCGAGGGCAATAAATTTCTCACTGGGTGCAGCCACACGACCACCAGCATGCCGCACAGCAGCCACGCGCGACAGCAGGATGCCTGCTGTTTCCGGCGCAACAATCAGCGTCCAGTCGGCCTGCACGGCCTCTGCACAAAGCGTTTCGATTTCAGTGCCAACCAAGACCTTTCTCACCCGCACACACGCAGGCAATGAGAGCGCACGACCAACAGGATCCCAGCGTTCATCCAAGAGCACGGTTATATCAAGCGATGCATCCCTCGTCGCATCGTGAGCAAGAGACTCAAGCATTGCACGGCCCTCTGTCGCGATTCTCTGGGCGTGCCCTCCAACGATTGCCGACGAACTCCCCTGAACATCTCTCAGGCTCTTCTCTATGCCTGTAGTGTGCAACCCGCCAGAGCAACACCATTCGTAGAGAACTATCCGCACAGAAGCCTCGCGACGGTAGATTGCCTCCACCCACGGGGGAGCGCTGTCTGCTTGAGTGATCTGCTCGCCAAAAGACTACTAGAAAATACCGAGCTGATCGCGAGCCGCATCTGTCATCCGATCGGGTGTCCACGGAGGATCCATCACAATCCGCACCTCCACTGCCGACACATCGCCGTGCGCTCCAACGGCTCGCTTTGTGTCGGCAATAAGCTGCGGACCTGCTGGACAGGCCGGACTTGTCATTGTCATTGCGATGACCACTTGCTGTTTACCCGGAGCATCAAGCGTTGGCGAGAGCGTGACGCCGTAAATCAAACCTAGGTCGACTATGTTGACAAATAATTCCGGATCTTTTACTTCCTTGAGCATCTCTCTTACAGCATCTTCGCAGAGCACAAGTGACGAAGCCGGGACGGAATCAGCCGCCGACACGGCAACAGTTTGCAAGGCAGCAGTCGGCATTGATGAATCGGCGACATCTGTAAGCATTTTGCTGCGCGTGACTTCGAACCCATGCGCGCCAGCACCAGCGTGGCTGATCGGACCGTCGAAAACTCCAACTGCTCGTAGCCGTACCCACACGCTGCCATTCTCCACCTTAACATCGTGGGCACGCGTGCTCCGTACGGCCGGCATGGTGAGTGCAGAACCTGTACGAATATCAAATTTTGCTCCGTGGCGAGGACAGGCAATTTTGAAACCATTGAGCTCACCATCTACGAGCGGACCACTGTCGTGCGTGCAGACATCATCGATGGCATAAAAAGAGCCTTCGACGTGAAACAGTGCCACCATCTCATCATCGACTTCAACGAATAGTTTACCGGGGTCGGGCAGTTCGCTGACGGCAGCCACTCGCACAAAATCGGCCATATTCACTCCTCTGGAAACACCAAAAGCAGGTCACGACACACGTCGAATACGACTGCTAATTGCCCGGGCAAGCGCCTCGCGTACCGGCACGATTGTGATGCGGTCAAAAACCTGCTGGAAGAAGCCCGCGACCACAAGACGCGCGGCCTCGTCGGCCGATAGGCCGCGGGATTGGGCATAAAAGATCTGTTCGTCATCAACACGACCGCTGGTGGCACCGTGTGTGCAACGAACGTCGTCAGCCTCAATTTCAAGTCCTGGAATTGAGTCGGCACGAGCTTCACGCGAAAGCATGAGCGTGTCATTGCGTTGATATCCATCAGTTTTTTGTGCACATTTGTCGACTTTGATCATCCCGCGCCACACCAATCGCGAACGATCCTGTAACGCACCTTTATAAAGCAGATCGCTGCGGCATTCCGGAGCCTCGTGATGCTGCAGGGTGTTGTAGACGAGTTGCTGCCGTCCTTCGGTAAACATGACACCGTTGACCTGCGCATGCGCTCCACGGCCGACAAGGGCCACGTCCTGCGCCACTTGCGAAAGCCGACTACCGAGTGCCCCAAGCGTCCACTGCAGACGGGCATCTTCGTGGACAACAGCCTTCTGCCTCGCAAAGTGCCAAACTCCCGTATTCCAGTTTTGCAGGTTTACCATGCGTAGCAAAGCCCGTGGACCAACAACAATCTCCGTGCCACCACAATGAAAACCCCCCAACGAACCGACCGGCCCACCGCCGGCGGTTTCAGTAAACACCGTTGCCTCTGCGTCTGCACCGAGAACAACGAGCACATGGCTGGTATCAACGCCACCAGGGCTGATCGCAGAGAGCACGTGCAGCGGTGCGGCAATCCGCAGGCCGGCAGGCACATAAAGCACCGCACTGGCCGTATGAAAAGCCGCGTGCAGCGCAGCAAACCAGTCGACGCTTGAGTCAATAACAGAAAACCAGTGAGGCTCAAAAATCTCTGGGTGATCTGCCAGCAATTGCTCAGCTGAACCAAAGAGCACCCCTTGCTGGGCGAGTGTTGGATCGAGCGAAACCTGACGGACGTGACCGTCAAGCGATAGCATTCTGCCAGCCAGCGTGGGAGCTACCACGGCTTGCGGCGTCTCTTCAAAAAAAGGTTCCGCCGTTGTATCTCCGGCAGGAATCGCAGTGGCGAGAAGCCCCTCTGGCAGCAGTGCATTGACGGCGGTCGCGGGCCGCGGCCCCCACGCCTGCGACTTAAAAAGTCGCAAATCAGTGCGCATCCAATTTTCATCCTGACGACCTGGCATGCCCAATGACTGGAGTCGTTCAAACGCAGTCCGCCGGCGTTCTTCGACCCAAGTTGGCAACGAACCGGTAGCAGACTTACTGGCAAAGAGCAGTTGTTCAAGGGACTCGCGGTCAAACAGAGAACTGGCAGTCGGAACTCGCGCGGTGGCTGTACTCATGGTTTTTTGGTGATGCCAATTAGCTCACCCCACGGATCCTTCCATCTGCAGTTCGATCAATCGATTCATTTCAACCGCATATTCCATCGGCAATTCCTTCACCAACGGTTCGATGAAGCCCCCCACAATCATCGTGCTGGCCTCTGCTTCAGAGAGGCCACGACTTTTCAGGTAGAAGAGTTGCTCCTCGCCGATTTTCGATACGCTAGCCTCGTGGCCGATGGTAACATCCTGCTCCTCAATCTCAATATACGGATAGGTATCGCTGCGACTTTTGTCATCGAGTATCAGTGCATCGCAGACAACACTGGAGCGGCTTTTTCTCGCCCCCGGCTCCACTCGCACGAGCCCGCGGTAGCTAGAACGTCCACCGTTTTTGGAAATGCTCTTAGAGACAATCCGGCCGTAGGTATTGGGGGCTGCGTGCACGAGTTTGGCACCGGCATCCTGATGCTGGCCCGCCGAGGAAAACGCTATCGAGAGGATTTCACCCCGTGCGCCTGGCTCAACCATATAGACCGACGGATATTTCATGGTCAATCTGCTGCCTAGATTGCCGTCGATCCACTCCATCATCGCTCCTTCGCGTGCGACTGCCCGTTTTGTCACGAGGTTGTAGATGTTGTTGGCCCAGTTCTGGATCGTCGTGTACCGACAGCGGGCGTGCTTTTTAACAACAATCTCAACCACGGCCGAGTGGAGACTCTCGGTTGAATACATTGGAGCGGTACAACCCTCGACGTAATGCACTTGGGCACCCTCGTCAACAATGATCAACGTCCGTTCAAACTGTCCCATATTTTCAGCGTTAATCCGGAAATAGGCCTGCAATGGAAACTCAATTTTCACGCCCTTGGGCACATAGATAAATGACCCGCCCGACCAGACGGCCGAATTGAGTGCCGCAAATTTATTATCTGCCGGCGGAATAATGGTGGCAAAGTAATCGCGCACCAAATCAGGATATTCGCGGACTGCCGTATCTGTATCGGTGAAAATAACGCCTTTTTTAACAAGATCTTCTTGCAAGGAACCGTAGACGACTTCACTTTCAAACTGCGCCTTCACGCCAGAGAGGTATTTTCGTTCGGCCTCGGGAATTCCCAGTCGCTCAAACGTCTTCTTAATCTCGCTGGGCACATCTTCCCACGTCTTTCCCTGGTGTTCTGCTGGCTTGAGATAGTAGTAGATGTTTTGAAAATCGATGCCAATATCGCCGCCCCAACAAGGCATCTGCTTACTGTTAAAGATTGCGAGCGACTGAAGCCGAAAGTCGCGCATCCACTGCGGCTCTTTTTTCATCTCTGAAATCTGCGAGACGATCTCGGCGCTAAGCCCTCTACTCGCCTTGAAAACGGCCGGCGAATCGGTATGAAAGTCATACTTATTAATCTCGCCGAGAGCGAGCGTGGAGGACTCCTGTAAAGTTGAGTCGTTCAATCCGATGGCCATGGTCATTTCTCCTGTCGAAGCGTTGATCTATCGATTTTTTAACTCTGATTCAAGATTGTAGTAACGAGATTGCATTGGATCGTTCTAGCTTAGACCGAGGCGGTCTGGTGGACTGCGTGCGTTGGAGTCGCCATGGCCTGTTCGTCAGCTGCTGCCTCCGGATAGGCAGCGCGGATGCGTTCGTAGCCACGCTTGTGGAGTTCAGCAGCTAACTCTGGTCCAGCCGACTCGACAATGCGACCGCCAAGCATCACATGCGTGCGGTGCGGGATGTTGTGTTCGAGGAGTTGTTCGTGATGGGTGATAATTAATATCCCCATGTCGGGGCCACCGATTTTCGCAATGCTCTGGCTGGCGAGGCGCACTGCATCAGCATCAAGACCGCTGTCGGTTTCGTCGAGCACGGCAAATCGGGGCCTCAGCATTGCCAATTGAAGAATCTCTGCCCTCTTCATCTCCCCACCCGAGAAGCCATCGTTGACATAGCGACGGGCAAAATCAGAGTCCATTTCGAGTTCTGACATTTTCGCCTTTAGCTGGGTGCGAAACTCGCGCATGGGCAAAAGCTCATGCCCTTCCTTGCGATCGGGGTTGCGAATGTTTGTGACCGCATGGCGGAGAAAATCTGCGAGCCGCACGCCGGGGATCGCCATCGGCCGCTGGAAGGCCAAGAAAATACCGGCTCGGGCACGCTGGTCGGGTTGCATTTCGCGCACATCATGACGCGTGCCATTTTCATCAACTAATTCAATTGTTCCGGCGGTAACCTCGTACGATGGGTGGCCCATGATAGCGAAACCAAGAGTGCTCTTGCCGGAGCCATTGGGGCCCATCAACGCATGAATCTCACCACGGCCGATTTCAAGATCGACGCCTTTGAGAATTTCAAATCCATCCACTGCGACGTGCAGTCCAGAAATCACTAACTTTTCCATTATCTTTTCTTCTCTGCTTTTCTTAGGAAACGTATCTTAGAGAACGTATCTGGTTGACAGTCTGCCTACCGGTGGAGTCTATTTTTCCGGTTAACTCGGCACCTTTTGGTGATCGAATACGAGTGCGCTCTGGTCCGTCGGCAGCGACACATAGCCTGAATGATGCGGAACCGGGAGTTCATCGTTGACCTTGCCCGTTGCGCCAACTCGCTTGGCAATGCGCTGGCCAACAATTTTGTCTTGAATCCGCATCAAACCCTCGAGCAGACTTTCGGGTCGCGGTGGACAGCCGGGAACATAAACATCTACCGGCACCACCAAATCGACACCCTTCACAACATGATAACCCCATTTAAAATAGGGTCCGCCACCAGTCGTGCAGGCACCCATGGCAATGACGTATTTTGGGTCTGGCATTAAATTGTAGAGCCGCCGCACGCGACTCGCCATTTTATAGGTCACGGTACCGGCCACAATCATGAGGTCGGCCTGTCGAGGAGAAGCGCGGAAGGCACCGGCACCGAAGCGGTCCATGTCGTAGCGACTGGCACCGGCAGCCATCATTTCAATGGCACAGCATGCCAAGCCAAATGTCATTGGCCAGATGCTCGACTGGCGGGCCCAATTGATGGCCTGCTCAATGGTTGTCAGCACCATATTTTCTTCAAACCGTCCTTCAATCCAAGGCTGAGTCATGGGGAGCACTTTCCTTTACAGTGGTTGCAGTATTGTCGTACAAAAACTGTTGCAAATGGACAAAACCACAGAGCATTCAATTCTCGCATTCAATTCTTGCTGAAGAACTATTTCAAGAGCCATCGATGGGGGGACCGACTAAAAGGGTTTCGCTGGCCGTAAAACGGCAACACGAAGATCCGTCAAGCCGGCACTCCGACAGTTGTACTGACGATCCAACGAGTTCCTGCAACATGATTCGTTCTGAGGCACAGATGCCGCGATCCTGTTCTGCCAATTCTGGATACGGGCAGGAATAGGTGGTCAGAACAGCCAGCGGTTTTGCTGAATTCTCAGAAGAAATGCTCGTGTCGCAGGGGAAGTGCCGCTCGCGCAATAATGCAGCGACGCTTTCCAACCGTTCTCCGACTGACGAACCTGAAATACGGTCTCGATACATGCCTGCCATAGCTGAACCGATGCGAGCGAGAAGTCCTTTCCGAACGGAAGGTTCTTTTACGCTTCGAACTTCATTCCAAAGCACCAGGGCCAAATCGCGAAAGTTGTCGCTGCCGCTGCGCAGCCCTTTTTCCGTAAGGTCGTAAGCGTGGGTTGGCCGTCCACGCGCTTGCAGCAGGCTCTTACGGCCCACTATTCCTCCCCGCATCAATCGCTCCAGTCGCTGTCGAACGGCAGTTGCTGTCACTCCGAGCGACTGGGCAAGATCACTGACACAAAGCCCATTTTTTGCCCGCAACAGATTGATGAGGGCGGCATCGGAAGACCTGTTATGTGGGGGGAAACATGCGTTGTTCATGCCTTTACTATAGGAGAAATATGATTTTTGACAAGCAGGCCTGCGAAAAGTCGCTGGGGATTTACTGCGCGTCAATGGAGCAGACAAAGGAATGTCGGAATACCGCAGTCTTTGTGGAAGTTTCGCTTCAGTTTGCTCAATCAGCGGCCGCTGCGCGGGAGGGAAAACTGGTGCGCATAACATCTAAAAACTCCTCGTGCGTTAACACTCGCGACACCCGGCCGCGAAACTCCCGCGCGCCGGGCAAACCCTGTGCATAAGAGCAGGCAAACTTTCGCATCAACAGTGTGCCGCGATCCACTCCAAAGCGTTTGCAGACAAGATCGTAATGGTGGAGCACCAATTCACGCTGTTCATCCATTGACGGATCAGGGGGCTTGGGTTCGCCTCGCAACAGCGCTGCTACTTGTGCAAAAATCCACGGGCGGGACAGGGACTCCCTTGCGATCATCACTCCATCAACACCGTACTCACGCAAGCAAGCAACTGCTGTCTCGGCTGAATCAATGTCGCCATTGCCCACGATCGGCATCCGCGAAACCCTTCGTTTCACTTCGGCGATTGCTTCCCAATCTGCTCGTCCTGAAAAAAATTGCGATGCCACTCGCCCGTGCACCGTCAGACAAGCTGCTCCGGCTTCTTCGATGCGCTGCGCCACTTCAACGGCCGTGCGGCAGGAGTCGGCGCAGCCCAAACGAATCTTAGCCGTCACCGGCACCCCGTCGCAGGCATCCACGACGCGTTTGACGATCACTCCCACTCGCTCCGGATCGCGAAGAAGCCAAGAGCCACTCTGTGCTTTTTCTGTTACCTGCCTGACTGGGCAGCCAAAATTTAAATCGACAACACTCACCTGAAAATCTTTTGCTAATCTTTTTCCAACTTTCGCAAGATTATCAGGGTCGTTATCCCACATCTGTACGGCTAACGGACGGGCCTCGTCTCGCACCCCCCAAAGCCTGTCTGGATGCTCACCGCGATGCGTCTCCAACCACATGGCACTGCGTGCCGCAATCATTTCGGTGGCGAGGAGACCCGCTCCGCCAAACTCACGTACAACCTGCCGAAAAGCATAATTTGTATAGCCGGCCATAGGAGCTTGTAGCACCGGTGGATCCACTACCACAGGCCCGATGAGCAAGGGCGGCGGCTGTAAAACCATATGCGACTGAATATTAGGGCTGAATGCCATCGGCAGGTGAACCATTCTGGCCAGTCGCTCCAATCGGGGGCACCGGCGGCACGAATGGCGCACCGCTGGAGGCCCGCCACTGTATCGGCGTGGCGATAAGCATCGATACAAAACGATCGTCTGACACCGTTAAATCGGCCACGGCCATCACATATTCGGCGATGTCGATGTTGTAGGCTCTCATCACTTTTATGAACTCCCGCTGTTGCCCCACGAGCGCTGCATGCGCCGCTAGCACCGACTCAATCGGCCGCTTAGCCTTGGCATGATCGGTTTCAGTCATCTGCATCGCTGTATCTGCGGCAATCACAGCTGCCGCCCGTGACTCCAGTGCCTCGTGCTTGCTGGGCAACATGCGATCGATAGCACGGATCCTCCCGGTGGCCGGACGCGTGGCAAAGATCGCATCAAAATGAGTCTGGTACGGACCGACTAGGGGACGATCAACAGGCCAAGGAAGTGGCTCACCAATCGGCAGCCTCACAAGATCGACCAACCCCTGTTGGGCAGCAATCAATTCGGCCCGTGCATCGGCCAAATCAGCCGTCGCAGCGGCTACTGCCACATCGAGGGCGGCACGATCGTGTGGATCGCCGCCCGGTGCAATTAACTCGAGCCTATTGATCGATTCAGCAGCCCAGCGAACCATCGCAAACTCGGTCGAGACCTTCCAATACGACTGTGTGATCCAGAGCCTTCGAGCCCTATCACCGGATCGCTCAAGTGCCTCCAGCAGCGATAGCGGGCGGCTATAAAACAAAGAGTTACTACTGGTGCCTGCACCTACAGTCGTCCTGTCAATCAAGCGTGTTACACTCGCATCAATCGGCTCAAATGCTCGGGATAAAAGATCCGCAGCGGCACTCGCTACAGGCTGTGTGGTAGGTGCCTGCGGCGGAGATGGCGGTGACGCCTCACGAACTGGCTCAACAACAACCGACACTGTGCCGTCAGCAGCAGGCGCGTTCTCAGCAAGAGTCGGTGGTGGCGCCGGCTTGACGACGTCCGGCTTTACTATAGCCGGTGGGCTTTCCGTCTCAGCAAGCACTTCATTCGCCACGGCATCCTGCGCTGCAGTACGACTACACGCAGCCGCCGAGAAGATCGCAACGGCAAAAAAAAATGCCGATGAAACATTCGCAATCGCACTGACTCTCAACCATCGCAGCATTTGGCACACCTCAGAAATAAGGTCACATAGATGGCTCGGCGAGTCAACGTCAAAGCCTCTGGCTATTGGTTCAACGGCCGAAACGGTTGCATTCAGTCGTTGGCAAGAGCGCTGCTATGAGGCTGCATCGAGATACGGATCCTGACTCATCTGGATGTGTGACTCCGCTCGTTGCCGCTCCATGTACTCCAGCAAACGTCGCTGCCGCACATGCCTCGACTCCACTCGTTGTTGCGCACGCTTGAAGACCGCAAGTAACTGATCCGGGTTTCCCGATAGCCGCGACAACAGTCGAGCGGCTATGCGTTTAGCTCGTTTGGGGCCATATCCTGAGATCAGAATTTCGTCATCCGTTGCCACATACTGCCGCCAGGTGCCAGGATCACCTTGTCGGCCACAGCGACCCACAAGCTGACGGTCAATCCGCGCGGAGTCGTGTAGCTCGGTACAGATAACATGCAGTCCGCCGCTTGCGGCTACGTTGTCACCGAGTTTGATATCGGTTCCACGGCCAGCCATGTTTGTTGAAACCGTAATTTGACCGCATTGGCCAGCCTGAGCAATGATCTCCGCTTCCTTCTCGATCTGTCTGGCATTGAGCACCGTATGGGGCAAACCAATGGCTTCGAGTAAACGCGAGATGTCCTCTGACTTATCGATTGAACGGGTGCCAATCAGCACCGGCCTGCCTCTGGCGTGCATTTCCTGCACTTCGGCAACAATGCGTTTCACTTTTTCAGCATAATGAGCACAGACTATTGCAGAGAGTCTTTCACGAACGGCGGGGCGATTAGTCGGCACAGCATCCACCGCCACGTCATACGTCCGAATGATCTCGCGCGAACTCGTGGCGATCGTACCAGTCATGCCTGCCAAATGTGGCCACCGTGCAAAAAGATCTTGAATCGTGATCCTGGCCGCATGCCCCGACGGAACGGTGGCTTCCAGTTCTTCCTTTGCCTCCACTGCCTGGTGGAGGCCGTCCCGCCACTTGCGTCCCTCTGCCGCACGTCCTGTGAACTCATCGATGATCACGATCTTGCCATCACGCACCACATATTGCCGATCACGAATGAAGGCCTTGCGGGCGCGAACAGCACGCTCAACTGCCTCATAAATCTCGAGTAGGCTCACAGATTCGAGTTCTGACGGACGCTCTAAAGCCCGCACGCGACTGCGGCCACGGCCCAACAGTTCACACGTCTGCTTTTGAACGTCGTATTCAAAATCCTCCGCAGACTCAAGCGTCGTGGCGACTGTAGCGGAAAATCGAAACAGCGCCTGCTGTACGGCCTGCGCATCACCGGGAGGCGATGCGATGATCAGAGGGGTACGAGCCTCGTCGATGAGTACGTTATCCGCTTCATCAACCAACGCAAACCAAAATGGCCTTTGCAGGAGCTTCGTGCCGCCGCCCGTCGATGTACCTGTAAGCATGGCCCCTAGGTCGCTGCGGCCCTCGGCGATTTCCCGACCCATCAGGCGGTCCTTGAGGAAGTCAAAACCAAATTCCTTGGCTGTGCCATAGGTTACATCACTGGCATAGGCATTGCGTCGTGAGTCGAAATCCATCTGCGATTCCACAACTCCAACCTTGAGCCCTAACGTGTTGTAAATGGGCTCCATCCACTCGGCGTCACGTCTTGCCAGATAATCATTCACCGTGGCTAGGTGCGCGCCGCGGCCGGCAAGCGCGTAGAGCACAAGGGGCAGCGTGGCAACGAGCGTCTTACCTTCACCGGTTTGCATCTCGACAATTGCACCGTGCACCAGCGCCACTCCGGCGAGTAACTGCACGTCATAATGCCGCATGCTGATTGTGCGCCGACCTGCTTCACGGGTAACAGCAAAACTCTCGACTAACAACGAGTCGATCGGTTCACCTGCCTTGGCACGGTAGGCCAGCGAGCGGCCCAGTCGCTTGATCGCCAAGTCATTGAGTGATTCCATCGAGGGTGCAAGGGCCTCGATGCTCCGCACTGTGCGCCAGGTTTTGGCGTTGATTGCCGAACGTAATCCCGGCGCAAAGCCTGCTAACCAGCCAAACATCTCGCAAGCACCTCCAAAACAAACTTACCCATCACTCGTGCACAACAGAGGAACGGGCGACAGAGAATAGTGTAGTGATTCAGAATCGATTACCGAATCTTACTCCACTCATTCAAGGCACAAGCTTTAAAATCGAGAGATCTTGAGCGTGGTGCGCGAACTCTTTTCCACCCAACCGCATTCAAGGGTCTACGACGTTGTGGCCGTTGCACTAGTAGCGGGCTGTAGGCATTGGGGTGGTGCGGGCTGGTGGCATGGCGCTGGTATTGCTGAAGGGCCACCAATTGCCGTTGGCTGTTTGCGGCTGCTGTCCAGTGGGATACTGCGGCAGAGCTTGTTGCATCTGATTTGTGGCCTGCTGTGAGGCTTGCTGATACTGATTATTGAGTTGCTGTTGTTGTCCTTGAAGATTCTGCTGCAACTGGCCGCTGTATTGTTGCACCTGATTATTGAACCCTTGCTGAGGTTGCTGGTATTGATTGGGCGGCTGCTGCGCTTGATTGAGCGGCGGCTGCGCTTGATTGAGCGGCGGCTGCGCTTGATTCAGCGGTTGCTGCGCTTGGCCCTGCGCTGGATTGCCGGGCTGCTGCGCCGGATTGCCGGGCTGCTGCGCTGGATTGCCGGGCTGCTGCGCTGGATTCGAAATACTTTGCTGGTACTGATTGGGCGGCTGCGTTCCGTTTTGAAATGAGGGAGGAGCCGTTTGCGAGCCCGACTGCGACCAACTCCAGGTGTTTGCAGGCGGAGCAGCAGGCGGAGTAGCAGGAGCAGCACCCTGCCACGTCGTAGCTGGGCCGGGCATAGGAGTGGCGGACGGTGCCGGTGGATAAGCGGCGCCTTGCGGTGCGGTCGCCCAGCTACCGTAAGGTGCCGGTTGACCGACCATGCCGGTTGCAGGCGGAGGAACTGTTCCATAGGCCGGTGCTGCCGTCTGCGTCGGGGTCTGACAACCAGCAAGACTCAACAGCGCGAGAATCGCCAATGCGGCTGTTGTCAGGAAAAGATATGAAGTGTGTTGTCGAAAAATCATTTTATGAATGCGTGGCTCAAAGCCTGCGTTTCGAAAATATTTGTGCGACACTGAATTGGCTCTCCGCGAAAAGGCGGGGGGTGGGAAATATCCCGGTGAACTGGATAATACGATTCGAAACAATAGCGACTTCCTCTGCTGAATCCAGATCACTTCTCTTCGGTAGCGTCCGACCAAAATCCAGACACTACCCCTAAACCTCCCGATCTACCCGTTTGCTGCTTGTGCCGGTGATGAACTCCGACTCTTTTCTCGATGGCCGCTCTGAGAACGCCATTCATTTACTGGTACAAAACCTACGCGCTGAGTCAAAAAGACTCGGTTTTTCGCGGCTCGGCATTGCGGCGGTTGAGCCACCACTACGGCAAGATGTGTTTCGAGACTGGCTTGATCAGGGGTTTGCCGGCGTGATGGAGCAGTGGCTCAGACGCCATGAAAAACTCCGCGCCGATCCCAGCACCTTGCTGAAAGACGCTCGTAGCGTGATCGTGTTAGCGACCGACTATTCAACA
This sequence comes from Planctomicrobium piriforme, assembly GCA_945871035.1. Classification (GTDB taxonomy): domain Bacteria; phylum Planctomycetota; class Planctomycetia; order Pirellulales; family UBA1268; genus BAIKAL-G1-2R. The sequence continues at coordinate 3,474 of CAMBUD010000015.1, read as the reverse complement.
GTTCCCCCCGAACGCTGTCAGGCCGAACAGGGAAGGGTATCGCGTTACGCATGGGGTGATGATTATCACGATTTGTTGCGCAGGAGAGTCAACTCACTCGGCACGTGGCTCAAAGCGGCTGCGCCCAAATGCCTAACGGTGGGCGTTGTTGATTCCGCACCACTGGCTGAACGCGAATTTGGCTGGGCCGCTGGACTGGGTTGGTTTGGCAAAAACACGATGCTCATTGACCCTGATGCGGGTAGCTTTTTCTTTCTGAGTGCATTGCTGACTGATCTTATTTTACCGGTAGATGCCCCGCTCATGACCGATCATTGTGGCACTTGCACGGCCTGTCTTGATGCCTGTCCAACTGGCGCATTCGTAGCACCCCGCGTGCTTGATGCCAATAAATGCATCAGTGCGCTCACCATCGAGGATCACGGGCCACTCCCCGTCAATCTGCGACTCGCTATGGGCAACTGGGTTTTTGGTTGCGACATCTGCCAGGATGTTTGTCCGTGGAACCGTCGTGCACCAGTTTCAAATGAACCAGCATTCGTGCCACGAGAAACTGTAACCACGCTGTCGCTACTAGATCTTCTCTCTCTCGACGAAGCAGCTTTTCGCAGTCGCTTCAAAGGTTCTCCACTGCTGCGGGCCAAGCGTCAGGGCCTTCTACGATCGGCTGCGATCGCGATGGGGAATTTGGCGAACACGGGCCATTCGCTCGACGCCGTCGCTATCGGTGTGCTGCTCACATCGCTCGGCGATTCCGCGGCAGTCGTACGGGGTGCGATAGCGTGGGCGTTGGGGCAATGGAGACGCGCTGACGGGAGCGTTGCACCACGCGCAGAAAGTGCACTGCGCGCACAACTGCTGATTGAAACTGATGCTGGTGTTCTGTCGGAAATTAAACAGGCGCTGCGGGACGACAATCTGCCGGGGCCCAACGGATTCGCAGCAGAGGCCTCTGGCCTCGAATAGCCACGCACGCACGCCTAGGCGCATTCGGTCGTTTCATCTCTGTCGAGATCACCGGCGCGACCCGCTCCATCAACGGCATACCAGCGGTCGAGAACAGCCTGCCATTCAGCATTTGTTTTGACAGCAACATAGCTGCTGCGCACCGGCAAATACTCTGGATGCAGCCGGGCATACTTAATAGCAAATTTTCGCATCACACGACCGGCGCGATCCTCGCCGTGCAGTTGCTCAGACAGTTTAAAATGCTCTCTCAGCACGTCGCGCTGTTGGTAAATTGTTGGCGGTGGCAGAGCGGGCTCACCGGCGAGAAGTGCCAGTGTCTGCGGGAAAATCCACGGATTACCGATCGCCCCCCGGGCAATGCTCACTCCATCGACGCCGGTGCGAGCCAGCATTGCCACGCATGCTTCGGCCGAAAACAGATCGCCCGAACCGATCACGATACGCTGGCCCGCATGCCGCTTCACCGCCGCCAAAAAATCCCAGTTGCTAGGGCCCACATATTTCTGCTCCACGCTGCGGCCGTGAACAGTGATCGCCGCAACGCCGCGATCGAAGGCACCATCAAAAATCCGCCAGAAGTTTTCTAGGCTCTTGGAAGAGTCGTCGATGCCGCGACGCATCTTGAGCGTAACCGGCACGTGCGCGGGCACGGCCTCTCGCACCCGAGAAACAATTTCCAAAGCCGTTTCTGGCACCCCCAGGAGGTAACCGCCACGGCAGCGACCGAGCACCTTCTTCACGGGGCAGCCGAAGTTGATGTCGATGCAGTCAAAGCCAGCCTCTACCAAACGCCGCGCGGCTGGGGCAAAGTCATCGGGATTGGCTCCCATCAATTGACCGCCTACAGGATGCTCTTCATCGGCCACCGCGATCTTGGCCAAGTTCCGGCTGTTGGTGCCGACCACGGCCACAAAGATATCCAGCAGCACTTCGCACAACGCATAGGCGGCTCCATGCCGCCGGGCGAGCACCCGCATGGCTCGGTCGCTGTAGCCAGAGAGGGCCGCCTGCACGACTGGCGACTCAAGCACCACGCCCCCAATGGAGAGAGAATGGTTTGCGAGAGCCGCGTCGAGAGCCGCGTTGTTCTCCAGAGTCTGCATGCGGTTGTCCTCGTCGTAATAGAATTGCACAAAAAAGCGATCAGGTCAGGATAGGACACACATCAAACCATGTGCGGCCCTGAGCTTCCATCCACTCAGTGCTCGAAAGCGGGCCCCAGTCACCAGGCTCATAGGCGTCGATGGTCGGCATGTCGACCGAACTCCACGCCCGCACAAATGGGTCGATGATCTCCCACGATTTCTCGACTTCATCCGAACGGGCAAAGAGGCTTGCGTCGCCGGTCATGACATCCAGCAGCAGCGGCTCGTAGGCCTCTGGAATTCGGCCGTGAAACTCGCGCGAATAGCTAAAATCGAGGTCGGTCAGCCGCAATCGCATGCCGTCACCCGGCACCTTGGTGTGGAAGTGGAGTTGGATTCCCTCTGCCGGTTGGATCTGAATCACAAGCCGATTGGCTTCCCGGTGGCTGCTGTGCTTGCCTCCGGCGAAGAGTTCCAGCGGCGGTTGCCGAAACGCAATCACAATCTGCGTTGTGCGGCAGCTCATCGCCTTGCCACTGCGAAGATAGAATGGAACCCCCTGCCATCGCCAGTTGTCGACCTCAAGACGCAGAGCGCCAAACGTGGCTGTCTGGCTGTCGGCTGCCACACCAGGCTCCGCGAGATAACCCCGGTATTGGCCGCGCAAGCCTGCCCCCGCCACCTCGCCTAAGTCGAGCGAACGAATAGCATCGAGCACCTTCACTTTTTCATTCCGCACCGCGATGGCGTTGAATCGCACCGGCGCTTCCATGGCGGTCACCATCAGTAATTGCAGCAGATGGTTTTGAAACATATCCCGCAAAACGCCAGCCGATTCGTAGTAAGGTCCCCTCCGTCCGACAGGCACTTCCTCGGCTACAGTGATCTGTACGTGGTCGATGTAGCGACGGTTCCACACCGGCTCGAAGATCGTGTTGGCGAAACGGAGGGCAATTATATTTTGCACCGACTCCTTTCCGAGATAGTGGTCGATGCGGTAGATCTGGCTTTCATCAAAGACCGCGTGCAGTTTGTCGTTGAGTGTTCTGGCCGTGGAGAGATCGGTGCCGAAAGGTTTTTCCACAACGATGCGTCGCGGCCCATCGGTCTCCGTCGCCATGCCAATAGCTCCGAGGGCTCTGACGATGGGCGCATAGAACTGCGGAGCGGTGGCCAGATAGTAGACCCGCGTTGCAGACCCATCGCCTTCGATCGCTGTGAGCCGCTGCTTGAGTGATTCAAAATCGGCGGCATTTGCGATGTCGCCCTGCTGGTAGGTAAGAGTGGCAGCAAATTCCTGCCAGGCTGTTTCGCTAAACGGTTCTCCGCCGGCGTGTTGCGATGTTGTCTCGCGCAGGCTTGTCCGCCAGGCGTCGTCTGTCATTGGGGTGCGCGAAAAGCCCAGGATGCGAGTGGCCGG